>JANYKD010000111.1 GCA_025361735.1 Phycisphaerales bacterium
CGATCCTTTCCTTGCGGGGAAGCTTAGTAAAGAAGTCTTATCTAAGGTCGTCCGTTAGTCAAGAGAGCTTTACTAACGGGATTCGGTTGACCATGCCGCACGGTCCATGTATCACTCTGTATACCTGAAGGAGATACACCATGCCGAATCTGGTGAAAGTTCGCAAATGGGGCGATGGTCTTGGCATTCAGTTGCCGAAGTCGTTCACCTCTGAGCGGGGCATCGTCGCGGGAACAATGGTTGAGATCGACGATCTTAAGGTCATCGACGCAAAACTCCGTCGGCGCGATCGCTACAAACTCAACGACCTTCTGAGGAACTACACGAAACCCCCGAAGCGCGTCGATTTCGCACCCGTGGGCAAGGAACTCGCGTAAGCCACTGCCTGCTTATCGGTTTTGGGAATGAACCATTTGTGAAAGTGGAGCGCGGTTATGGGCGAAATCAACTGGGCGAAACTCTTGAAACAGTGGAACGACTACGTGCTGGTGTCGCCATTGGCCGAGCAGTTGCCGGCGGACGTGCGGTCGTCGGGATGGCTCGGGTTTGCGCCGGCCACGGATCAGCAGCTTGCTGCCGCCGAGCAGCGGTTGGGGATACCGCTTCCGCCATCGTTCCGCGCATTCCTCAAAGTCAGCAACGGTTGGCGACGAGCCACCCAAGCCATCGAGCGCATTTGGGGTACAGAGGATTTGGTGTGGTTTCGCACTGGCCATCGCGATTGGATTTCCGCGTACACGCGACCGACGCCATATGGCTCCGACGCCGATGTCTGCGATGAGGAGTATTTCGGCTACGGGCAACGTGCTGAGGACTTCAGGCGGCCGCACCTCAAGGAAACGCTGCAGATCAGTGAGGTCGGCGACGCGGCAGTGTATCTGCTCAATCCGCAGGTGGTCTCGAAGGACGGCGAATGGGAAGCGTGGTTTTTCGCCAATTGGCTCCCCGGGGTTCGCCGATACCGCTCGTTTCTGGAGATGATGCAGGCGGAGTTTCATCAACTGGCCGGCATCGAGTGGAAACAGCCTGTCGGTGTTCAGGGGTCTCTGCCGGACGAGTACATCGGTTCCGCAGGCAGTGCGAAGCGGCGGGTTAAGAAGCGGAAGAAACCTCGCCAAGAGATGGTGTTTGGGAAGCCGCTGAAATCGTGGTCGGTGGACGAACTGTTGGCCATGCTCGCCCGGGAGGATTTCGACATCATCCACGGCGAAGTGATCACTGCCTTGGGGAAACTTGGCGATCGGCGGGCGGTCGAGCCGCTCCTGGCAAGGCTGAACGAGAACAACACTGTCGGTGCGAGGGCCATGTCCGCCCTCAAAGTCCTGGCCCCGGAAGTTTTGCCCGAACCACTATTGGACATACTTCAACGCAGGCCCTTTTGGGTGTTTGGTACGGCAGCGGAGTTGCTGGCCGAGCTGAAGGAAATGCGTGCGGTGCCATTGCTCGTACAGGCGTTGCAGGATGTTTGCCCCGAAGGGGCACGATCGAGTGGGTATGTTGGCCACTACATTGTGGCGTTTGGGAAGGTAGGATTCGACGCGCTGGTGGGGCTACTCCAGCATGAGCATCCCGTTGTACGCTGCCGAGCCGTTAGCGGCTTGACGTGTGCCATTGCCATCAATCCTCAGACGGTGGAAATCGTGCGACCCCTGCTGCAAGACCCCGACCCCAGGGTGCGTGAAATCGTTGAGTCGGTTCTCAGCATCCTTCCGGTGCGCCCGGCTTAACCGCTTGGAAAGTGGTTTAGAACGAGGTGATAGGCTAAATCATTCCCGTGTGGATTTGCACTCGTAATAATCCGCGCCGGCATCACACCCCGCGTGCGATGAGCCGCCGTACTGCCGGAAGAAGTTTCACTGGCACTTGCACCCACGACGTGGTGCGACGGCGATACGCGGCCTCGGCCTCGGCGATCGCCTCGGCATCGCTCTGGTTCTCGTAATACTCGATCAAGTCCTCGACCTTCTTGCGGTCAAGGCCTTTCGGATACCGATTCGGGTCGTCGTTCTTCTTCATGATGGTCTCCGTCTCAGCCTGCGTCGCAGGCCCCGCAACTGCTTGGGCGGCAGGTCGTAAGCGGTAATCACAAAGATACCCTCGCCATCGTCGTCTGGCGAGTAGATTATACGCAAATATCGCCCCGAACGGGTTTGCCCGATTGCCGCCACGCTGACACCGCGCCCTCGTGTTTCCTCCAAGGGCTTGCGCAGCACGTCCTCTACTTCTCGCGGGCTCACTCCATGCTGGACGATGTGCGGTTCGCCGTCGTCGTCAAGGTAGTATCTGATCTCCATCGCGGGTCTCATCAATTGATCGACCGGCTCAGTTCCTCCAGGCGCTGAATAAGTTCGTTGGCTTCCTCGGCGCGTTCGCCGACGGCGCTGGTCCAGACCAGGGACTCGCTCTTGGAGATGGCGCGCTCCATGCGGCGGCAGGCGCTGATGACCGTGCTGTGGTTGCGCTTGCCCATCCGCATGCCGATTTCGGGGAAGCTGAGCTTCGCGGTCTTGCGGATCAGATGCATGGCGACCGAGCGGGCCAGTGAGATCGTCCGCTGGCGGCGGCCGGAGAGGAGATCCTTCATCTCGATACCGAAGTAGTTGCAGACCGCCTGGAGAATGTTCTCCGGGCGCAGCGGCGAGATCAGTTGTTTGTCGAGATCGACAAGGGATTCCTGCACCAGTGCGAGGTCGGCAACCCGGCCGGTGAGTTTCACATGGGCGCTGATGCGCGTCACAGCGCCTTCCAACTCGCGGACGTTCTGGGTGACGCGGCGGGCGATCCAGTCGACGACGTCCGCGGGCAGGCTCAGGCTGTGCCGGGCGGCCAGGAGATGCAGGATCTGACACCGCATGGCGTGGTTGGGCGGATCAATGCGCACGACCATGCCGGATACGAAGCGGTTGACCAGCGACTCGCCGAATTCGTCGATCATCTTGGGGTGGTTGTCCGAAGCGATGACGATCTGGCGGCCCATGGCCTCGATGGAGTTGAAGGTGTGCAGGAATTCCTCCTGGGTGGCGCGTTTGCCGGCCAGGAAATGCACGTCGTCGATGACCAGCAGATCCAGATCGCGCATTTTGCGACGGAACTGGTCCATCTTATTGGTCTTCATGGCGACGAGGAATTCATTGGTGAATTCCTCGCCGGTCAGATAGACCCAGCGCTTGGCGGGATGGTGGCGGGCGAAGAGCCGGCAGATGCCCTGGAGAAGATGGGTCTTGCCCAGGCCGCAGGCGCCATGGAGAAAGAGCGGGTTGTACTGAGCGCCGGGATATTCGGCGACACAGGCGGCGGCGTTGAAGGCGAGTTGGTTGCCCGGGCCCACGACGTACGTGTCCAGCGAATGACGCAAACGTGACACCGAGGAGACTCCGGCCGGCTGCCTGGCTTCCTGCGTGGGATGCCGCACGGGCGTGACGAGCACGCGCGGCGGTGGTGCGACCGCGACGGCGGCCAACTGGTCGTGGTGTTTGCCGTTGATCTTCTGCAACAACGCGGGCTCGGCGGGACGCGCCACCGGGACGGCGTCGGCCGCAACGTGGTGCTTGGCATGCGGTTCGAAGAGCTGCGGCATGACCGCAAAACGGATGGGGAGTCGGCAACCGAGAACTTCCTGCGACGCGTCCTCGATGGGGCGGGTGAAATTGCGCCCGATCCACTCGCTGATGAAATCGTTGGGAACGGCAATTTCCAATCCCTCGTTCTTCAAATCAAGACGGGTGGAATTGCTGAACCAGACGTGGAAGCGTTGAGCGCCCACGCGTTGAGCGATGGCTTGCGCCAGTCGCGTCAACTGAGGATCCTGTGCGTCGATGCAGGTCACGGCAAGCTCCTAGCGCTCGAGTCCTTCGAACCAACCCGGCCGCAACACAGGCGGCAGGCGAATCCGTTCAGAACGTGCCGTTGGCCGGCTCACGTTCCCGCAGGTGTTGCGGTGTTCTGCTGGGCGCGCAGAACACGGGCGCTACCTGCAAGGCCTCATGCCTCGGAATCAACTCATCCGTGAGTTTAAGAGGTCGCTTCAGTCGGTTCCCGGATAATTCGGGGAAACATTCATCCTAAGCCCTTGTACGTCGCGGCACTCTCAGCCGCGACGACCACACCCAAACACTACGATGTCCAAATCAACGAGAGGCAAAATAACTATCCGCACCTGTGCTGGCAAGCGGTTCTTTATCGGATTTTCATACACAACTCAGCAAAGGCCTGTTTCTGCGGCACAACGCACGCGAAAAAAAAACTCTTCACTCAGCATGCACCTGTCGCGGGAAAAATGTGGATAAGAAGTGGAGAAGCAGCCTGCGCGACAGAAGCGTTCGTTCACTCTCAATTTACGTTTCATTCAGACGGTGTTGGAACCAGACTTGTCCACAATTCCGCGAATATCCCGCATCATGGCCATCTTTCGGCCGACAGTTCGCAATCCGTGTCGCCAATAAAGGTTCAACGCCGGCTTGTTTGCCGCGTCGACGGCCAGAGACAAGCTCGCGGCACCGCGTGCCACTGCCGTTTCCAGTGCTTTCCGCATCAATAAATCGCCAAGCCCGTGCCCGCGATACTCCGGCACGAGGCCCACGTACACAAGTTCTAGCATCTGGCCATGATGTGCGGGACTGAGGATCAGCACTCCGGCCGGGTCGTCGCCGCAGCAAATCGCAAACCACATCGAAGGGTCAAACTCACCCGTGGCGCGATGGCCGGCGATTACGTCGTCAATATGTCGTAATCCGCTGACAGCGGGGCAGTCGAGACTCTGCTGGTAGGTGCTCAGGACCGCACGCGCGAAGAGGGCGTGTGTGGCGGACGAGTAGGACACCCAGCGATAGCCGGATGGCAAATCGCCGGTTCGTGTTGACCGTGCAGGATGTGCCTGCAGATAAAGCAATTCTGCAATGGGTCCGAAACCAGCGGCCGTCAGAACCGCGATTCCGGCCGAGTGGTCGGGATCGAGCAGGCCCTGGGCCAGGTGTATTCCGTCGGTTCTTCCGTGGGCGCAGATCTGTTCGACGAGTTGCCGTGTGGTATCGGCCTGCAATTCACCCGCGATAATGTTGGGGACGAAAATCAGCATGGTCCGCCCCGGACTGGTCACGGGCATTGCGGCGCTGACCACGCGTCCGGCGGCCTCGGCGATCATGAGTCCGCCCGCATCGCTGCGATGGCTGATAGCCATACGCACGAAGTCCTGGATCTGGTGCTCTTCGATGGCGTAACTGTGCGAGGCAAGCAGGAGGCGGACTGCGGAATCGAACTCCTCCGGGCGCGCAGACCGAATGATGACCGGCGCGTTGGGCTGCGCGCCGAAGAATCCTTTGAGGATGGGGATATTTGACAGTGTCCCCACAGGCAGTAAGAATAGCGGCCAAGTTGCCAAGGGCAACCCAAACTCCGGAGATTCTCACCCATGACGCGTTTGATCTCGGCCACCATCGTGATGCTTGTCGTGTTGGCGGGCGTGGTTTCGCTCTCGCAGGCGTACCCCAAGCCCAACCCGTACCCCGTGTCGTGGCAGCTCAAGTTCGAGCATTCCATGCCGCAGCGGATCGTGGTGACGCCTTCGGGCGCCAAAGCGGCCGAGGCCTACTGGTATATGCGCTACACGGTCACGAACCTGAGCAAGGATGAGCAGACGTTTCTGCCCGTGTTCGAGTTGATGACGGGCAACGGCGAGGTGATTCGCTCGGACAAGGATATTCCCGATTCGGTCCTGGCCGAGATTCGGCTTCGCGAGAAGAATCGGGGTCTGTTGACGGTGAACCAGATCGCTGGCTCGCTGCGCGTGGGCATTGACCAGGCTCGCGACGGCGTGGCGGTGTGGAAGGAACCGATGATCGAAATGGGGCGATTCCGGATCTTTGTGGCCGGCCTGTCGGGCGAAGCCCAGATGCTCAAGGATGACAAGGGTGTGGAGGTACAGAAGACGGCCGCCGACGGCAAGAAGACGCCCGTGGTGTTGTGGAAGACGTTCATGATGGAGTACCTGATGTTGGGAGACGAAGTGCGTCCCGGGCACGACCCGCTGGAACTGGTCACCGAAGATTGGTTGATGCGGTAGTTGCTTTCAGGTGCTTTCCAGAGTATATTTTTTCGCCCCGTCGGACTTCCGGCGGGGCGTTGTGTTGTTCGCAAGCAAAGTTCGCAAACTTCAGAAGGTGACGTATGGCACATAAAAAGGGTGGCGGCTCATCCCGAAACGGCCGCGACAGCAATCCGCAGTACTTGGGCGTCAAGGCCTACGGCGGTCAGGTTGTGTCCGCGGGATCGATCATCATTCGCCAGCGTGGAACACGCTTCAATCCCGGCTTCAATGTCGGTATCGGTTGCGATGACACGCTCTTTGCCCTCAAGAACGGCAAGGTCGAGTTCCAGGGCCGAAAAGTACACGTCCGGGTCTGACGCCACCGGGCGTACGGACAGTTGATCTCTTTTGGACATGAAGGCGCGCGGCGGGTTGATTCCGGCCTCGTGCCTTCACGCTTTATTTGCATGTTCGTCGACGAAGCCATCATCCAGGTCAAAGCCGGCAACGGCGGCCACGGTTGCGTATCTTTCCGCCGCGAGAAGTACATTCCCAAGGGCGGGCCCGATGGCGGCGACGGTGGCGACGGCGGATCGATCGTCTTCATCGCCGACCAGAACAAGAACACGCTGTTTGATTTTTCCGGCCGCCATCACTGGCGGGCGCGCAACGGCGAGCCGGGTATGGGCAAGAAGATGGCCGGGTCGTCGGGCGATGACCTGCTGATCTACGTGCCGCCCGGAACCCTCATTTTCGACGAAGAGTACAAGATCCTGCTGGCCGATCTGGACGCCAACGGCAAGACGGTCGTGGTAGCCCGCGCCGGGAAGGGCGGCCGGGGCAACTGGCACTTCCGCACGGCCGAGAATCAGGCGCCGCGCTACGCCGAGCCCGGCACCGAGGGTCAGGAGCGGCGGCTGAAACTCGAACTGAAACTGATCGCCGACATCGGGCTGGTGGGGATGCCCAATGCCGGAAAATCGACATTGTTGCGGGCGGTCTCCGCGGCCAGGCCGCGCGTGGCGGATTATCCGTTCACGACGCTGGAGCCTCAGCTCGGGATTGTGGAGATGTCCGGTGAACGGCGGATGGTCATGGCCGACATCCCCGGATTGATCGAAGGCGCCCAGCAGGGCGCCGGACTGGGGCTGGGGTTTCTGCGGCACATCGAGCGGACCAAGATCATCGTCCACATGATCGAACTCTACCCGTCGGACGGATCGAGTCCGGCAGAAAATTACCGCAAGATCCGCAAGGAGCTCGAAGCGTTCTCGCCGGAACTGGCGGGGAAGCACGAGATCATTGCGGCCAACAAGATTGATCTGGCGACGGATTTCTCGGCCATACACGATCTGCGGGCGCAACTTAATGGCAAGGAGATCCACGCGATTTCCGGCGCGACGCACCAGGGACTGGAACCGCTGCTGGAGGCCATGTGGACGGTCATCCACGGGACGGAGCAGGACAAGCCGTTCGCTGTGCCCGGGGTGGGAATCCCCGCCGCTGACAAGACCGCAACCAGGGACCCCGGCGCTGTGTAGTCGCGATCTTTGATCGCGGTGATTCGTGGCGGCGGATTGCGTGGCCATGGTTGCCGGCAAACTGGCCGGAAGCAGGGCGGCTTCGTAGATACCGACCCCTCGTCGAGCGGTCCCTGCCTCCACTCCCTCTGATCGCATTATCGGTATTTGCGCAACCCGGGGCAAACAACTCCAGATTTTCATGGCTCGGTCGCAGCCCGGCAGCTACAATTGCCACGGCACATCTGTTACTCGTCGAAAGCTGCTGGTGCAAACATGACCACGAAACACCTTCGCGCATTTACGCTCGTTGAACTGCTCGTGGTGATCGGCATCATCGCGCTGCTGGTCAGTATTCTGCTCCCCACCCTCAATGCCGCCAACGAGGCCGCGCGCACTACGGCCTGCCTTTCGAACTTGAGGCAGATCGGCCAGGCATTTGCTGCCTACGCCGCGGACAACCGGGGGTACGTGGTGCCGTTGGCCTATGATGCCGGCGGCCTGATGCCAGACACGAACAACTACAAGGAGAACTGGACGACGATCCTTGTCGCCGGGAAGTATCTGACCAGCCCCAACGCCACCCTGAACGCGGTTCCCAACGAGCCCAATGTGTTCAGTTGTCCGTCGTCCCTGAAGGAATTCATCAGCGGCACCAGCGTCAACGGCGGCGCCGTGGCCGGCGTGCCCGCCAGCCGCACTGACGCCATCGGCCAGACGCACTTTCGCACGGGCTCGTGGACTCCGCTCAAGGCGAACCTGGTCACCTATTGCTCATACGGCATCAACGGCACATCGGACCGCGATGAGGGTGTGCCCTGCCGCTATTATTACCCTTCCAATCCCAATCCCATGCCCAAGGTGACGGATGTGCGTAACAACTCCCGTTTCGTCATCGCCTTCGATGGCGTCGCGTTCATCCTGACCCATAACGCCAACCGCCTTAATGCCCGCCACAAGAACCGCCACGTCACCAATTTACTCTTCTTCGATGGCCACGCTGACAGCTACCGCACGAGCGCGATTCCCGGCGGTGAAGGCATCGCGCCGCTCAGCACATTCAAATGGGCCAATTTGCACGCTCTGCCAGGAGGCGGTCCGTTGTGGCGGTTGGATCAGGAAGAAACACAGATGCGTCCGGGTGGTATCTGAGCCCAGGTGCTATAATCCCGTACCACTTACAGCTTACAGAGGTCACCATGCAACAGGTATACAGCTCGCGGGATCTTGCAGAAGCGCACTTCGTGAAAGGCCTTCTCGACATGGAAGAAATCCCGGCCACAATCCAGAGTGGACCCCTGCAAGCAGTACTTGGCTCGATTCCCGCGTCGCCCGAGACGTTGCCTTCGGTATGGGTGGACGACAGCGATGTCGATCGCGCCATGGAGATCATCAATGAGATGAAACACGGGGGACTCGCCGCGACCCAGGCGAAGCTGACCTGGACGTGTCCCAAGTGCGCTGAAGTGATGGAAGGTCAGTTCAGCCGCTGCTGGCAATGCGGGACGAGCCGTCCGGAGGCGACGTCGTCAGCAGTGTAAATGGTGAGCGTTGTAGAGCCTGGCTCAGTCGCGCGGATGCGATTCCGCGTCGTCGTGCTTGCTGCGCATATGGCCACCCAGATCGGTGACGACGGCGCCGCACATTGGACAGGTGATCGGGCCGGCCTGCATTCGCCGGCCGCCCCCTCCGCCTCCCCGGCGGCGTTCGTGTCCCCGGTCGTGCCTCCTAGGGCCTGAGCCAGCGTGGCCGCCCGAATGGCCACCGGGACCACCGTTTTGGTGCTGTCGCGAGTCTTGCTGCCTGCTACGGTGCTTGCTTCTCATAGGCATTTGACAGGGTTTTCCTCAATGGGCGCGGTAGGATTTGAACCTACGAAGACATAAGTCGTCAGATTTACAGTCTGATGCGTTTGGCCACTTCGCTACACGCCCGACGAATCACCCGTGGCGCTGACAGCGTCTCGGCTCATCGGAGATACGGTAATATAAGCCCATGTGAATTGGGATTCAAGCCCGCCGGCTATGCGACTTCCTTTCGCCTCTCGAACAGTTGCTGCCGGAAGATCCAGAGGATGGCGGCGACGAACGCGGTGAAGAGGAATTCGGAGATCTCTTCCCAGAAGGCGTGCCAGACTTGGTTCTGGTGAAAGGTGGCCTGAAGGATCAGGCGGAAGAAGCTGAAGCCGAGGGCGCCAACGCCGGCGGCGAAGAGGATCTTCGAGAGGCTGACGGGGTGTCGCTCGTAGAGCCAGAGCACGCCAAACGAGGCGGTGAAGAAGAGGATCGCGAGCACGGGCAGGAAGCGGATCTCATACATCTGGTGAATGACTTCGTGCACGTAGGCGTAGGGGGTTCCCAGGATGCGCGTGGTGTAGGCATCGGTCTGGTAGGGAGCCGAGAGCGGGATGGTGGCCACGATGGCGGCCGCGGGGAGCAGCAGCAGGAAGAGCCGTCGCAATCCGCAAGGGGCGTCGGTGTGCTTTATGCACCGGCCGCACAGGTGGAGGAATGCGCACCTGTCCTTCTCGGCGCTGTAGCCGACGACTCGGGTGTCGAGCGTTTCCATGGCCGCCCAGGTGGCGAAGGCGAAGGCGGCGACCATGCCGAAATTGTGCCCGTATTCGAAGAGCCAGGAGCGTTCGTTGTAAATGAGGTAGTTGAGCAGGCATGCGAGTTCGCCGAGAAAAAAGGAAATCACCGACCAACGGAGCGCGACAAGGTCGGCGGCGCGGCTGCGGAGCAGCACGGCGACGATCGCGAGGCTGAGGAGCATGTAGACGGGCTTGACACCGAAGCCGGTAATGACGGCCGACCATTGCTCGATGATGGGGGAATCTCGGTGCGGCAGCGCGGTGGCGGGACCATGGGCCGAAGCAAGGGCAAGCCCGACTGGGCATGATGGGGACGCCGCGGCGACCCACTCCTGCATACCGCCGTGGATGTTTGAGGCGAGACCCGGTGCGAGTTCGTTAAGGTGGTCCGTGGCCCGGCCGCTGCGCCAGCCGGAAGTGCAGAGGAGCAGCAGATGCCGACCGGCGAAATGGGGCGGGAGTTGGGCGGTCTGGAGTGCGCGGATGTCATCGAGCGGCCAGTTGACGGCACGGTCAAGGTGTCCCGCTTCGTACTCGGCCGGCGCACGCACATCGACGAGCGTGTAACGCTCAGGCTCCCGGGCGAGTAGTTGCTGTGCCTCCGGCGCGCGGACCGTTGGAAGGCGGCCCAGCGTCAGCCAATAAATGGCCAGCGGCAGCACGCCGGTGAGGATCACCATCACTGTCACAAGGAGGGTACGCGATTTTGTGTTTTCCATGGGTTTACCTCCGCAGGCAATTGTACACGCAGGCGGGCATCAGCCGGCCGTCGGGCAGGGGGTAGACCTGGCAGCATTTGCGTACGCGGGTGACATCGAAGTTGTGACGGTCCATGAAGTGGTGGATGAAGATCGATTTCATCGACTTCTCCGCGGCATGGGCGGCGGAGGTGGCGCAGAACCGGCCGCAGGAATTAATGGAGTCGAGGATGCGGCGGATGGCCTGCATGGCCCGGGCCGAGTCGGGGGCGAGACCGGCGGGGCCGGACCAGAGGTCGTAAAGGGCGTCCTGGATTTGGGCGAAACTCTCGAGGTCGGTGCCGGGCAGGGCGCGGTTCTGCACGAGGTCGAGGTAGCGGTCGGTGTCGAGCAGTTGGCGCACGGGGAGGAACTCGCGCGAGTCATCGGAGACGCGAAGGTAAAACGCCAGCGAGAAGCAGGCCGGGTGGCTGCATGGCAGGGGGGAGAAGTCGGCGGCTTGCACGAGTTGCGGGCATTGCTCGGCGAGCATGCGCGTGATGTCAGGGATGGTCAGGGCGTCGTCGGGCCGAGGCATGCGGCCGCCGGTTCCGATGTAGGCCATCGGTTGGATCATGACGCTGAGGATGTGGTCCCGCGCGAAGAGGAGCTGGACGGGTGCGGCCAGTTCGCTGTCGTTGAGGCCGCGGGCGGCGGTGAGAGTGAGCGACATGCGGCCGCCTGCTTGTTCGACGGCGTCGATGAGTCGTAGTTTCTCGTCGAGCATGTGCCGGCCGCGCATGGCGAGGTTGCATACTTCGCTAGTGCCGTCGAATTGAAGGGAAATGATGATGTGGTGGTCGGCCAGGAAGCGCAGCAGGTCGGCGTCGCGGGCAAGGCGGGCGCCGTTGGTCGAGACGCTGACGTAGAGGATCTCGCGGCGGGAGGTGCATTCCTCGACGATCTCGCGGAAGTTGGGGTTGGCTGTCGGCTCGCCGCCGGAGAGATTGAGCACGTCGATCTGGCCTTCGGAGGCGATCAGGCCGTCGAGAATGCGGCCGACCTGGGCGCGATCGAGGTGGAATGTCCCCGGTGTCTTCACGAGGCAGACCGGGCACGCCATGTCGCAGTGGTCGGTGATTTCCAGGATCGGCATGCAGACGTGCTGTTCGTGTTGCGGGCACAGGCCGCAGGAACCGGGACAGGGCGAGGTCGTCTCGGTCTGGAACTCGCGCGGGATCGAGCCGGCGCGGTGGAAACGGCGAAGATCGATGTATTGCTGCGCGTCGCCGTAAATGCGCACACGCTGTGGTCCGTGCTCGGGGCAGTGTTTGCGGAAGAAGACGGCGCCGTCTTCGAGCCAGACTTGTGCCGGGATGAGCCGGCCGCATTCGCGGCAGGTGGAGGTTGTCGCGCTCAGGTACTGGGCGTCAGGCATGGGTGGTCTCCGCGGGCTTGGGATGCGGCCGGACGGACTGGAAGAACTCGCGGAACTGTCGCAGGCGGGGCGGGCGCATCATGCTCTCGGCGAAGCCGCGGCAACTGGTCCAGCACTGGGCACAATTCTGCTCACGCTGCCGCTGCCAAAGGCGATCGCGAATCTCTGTAATATCGTCGGTGATGAGGTTGCCCACGGGCTGGTCGAGCATTTCCGTGCAGCGCGAGACATTGCCGCGCGTGTCGATGTTCATGAGCAGCCGGCCGGTGCGGCAGTTGCCGATGCCGCCGTCGGCGATGGCGCGGTCGAGTTGCTCGATGTACGACGTCAGCGTAATGAACTCGGGGTATTTGGCCTTGAGGTCGAGCAGGTGTCGGGTGACACTGCGGTCGGGGAGGTCGGGCAGGCGGCGGGTCTTGGCGCCGCGGTTCCACGAGTAGAGGCTGAGCATGTAGGTCACGCCCAAATCGCGCGAGAGTTGGATCAGCCGTTCGATGTCGTCGAGGTTGTCGTCCATGAGCACGCTGATCATGTGGACGCGATGGCGCGTGTCCGGCCGGGCGCGGTTGAGAAGTTCGAGGGCGCGCATGGCCCGTTGCCAGGCCCCATCCAGGCCGCGCTGCTTGTCGTGGCGGGCGGCGTCGGCGTAGTCGACTGACACCGAGATTTCCTGAAGTCCGGCCTGCGAGAGGTCCTTGGCCAGCGTCTCGTTCACGTACCAGCCGTTGGTGATGAGGATGGGGAAATGGCCTGCGTCGTTGAGAATGCGGATGATGCCGCAGAGATCCTCGCGGATGAGCGGCTCGCCGCCGGCGAGGGAGACGATGAGCGTGCCGAGCTGATTGAGTTTGCGGCCGATCACACGCACGTCCGCCAGCGACATTTCTTCCTCGCGGCAGTGGGACTCCTTCCAGAAATCGCAGATCTGGCAGGCAAAATTGCAGCGGTAGGTCACCTGGAGGTTGGCGTGGATGAACCGGCCGGTGGCGAACCCGAGAGCCAGTCGCAGAGACCGGTACTGGTAATGTACTTCGCGTTGAATCTCGCTGAGCATCAGGCCTCCTTTGCCGGGAGATCGTAAAAACGCGGATCCTTCATGCGATAGAACAGGTTGTAGGCGCAGGCCGGGATGAGCCGGCCGTCGGGGTCGGGCACCTGGTCGGGACAGGCCATTAGGCGGCCCAGGTCGAGGGTATCTTCGTCCATGTGAGAGTGGATGTAGACGGTCAGGATTTGCGCTTCGGCGAGGCGCTGTCGCGTGAAGCGGTCGATGGGTTTTCCCGGCGGGTAGAGCGCGTCGATGAGGCCACGGATGCGGCGGAGCAGTTCATCATCGCCGCCGCCGGCCCAGAGGCGGTCCAGGGCGGTCTTGAAGAGGTCGGCGTTGCGGTCGGCCGGCTGGAGCAGGTAGCCGCCTTCGAGCATCTGCCGCAGTTCGGCCGGGGTGAGGAAGTCCGTGAACGAGCGCAGGCGGTCGTGGCCGCGGAAGTAATAGGCGATGCTATAGCAGAGCGGGTGCGCGCCGGGATGGGCAACGAAATGGTCGCTTCGCATTTCGCCGTTGGTGGCGGTTTCGATGGCGCCGGCCGCTCCGTCGAGCGGCATGTGCTCGCCGGTGACGAAGCGACCGCCGCCCTGGCCGGTGAAGGCCATCGTCTGCACGGTGATGCTGCGGACGACCGGATGGCGTTTGGCAAGCTCGATCACGCGTCCGATCTCGTCATCGTTGACGCCGCGGATCATGACGTTGAGCAGTGTCACGCCAATGTCGTGCCGCTGGAGGTTGTCCAGTGCGCGCAGTTTCTCGCTAACGACATCGCGGCCATGGATCAATTCCGATCGCGCCGGCTCGAATGTGTCGAACGACAGGATCACGTAGACGTCGCGGTCGGCCAGCATGCGGCAGAGGTCAGCATCCTTCGCCATGCGCAGCCCGTTGGAGTTGAGCGTGATCCGCCCGATCTCCGGCCGGCGGCATTCGTCGAGGAGTTCGACGAGATTCGGGTGCAGTGTCGGTTCGCCACCGGTGATGTTGATGAGATCGAGCGGGCCGCAGCGGCGGATGACATTGTCCAACAGTTGCCGCAGTTCGTCGCGGCTCATGAAGTATTTCGGGTTGGCGCGGTTGTAGGTGAAACAGATGGGGCAGGCCATGTTGCAGGCGTTGGTGATCGAAAAGACCGGCAGATGGCAGGCGTTGGCGTGGAAGGCACAGGGGCCGCAGTCGTGGGGACATCCGTCGCGAACGGGGCCGCATTCGGACTGGAACGGCCGGCAGGACACGGGCGTGGCAATCCGTTCCATGTACCACTTGAGGCTGTCGGCGATTCTCGCCCGC
This sequence comes from Phycisphaerales bacterium, assembly GCA_025361735.1. Classification (GTDB taxonomy): domain Bacteria; phylum Planctomycetota; class Phycisphaerae; order Tepidisphaerales; family Tepidisphaeraceae; genus JANYKD01. The sequence goes on from JANYKD010000111.1 coordinate 14,589, forward strand.
GCGGTGCCACAGGTCGGACAGAGGCGCTCCTGGTAGACGACGGTTCCCTCGGCCACGATGCGTGATGGAACGATTTGGCGGCATTGGCGGCACATGCCCTGGACGGCGCCGAGGTAAGTGTACGGCCGGGTGTCTCTCATGATCGCACATCCTCCACCGGCCGGCAGATTTCCGAGAAAAGCACGCGCAGGTCATCGGCGTGAAAGTACGCAGCGAGCGGTCGCAGTTGCAGGCGGATCCCCTCGACGCGAACGACGTCGCGTCCACTAACCCAGCCCGATCCGCGCAGCAGCCAGTTCGTCCCGTCCTTTTCTTGCACGGACAATTCCGTGGTCATTCGCTGTCCCGGGCGTAGTGCTGAGGCAAACTCAACGCGTCCCAGTTCCGCCACGAAGCCGACATGTGCATAGTCTGATGAGAGCATGATGAGCCAATTGCCCAGTTGCAGCAGGCTTTCCAGCGCGAGCGACGCCGGCAACTCCGGAGCGGACCCGAGCGGCAGGGGGGCGCAGTATTCCTCGAAGCTCACGGCCTTTGTGCCGCGAATCAACCGCCCGGGTTCCCAGGCGAGGATCTGGTCCACCATGCGAAACTTCATCAGAGGCCTCCGTCGATGAAGACCGTTTGCGCGTTGATGTAGCTGGCCCGGTCGCTGGCGAGAAAGGCGACGGTTTCGGCCACTTCCTCGGGCGTTCCCGCCCGGCCGAGCGTGCAGAATCGCTTGTATTCCTCCTGCTGCTTGGGCGGCACGTTGGCGCTCACGCCATCGGTCAACATGCCCGGCGCGACCGCATTGACGCGGATCCCGTAGCGGGACATTTCCTTGGCCAGCGACAGCGTGAAGCCCAGGACAGCGCTCTTGGCCGTCGCGTAGTGCACGGGCACCTCCAGCAGACGCATGCCCGCGAGCGAGCCCATGTTCACGACCGCGCCGCGTTTGCGTCGGATCATCCCGCGAATGAACGCCTTGGTCACCAGAAACATCCCCTTGACGTTCACATCCATGAGCAGATCCCAGTCCTTTTCCTCGATCAACGCAAAAGGCATCACCTGGGTCACGCCGGCGTTGTTGATGAGAATGTCCACGGGTCCGAGTTCGCTCTCGATCCGTTGGGCCAGGGTCACCGAGGCGGCGCCGTCGCGGACATCCAGTTCGTACGACCGCACACGGTCGCCGAGCTCGGCGTCCAGCTTCTTCGCCGTCTCCGGGTGATTGTTGTAGGAGTAGGCCACCCGGCATCCCTCTCGGGCGAGCACGCGCACGACAGCCGCGCCCACCGCGCCGCTCCCGCCACTGACGAAGGCGATCTTGCCATCAAGCATTGACATGGACAGCCTCCTTTTGTGCGACCTTCCGCTGGACCAGGTGGACGAAGACGGAAACCGTCAGCAGCGACGGCAGCGATGTTGTTCGCAGCGGCGACACAAGCTTATGCGGCGGAATCTCCGGCAGGGCCGCACGCAATTCGGCCAGGGCATCGTCGGTCAGGTAGCCATCCTGCTCGATCTGCATTCCCGGCTGCTTCTCTTTCGCCTGCCGCGTGAATTCATCGGCTTCGATGCGGATGCGAAACTCATCCTCGATCAGGAAGCTGAGGTCGAGCAGATCCAGCGATTCGGCCCCCAGATCGCTCATTAGCCCATGCTCCATCTCGATGGAGTCGGCCTCCGATCCGGTAACTTCGCTGATGAGCGGCCGCAGCCGCGAGAGAGCCTCTTGTTCGGTCATTGCAGCCTCACTTTACCGAAGATGATGCTGGCGTTCTGTCCGCCGAAACCGAAGGAGTTGGACAACACATATTGTCCGTCGAATTGCCTGGCATCGTTGGGAACATAATCCAGGTCGCAGGCGGGATCGGGTTTTCGCAGGTTGATCGTCGGCGGCACGATCCCGCGGTGCAACGTCAGTGCCGCCGCCGCGGCCTCGGCCGCCCCGCTGGCGGCGATCATGTGTCCGGTCATCGACTTCACCGCATGCACGGGAATCTGCCTGGCCCGCGAGCCCAGCACCTGCTTGATCGCGGACGTTTCGACGAGGTCGTTCTTGGGCGTGCCGGTGCCGTGGGCGTTCACGCAGTCGATCTGCTCCGGGGCAAGTCCCGCGTCGCGCAGTGCCTGGCTCATGCTCAACGCGGCGCCGCGGCCATCCGGCTCGGGATCCGAAACACGATAGGCATCAAGTGAACTGCCGTAGCCGACGATCTCGGCATACACGTGCGCCCCGCGCGCCGTCGCGTGTTCGAGTGATTCGAGCACGAGAAAGGCGGATCCTTCGCCAAGTACCGTGCCGATGCGCGACACATCAAACGGCCGGCACGCTTCGGCCGGGCGGTCATTTTCGGCGGACAACACCCGCAGCAATGAAAAGCCACCCAGCCCGAGCGGGTTGAGCATGCTGTCCGAAGCTCCGGCCAGTGCGACCTCGACCGTCCCGCGGCGCACGTCTCGAAACGCCTGTCCGATCGCCTGTGCGCCGGCCGCGCACGCCGAGCAATTAGTGAAACGCCCGCCACCGATGGCATAGGCGTCGCCGATCAGCGTCGCCAACCGGTCGAGCGGCGTCTGCAGTTTCGGAGCGCCGCCATCAACACCGCCCATGAGCGCCTCCGCCATGCTGGCTGCCCCACGTGTGAAGGCCAGATCTTCGAGGAAAAATGCCTCCAGTCCGACGCCGACGATGAGCCGGGCCGCATGCAGGGCACTGGTGGCATGGGCTTCCAGCCCATGGTGTCGGTACTCCGACACATCTGCCGCTGACCGGCTCTTCTCTGCGTGGAGATCGAGCGAAGATGCCGCGGTGTACCGCGGCACACCGGCTGGAAGCCCGTGCCACGAGAGTCCAGCATCTTCGATCGCCTCTGCCGCCGCCGCCAGGCCCAGCAGAATCTTCCGGTCGCGCTCACCGCGCACTTGCGGGAATCGCTGTAACAACGCCGGCGCGTCCAGGTCTTTGACTTCCCCCGCGATGCGCACCGGGAACGTTGACACATCGAACAGCGTCACCGGCCCGATGCCTGAGTGCCCCGCCGTCAGTCCGGCCCAGAAGTTCTCCCGGCCGTTGCCGACCGGGCTGACCACGCCGATTCCGGTGATGACCACGCGCCGCCTCATCGCGGTCCCTCCAGTACGAAGATCGCCTGTTCGCTGCCGTGGCCGAAACAATGTGCGGCCACACGCGAGCCGTCCTTCGCCAACACCGCCGCCATAGCCACCTGCATGGCCGCCGCTGCCGCGTACAGATTTCCCGCGTATTCCTTGGGGCGGATGATGCGGTCGAATCCTGGTCCTTCGGCCAGCACCTGGTCCTCCGCCTCTCGCAAGGGCACGTCCCCGTCGCCCCCGGCCACCAACACATCGGCTTTCGCGTTGCGCATGAGCCCGCGGTACGCCTCCAGGCGACTGCCGTTCACCGTCGCCATACGCACCTCGGCGATGCGCGCGTAAATGCGAGTTCCGCGTGCAGTCGCTCGCCTCGCCGATTCCAGCACCAGGAACACTGCGCTCTCGGCCGGGATGCTGCCCTTGCCATGTTGTTGCCACGAGTCGAGCACGCCCCATTGCCTCAGGGCGATCAACCCCAGTTCATGCGTTTTCACATCGCACCCGCCGGCCAGCGCGCACTCCGCATCTCCGTCGCGAATCGCGTTGATTCCAGCCGCGATCGCCTGTGCCCCCTGGCCTTCCCACGGATTGTAGATGGCGTTGGCTCCCTGGATCCCCTCAAAGATCGAGATGAAGCAGAGCGGCATGTTCGACAGAATCTTGAACGACAACACGGGCCGCACCTGCTTCAGTCCCATCTCGCCCAGTTTTCGCAGGTCGAGTCGCCCGGATTCATCGGCGGCCGATTCCACGAGCCGGGCCACTTCGCCCAGCGGCACGCCGGCGAGTCCGGTTGCGCCGAACAGGCCGACATCTTGCGGCCGATAGTATGGTCGTGGCGCGCCGGCGGATTCGACATTTCCGGCTTCCGCCGGTGAGGACACCGGCGGCACTTTTGTATCGATTCTTAACCCCGCATCCCGAATTGCCATGCGGGCCGCAGCCGTCGCCAGCAGCGCATCCCGGCTCATCAACCGCACCGTCTTTGGCTCCGGCACCAGCGGTTCGGGGTCGAAGTCCGTAATCTTTGCCCACACGGGGCACGCTTTGGCAAACGCGCCGCCGAGTTCCACAGGCCGCGCCGCCGACTCGCCTGCGAGGATGCGTGCCAGCACCGTGTCGGTCGAATGCCCCAGCGGCGTTACCAGCCCGATTCCCGTGATGACCACGTCATCGTCCATCGTCATTCCCCCTTTTCAGAAGCTTCGTCCATCCACATCGCCATCAGCTCCCGCCGCCGACGGTCGAGCTCCGGGTCGTCCACATATTTGAATGCGAAGACCATTCCTGACTCGGCCACGCTTTCCTCGCCGCGCAGCGCCTCTACGGCCACCTTGCCCCCGGCCTCATTCAGTGATGTTACCCGCGTGCGATAAACCAGTGTATCTCCCGGCCGGGCCATCTCACGGAACCGTGTCCGCTCAACGATCGTCATCACCGCCTTGGCATCCTTACCGTATTTCTGTTTCAGGCTCGCTTCGAGCAGCAGGCCCGAAAGTTGCGCCATCCCCTCCAGGATCAGAACCCCGGGCATCACCGGCCGACGTGGGAAGTGGTCGTCGAAGAAATCCTCGCTGAGCGCGATGTTCTTCAGGGCTTCGGCACTCTGTCCAACTTCCCAGCGCGTAATTCTGTCAATCAGAAAGAATCGCATGAAACTCCCAATCCCGGTCAGAATACGAATCACGATTGTACAGTCTCGGTCAAACATTTTCCCGCCTGTCGTTCTGTCGCGTATAATGCGGGGATCGAAACCTTTACCATCGCTGTTAATCACCATGACCAACGACAGACTCGCCAAACTCAATCAACTGCTGGCCAAGACCCCGGACGATCCGTTTCTGCTCTACGCCATCGCGCTGGAACATAAAAAGTCCGGCAACCTGGCCGAGGCCCTGCGGCAACTGCAACTGACGCTCCAGAAGGATCCCGCGTACATCGCGGCCTACCTCCAGATGGGTCAGACGCACGTGCAGGCCGGCGACATCGCGGCCGGCCGGTTGGCGTTCACCGACGGCATCGCGGCCGCCAGGAAAAAGGGAGACACACACGCGGCGTCGGAGATGGAACAGATGCTCGGAATGCTCCGCTGAGCCACGGGGTACATGATGCGTTTTGTCCTCGACTTCCTTCAGCATCCCGAGTGGAAACGCCAGCACGGCTGGCGCAAGGCCATCTTCGATGCCATGGCCCGCCTCGGCCTGACCGGCCTGCACGGGTTGCCGCTCAATCGCCGCTGGATCGAGATCCACCGCCGGGCGATGCCACTGCGCGGTCTGGCGCCCTCGCAGGTGGGACTCAAGATTGTGCAGATTTCCGACCTGCACTACAGTCCGGTCGTCTGGCGGCGTTATCTCGTGCAGTTCATGGATTGGGTCAACGATCTCGAGCCCGACATCGTCGTCGTCACGGGTGATCTGATTACGGGTGGCTACAACTACGCCGGGCGTGTGGCCAAATTACTTGCGCACATTCATGCCGCCAACCCGGTCATCTGCACACTGGGTAACCACGACTACAGCATGATCGGCAAGCGCCATCCTCGCGAAGGTAGACGCCGGGCCGACTATCTTGAGAAATCGCTTCAGGACCAGGGGCACATTGTCCTGCGTAACGAGGTCTGGCGGTTGGCGCCGACCGGTGGCGGTTCGCCGCTTACGATCGTCGGCCTCGATGATGAATGGACCGGGAGCAGCGATCCCGAGCTTGCCTTTGTCGGCGTCAAGGCCGCGGATGCCGTGATTTGCCTGAACCACAACCCCGCCAATTGTCTTGCGCTTATGCCATACCCCTGGCAGTGGATGCTTTCCGGCCACACCCACGGGCGACAGCTTGGCACGTCCGCGGTCGGCCGCCGGCTCTATCCGCACAAGCGGCGGCGCTACACGCACGGTTACTACTGCGTGGACGGCCGGCATCTCTACGTGAATCGCGGTTTGGCGTACGGCCAGCGCAACCACCACTGGTGCCGGCCGGAGATCACGCTGTTCACGTTGGAGGCGGCTACCGCCAGTCACGCAGCCAAGGCGGCGTCGGCGTGAGCATCCCGTATCGTCACCCGCCCGATGGCCGTGTCGTGGCGCGGCCGGCGCGGAACGCGTGACGGTAGTCGAGGCGGAACTGCTCCATGGCTTTGGAACTGGTGACGCACGCATCCCATGGCAACTCCGGGCGCGATCCGATGTCACCAGCCATCGCTGGTCGTTGACGCACTTCGCCCGCCAGTTTCGTGAATGTGCTCGCCCAGGGTTTCTCCCGGCCATCGCGCGCCAGCAGGCCGGTGCCCTGGCTGACGTCCGTGGCATCGGGCGTGTCGTGCAATCCCCAGTTGAGCCAACCGCAAGCGAGCGGCCGGGTCGCATGCACCAGGGCCGCGCACCATTTCGCCTGGTCCTCATCCGCCACCTGCGGTGGCATTTTCGCCACCGTCTTCCATGCCGCGCCGCCCCAGCCAAACTCGGCCAGAACCACCGGCAACCCTGGCTTCGCTGCTTCGCGCACGACCGATTCTGCGTATGCGAGGTTCTGCTCTTCGGCGTCCGCTGACTCGTAGTGATATGCGCCGGCCGCCAGCGGATAAAAGTGGACCTCCATGAAATCCAGATACGGCGCGATGCGGTCCGGGCGGAATGCGGCATATTGAGCGACGCTCATGCGAGTTGCCGGGACCGACCATTGGATCAGGCCCACCGTGACCAGCGCCCGCGGATCGGCGGCGTGGATGGCGGCCGACTGCCGTCGCGTCCATTGCTCGGCGACCTCCTCCCGCAAATGCTGGTAGTCGAGCAACTGCGGGTCGGCCGGCTCGGCCTTGGGATCGGGCACCGCGGTGCGGCCCGTGCGCTTCTGCCACTGCGCCGCAATGGCCGGTGTGGTCCACGGAACATGCGGCTCGTTAAGCAGGTCATAGGCGACGATCACCGGCCGATCCTTGTATCGCCCTGCGAAGAGTCTCCAGAAATCCTCAAGGGCCTTGAGATGTTGCTCATCGGCGAAACGATCGCCGCGAGCCCACTGCGGCAAACCCTCCCACGCATCCGGCCCGGTGGGATGGACGTAAAGCCCGGCCTGCTCGGCCAGTTCCAGCAACCGATCGAACTTCGCGATTCCTTCGGGATCCAGTTCGCCCGGCGTGCGATAGAACGAGCCAAACGAGACGAACACGCGGATGGTGTTGCCGCCGAGGCGTTTGATGAGTTCAAGGTCGCGGCGTGTCGCATCGGGATCGAACTTCTTCCAGAGTTGCGGCGCCCAGCCCGTGTCAGGCCGGTAGTAGGTCATTCCGAACGGAACGAACGGCGATCCGCCCGCTGCGCGCAGCATGCGGTGTTCGCGGTCAACGGAGATCCGCCCCAGCGGCCGCGCGGTCTGGGCGAAGCAAGGTCCGCTGGCAAGCCAGAGGATGGCGATGAAGGCCGGGATCGCCGCGATGCGGCTGCTGCGGAGAATGGGTGGCACGTTGGGTGCGCGCATCTGGGCTCCTCGGTCATTCCCTCTTCAGCTACTTCCGCTCGAAACGGTACGCGCCGGCGCCCATCTTGCACGCGTAGAACGTATCACTCTTCGGATCCCAGCCAAGGTTCAGGAACCAACCGGATCTGTTGGCATCGAAGCCCTTGATGGCCGGAAGCGGGGCGGCCACCTTCCAGGTCTGCCCGCCATCGGTCGTCTCCATAAATCCCTTCTTGCCGGCCACCATCACTTGCTTCTCGTCCTTGCCGAACCAGGGACCCCAGCCACAGGCTTCGAGCGGTGCGCCCCATTTCTCCCAGGTCACCCCCTTGTCGCGGCTGATGAGCATGGCATCCTTGCCGAGCCACCAGGCCTTGCCGGCGAAGTTCTGCATCAGCTGTCCGACGGGCTGCAGGTCGGACACCTTGGTCCAGGTCTTGCCCGCATCCGTGCTGCGCAGGATGCCTTCGCCGCGGGTTGTCAGGAATGTTGTCGCGTCGATCACGCCGACGGTGGTGTACTTAAGATCCTTGTCGAGTTTCGTCCACGTCTTCCCGGCGTCGGCCGTCGCCATGAGCTGGCCGCCAGATTCGTGCAGGGCCGCGAAGATCGCCTGCGGCTTGTCGGTGGCCCAGTCAACCGCCGCGAAGTCCCAGTTGCGGCCGACGGAGGTGAACGGCAGCCAGGTCGCTCCGGCGTCGAGCGTCATGGCGCACTTGCCGTCGAGCATGAAGAACGCCAGTCGCTTGCCATTCGGATCCGCGTTGATTGTGTACCCGGTCTCGCACCGGCCGGTGATTGCGCCGCCGTCAACTCGGGCGAAGGTCTGTCCGCGGTCGGACGATTTCCAGACGCCCTGGTCAGGCACAACCAGATAGAGGTCACCGGTGGTCCGATCGACAGCCAGCCCCGTGGTCTGGCCGGGATATCCGATCTTCTTCCCATCCTGGAGGAGCTTCTGGATCAACTCGCCGGAGATGAGCTTCCAGCCGTGCCCATCGTCCGCCGGCGGTGCGGGCGGCTCGGCGGCACGGATTCCAAGGGACGCGGCGACCAGGATCAGACAGACGAGTGTACGCAGCATGTGGGTTCTCCTTGAGAAGGGGTAGTACGCCGGGCGGCAAGTGTTGAGCCGAGCGGTTTCGCTGCAAACTTTACACCTCGTTGTCCAGAATGCCGGAGCGTGGGATAATTACTCTGCATAACGATGCTGACGCCCGAAGCACAGTGACAATCACATAGAAGTTTAATACCGGTTGAGGGAATGGTCGCGTCCCAGTGAGGTCTTGACCGGAATGTCCGGTTTTCCGATACACGTCGGACGGGACAACCGACCTTTGCGCGGAGGTTCTCATGTTACGAGGCACAGCAGCGACGGTGGCATGTCTGTTGGTTCTTCTGGTTTCTCCAATCGCGATGGCGCAGGCGGTGACGACAACAGGACAGTATGTCGTCATCGGCTGGAACGACCTGGGCATGCACTGCATCAGCCCCAGGTTCTCGGAGATCTGCATCCTGCCGCCCTACAACACCTTTCGGGCGGTGGTCATCAGGAAGGGAGAAGAGCCGCGGATGGTGACCAGCGGCCTGCAGATTAACTATTCCATTGACGACAATCAGAGCGTGGCCGGCAAGACTGACTTCTGGCAGTACGCTCCGCAGCTCTTCGGCACCAAGCTGCAGCCGGGAATCGGACTGACCGGCCTCGGCCTCAAAGGGAAGATGGCAGCCGTCGGCGATCTGTTTCAGGCCGAGGGCGTGCCGGTGCTGCCCATGGATGACAAGAAGACCTGGAATCCCTATCAGCACGCGACCCTGACGGTCACAGCGACCAACAGCACCAAGGTGCTGGTGAAGACCAACATCGTCGTGCCGGTTTCCGATGAACTGAACTGCCAGAAGTGCCACTACTCCGGCGGGCCGGGCGCGCTGGGCATCAACACCCCGACCATGGAGAGCAACATCCTCACCTTACACGATCGGCGACAAGGCACACAGCTCATGAAGGCCAAGCCCGTGCTCTGCGCTGGTTGCCACGCGGACTCGGCCCTGAAAGCCAAAGGCGTTCGCGGCATTCCTTCGTTGTCATTCGCCATGCACACCAAGCATGCGGGCGTGGCGGTGCAGCCCGCCTGCTACGACTGCCATCCCGGCCAGAAAACGCACTGCAATCGATCGGCCGCCCCCAGCATGGGACCAGTCGGCAATGACCCGCGCTGCGAGACCTGCCACGGCGACCTGACCCGGATGGCCGCCGACCTGCGAACCGGCCGCCAGCCGTGGAGCCAGGAGCCCACCTGTGCCCAGTGTCACGGGCCCAAGTACGCCACCGGCAATGTTCTCTACCGCAACGCCCGCGGCCACGGCGGCGTCTACTGCGTCACCTGCCACAACAGCCCGCACGCATGGTGGCCGTCGACGCGTGCGGATGACAACCTCCAGCCGCAGACGCTGCAGAAGAACACGCACGCCATCGGCCACAATGCCTGCAACGTCTGCCACACGGACGGCCGCACGGGCAGCATGCCGCCGCACGGCGGCGAAGACGGCGGCGGTGCGGACAATTGATCTGAGTTCTCGAACCTTCTGAATCGAATCCGATTCGAACCGGGAACGGCTCACCAGCTGTTCCCGGTTTGCGTTGCGCCATGTCTCGATGACCGCACGCCGAATTCCGCTACAATCGCATTTCGTGGTGCCTTGGTGCCGCCAAACCACGGAGAATGTCCCATGGCCAAAGTCACGCGCTTTGCTGTTTCGCTCGAAGAACCACTGTTTCGGCAGATGGAACAACTTGTCCGCAAACACCATTACACCAATCGTTCGGAGTACATCCGTGATCTGGTCCGGGCGAAACTGGTCGAAGGCGAATGGGACCACGAGCACTCCGACGTGGTGGCCACGCTCACCATCATTTACGATCACCACGCCTACGAGCTCAGCAAGAAACTGACCGACCTCCAGCACGACCACCACAAGACGGTCCTGGCGACCACGCACGTCCATCTCGACGAGCACATCTGCGCCGAGATGATCATGATGAAGGGACACCCGCACGAGCTGCGCCGGATCGCCGATCTGGCCGGGCGGCAGAAGGGCGTGCTGCATTCCGCTCTGTCGATCAGTTCGACGGGGCATGGACTTCACTGACGACTTCGGAGAAACGCACCATGGCCACGCTGGACCACGCATCATCCGATCTGCGCAATCTTGAGCGCGACACGATCGACCGCATCACCTGGCGGCTCATTCCCTTCATGATGCTCCTCTATTTCATCGCCTTCATCGACCGGGCCAACGTGGGCTTCGTCTCCAAGCCGATGAACGAGGCCCTGAAGATCAGCAAGACGCTCTTCGGCGTAGGCTCCGGTGCGTTCTTCCTGGGTTACTTCCTCTTCGAGGTGCCGAGCAACCTCCTCATGCACCGGTTCGGCGCCCGTCGCTGGATCGCCCGGATCATGATTTCCTGGGGTATCGTCTCGGGCGCGACCGCATTGGTCATTGGTGCCAAGAGCTATGTTGCCATCCGCATCCTGCTGGGCATCGCCGAGGCCGGGTTCTTTCCGGGCATGATTCTCTACCTCACGTACTGGTTTCCAGCGGCCACCCGAGCCCGCATGCTGGCACTCTTTGTGGCCGCGATTCCGATTTCCGGAATCATCGGCGCGCCATTGTCGGGATACCTGATGGATCTCCACGGCCGGGCCGGCCTGCAGGGGTGGCAGTGGGTGTTCATCATCGAAGCCATTCCGGCCATTCTCGTCGGCGCTCTCGTTCCGTTCTACCTGACCGATCGACCCGAGCAGGCCCGCTGGCTTCGCGCTGACCAGGCGGCGTGGCTGCAAAAGACACTCGATGGCGAAAGCAGCCAGAAGCCGCACATGCCCCTCGCCCAGGCGCTGTTTCATCCCTCGATTCTCGCGCTCAGCGCCGTCTATTTCTGCATGATGGTCGGTCTTTATGTCTTGAATTTCTGGATGCCCGAGGTTCTCGCGGGCATCGGCATCAGCAA
>JANYKD010000145.1 GCA_025361735.1 Phycisphaerales bacterium
CATAGGCGTTAACCTAACGCGAGCAATATCTCGACAATGCCCCAAAATCGCGGGAATATCAGCGATTCCTTAAGGCATCAAATGAAGATCTCACTGCGAATCACGCCGAAAACATTACTAAGTTAACGCTTATGCCCAGGAGACCCGAGCCCCTACGCCACCGCGTACTCGCGCCGTTCGCCTGCATCGTTGCGGAGGGCGGCCTTGTTGTTGGAGATGACCACGGTTTCCCAGAGGTCGATGCTGTCAAGTTTGAAGCGGTAGTCCACCTGCATGCCCGTGCGCTCGATGACATCCTGCAGCACCAGGTCGCTGCGCCATCCAAGCCGGCTGCACAGCGGGCAGAGCCATTTCTCGACCAGGGCGACGAACCGGTTGTCCGACTGGAAATGGTTCACGATCACGATCCGGGCGTCAGGCTTGGCCACGCGCTGAGCCTCGCGAATCAGGCGGTAGGGATCGCTGACCACGCTGATGACGTGGCTGATGAACACATGGTCAAACGCGTTATCCGCAAACGGCAGCCATAGGGCGTCGGCCTGCAGCAATTGCACATGATCCAACCCGCGCTCGCTGATTTTCTTGCGGGCCAGCCGCAGCATGCCTTCGGAAAGATCGATGCCGATGATCCGGCCTTTGTTGGGGAAATGGCTGAGGGAATTGCCGGTGCCGATGCCCAGATCCAGCACGAAATCAGTGTCCTGGATGTCCATGTGCCCGATCGCCTGGGCAATCCGCCGCTGCACGAGCCGCCCAAAGGTGATGTCGTAAAACGCCGATTGAAAGTTGTAGATGCCTTTGGTTGTCGCTTCCTGCATGAACGGCTCGCTTCCCTAACCGGCCAGGCTCTGGCACTGGTTAATGATTCTTAATCGCGTGACTCTACCCTCGGCGGCCGATTGTTACAACAATGAAAACCGGCGCGCCTAGACCAGCCCCAGCACTTTCTTCATCGCCGTCATCCCCACGCGGGTGATCATCTCGCCCATGCGCTCGTCGGGTTGGGCGGTCTTTTCATAGAACGCCATGACCTGCTCCACAAGTTCCAGTGCGCGTTCCGTCGAGACTTCCTCATCCGTCAGTGCCTTGGCCAGCCGTGGACATGTTCCCCCGTTGCCGCCCACCAGTACCAGCCAGCCCCTGGCGCCACCCACCAGCCCAATATCCTTGATTGCTGTTTCTGCGCATTGGTTGGCGCAGCCCGACACGCCAAGTTTCATCTTCCCCGGCGTCTTCCGCCCAATGTACCGTTTGTCCAGTTCCAGCCCGACGCCCAGCGAATCCTGGCGTGCTCGTTTGCAGAAATGCGTTCCGGGACAGGCCTTCACCGAACGTACGCGGTTGCCGACCATGTATCCCGGCTTTTCGCCCAGTGCGGCCCAGATTGCATCCACATCCTCGGGCTTGATTCCCACCAGGGCAATTCGCTCGGCGCTCGTCACTTTGAGGGTTGCACCGTATTTATCGGCCGCGTCCGCCAGCTTCCGCAGCAGTCCGGGCGTCACTAGGCCGCAGGGCAGGTGCGGAGCGATGGCGTATGTCTTCCCATCCCGCTGCAATACGACACCACGGTCTCCGTCTCGAAGCATCGACATCTCCCTGAGAACCTCAAACAGGACTCATTGCTCCGATACTCTATCCCGGGTTCCGCGTTTATGGGAGCTAAACAGAGCGATTTTCGCCCGGGGCGCTCGTCCAAGAATATGCGAACGCGTCGCGGCCGCCGTTCTCAGCCATCGCCGCCCGGCCGAATGATCGTCACAATCCGCATAACCGGCCGGCCACGTCCGGGTCGGGCGCGTCGATAAATCCAAGTTGGACGTCTTGGACACCTGGAACAATGTATAGCAATGGTCGTCAATGTTTCCCGGAAGTGTGTCGCCAACACCCACGGGCGGAAAGGGCAAGTATGCCGACCGACATGCTTTCCAGCAGCGTTGCTGGAATCTCGACAATGCCGAAGGAAATCTTCGGGTACGAAGTTCTCGATTTCATTGGAGAAGGTGCCGGCTCCCTGCTGTACGTCGTCACCGATCCCGTGGATCGTCAGCTTTATGCCCTGAAGCACGTGGTCCGCCGCAAGGAAAAGGACGTCCGCTTTTTCGAGCAGATCCAGACCGAGTTCGAGATTTCCCGGCAGTTCAAGCACCCCGCCCTCCGTCGCTGCCTCCTTTCCCGAGACAATGGCGGCTTCATGCGCAAACCCACCGAGGTCATGCTCCTCATGGAACTGTTCGACGGCGTCACGCTCGAACACTCCGTCCGCGGCGATTCCAAGGGACTTGTGGATGTCTTTATCCAGGTCGCCCAAGGGCTTGGCTCGCTGCATTCGCTGGGCTATATCCACTGCGATCTCAAGCCCAACAACATCCTCGTTTCCCCGGACAATCACGCCAAAATCATTGATTTCGGCCAGTGCGCCAAGGCCGGTTCCGTGAAGGAGCGCATCCAGGGCACGCCCGACTTCATCTCGCCCGAGCAGGTGCGCCGCGATCCGGTCACCACCCGGACGGACGTCTTCAATCTCGGCGCGACCATGTATTGGACGCTCACCGGCCGGGCTATTCCCACGCTGTTTACGCTCAAGCGAGAGGAGAACAGTTTCCTCGTCGATGCCCGGATCATGTCGCCGCGCGATATCAACCCGGCCGTTCCCGAGCCCCTGTCGAACCTGATCATGGAGTGCGTCCGCACCAATCCGTCCAAGCGCCCCCAGGACATGAGCGACCTGGCCCGCCGATTGGAGGTTGTGCAGCACGGCATGAACCGGCAAGTCGCATGAGCCTTGCCCAGTAGGACAGACATTCCTGTCTGTCTCGCTGTCGCCGAGCGCGCGGTACGACAGACATTCCTGTCTGTCGCCTTGTGCCCCGGTATGACAGACATTCCTGTCTGTCACCTTGCCAGCCATGCCGCTTGAGCCCTGCGATAATTGGTTTAGACTGCCACGCATGAGCGACACCGGCCAGGTCCTGCCCAACATCCCCCGTGGAGCCTCCGCCGCCCGGCGCGAGCGCGACGCCCTGCCCTACGAGCCGGTGTGTGCGGTCTTCCGCCGCTATCTCCACGGCCGCAAGCTCAAGTTCACACCCGAGCGCGCGGTGATTCTCGATGCCGTGCTGCGCAAGCCGGGGCTGTTCGAGGCCGAGAGCCTCGCCGCCGACGTCAAGCAGGCCGGCCCGCGCGTCAGCCGGGCCACGGTGTATCGCACGCTGACCCATCTCCAGGACGCGGGGATTCTCAAGCAGGTCTTCTTCGACAACAAACAGTCATATTACGAGGTCCTGGCCGGCCGGCAGGGCCACGACTACCTCATTTGCGTGGAGACGGGCAAGGTCATTGAATTCGACAGCGAACGCCTGCAGCAGCTTCGCGATGAGATCTGCAAGCAACACGGCTTTGAACCCCTCTCCCACCGCTTCCAGATCTTCGGCGTCAGCCCCGAAGGCCGCAAATCCGCCGAGCGAAAACACGGCGGGTGAGTCCGCCAGCAGCACTACATCCGCGGTGCCGGCGGCTTGATCGAGTCCTCACAACTGAGCACGCCTTTGGCGTTCGTCTTCCGCCGATAGACCTTGTCCGAACATGTCACGTATAGGCAGTCCCGATCCTTCCCGCCGAAGACCACGCCCGACAGGTACGCATTCTGCGGCTTGCAGATGATGCCGTTGACCCGCCCCGCCTGATCGAACACCTGCACGCCCAGGTGCGTGGCGACATAGAGCCGACCCTGCGTGTCGACCGTCATCCCGGCCGCCCCGATGTCGTTGCGGTCCAGTGGTAACTGGCCCGCGTAGAAGGCTTCCTTATTCGTCAGCGCGCCGTTGGGCTGAATCCCAAACGCATAAAGGAACTGCCCGCGTGCATCGCCCACGATGAGTTGCGACTGATCCGGCGTGAGCCGCACGCCGCTGGGGAGTACGATACCTGTGCCGACGACGTTAGTCTGGCGGTCCGGGGCGATGTGCCAGATTCGTTGCTGTGCCGGTTCTGTCACGTAGATGTGTCCGGTGCGGGAGATGCACAGATCGTTGCCTGCGATGTTCTCGGCGATGACAGTTTCCCTGGCATCCGCGCCGTAAGCGACGATCCGCTTCTCGCCGCCACGCGCGGCATAGAGCTTGCCCTCGGGTCCGAACATCAGGCCCGAGCCCGTGGCCTTCTCGGCGAACGTGCTGACTTTGCGATCCAGATCGATCTTGCAGATCCGGCCGGCCGCGTCGGAAAAATACACATTCCCCGCGGCGTCGGCCGCCGCGCCTTCGGTGAACTTGTGTCCTTCGGATACGAGTTCCCAGTCCTGGCCGGGGATGAGGATCTCCATCACGGGTTGCTTGCCGGCCTGCGTCGGTCGGGCTGGAGCTGCCGGCCAATCCTTCCAGATATAGCGGAGCGCATCCGGCAGAATCGCTCCGCCGTGCTTGCCGTTGTGGCCGCCATCCCCGGTGACGAACTGGCAGTCATACCCGGCGAATTTCAGCGCCGCCGCGACATCCTGGTTGGCGACCCACCAGCTTCCCGCGTAGATGTCCAGGTCGGCCGATCCATCCTGGAGGAACACGCGAATGGGCTTGGGTTCGGTCTTGCGAATCAGGCTCGCCAGCGTCTGGGCGCCGCGCAGGTTCGTGAATGAGCCGATGAAACTCACCACGCGCGAGAACTCCTCGGGCCGCTGCCAGGCGACGTTGAAGGCGCAGATGCCGCCGGAGCTTGATCCGGCAATTGCCCGGTCGCCCGGCCTGCTGGAGATCTTGTACTTCCGTCCCACCTCGGGCAGGATTTCTTCTATCAGGAACCGGGCATACTGATCGGTCGGCGCGTCGTATTCGAAACTGCGGTTAAAGCGCGGCAACGACTTATCGCTGGCGGCCGGTATCACACCGGGATTGATGAAGATACCGATGGTGACCGGCATTTCCTTGGCGCTAATGAGATTGTCCAAGACCACTGGCACGCGCCAGCCGCCGGTGGGGCTGACGTAACCGCCGCCGTCCTGGAAGACCACGACGCACGCAGGCGTCTTCCCGTCATATTGTGCGGGCACGTAGACCCAACAGTCCCGCGTGGTTCCTGCAAAGATCTTGCTTTCCCAGGTGAACTTGCTGACGGCGCCTTTTGGCACGCCGTCCTTCACCTGCGAATCCGGCCCCAGCCGGTAATCCTCGGCCGCAAGCATGCACGGAGCGATGCACAATAGAACGGCGAGCGAAATGAGTAGCCTGACCATGCGGGGATTGTTGCGGCCGGTGCCCTGCCATGTAAAGCGAAAAATCCGTGGTCACTGCCCGATCCGCACTTTGCAGCGCACGCGGGCCGCCTGTGCCGTTTCAATTCTGGCGCGTGACCGGGTGGTACAGCGTGTCCCGTTCCACCGGCGTACATCCGGCCTCGCGCATGAGGCGGATGATATCGCTGACGTGGATTTCCTGGTGGGTGTCGCCCATGCCCTGCTGCTTGGTGATGTCGTACCAGACGACCGTCCCGTCGAAATCGTCGCATCCCCAGTTCAGCGCCAGTTGTGCCAACCCCACGCCCTGCATGATCCAGAATGCCTTGATGTGCGGGATGTTCCCGAGCATGAGCCGCGAGATCGCCAGCGTCTTCAGGTCCGACAACCCAGTGGGTCCCGGCAGGTGGCCGAGCTCGCTGTTCTCCGGAATAAACGGCAGGGGGATGAAGCAGTTGAAGCAGGCAGGCACGGAGGCACAGAGGCACGGAGGCACGAAGGGGGCAGAACATCCGCTGCCTTCGGGCGTTTGTGCCCCTGTCACTTCCGTCCTTGTCCGCTTCGTGCTTCCGTGCCTTTGTGCCTCAATGCCTTCTTTCCGCGCCAACGCCTCGGCTTGCAACTCCCGCAACTTGATCATGTGTCCCACGCGTTCGGCCGGCGACTCGACGTGGCCATAGAGCATGGTCGCATTCGTGTAGATGCCCAGCCGATGGGCCGCGCGATGGACGTCGAACCACTTGTCCTCGCGCACCTTGCCCTTGAAGACCGCGTCGTGGACGCGATCGTCAAAGATCTCCGCCCCGCCGCCCGGCATGGACCCCAGCCCCGCCTCGCGCAGTGCCTGCAGCACTTCTTCGATGGAAAGATGCGCGACGCGCGAAAAATGGATGATCTCGATGGCCGTGAAGGCTTTGATATGCAGACTCGGGCACGCGATGCGGATACCGCGGAGCATGTCGAGGTAGTAATCGAACTTCAGCCACGGATGCAGCCCGCCGACGATGTGGACCTCGGTCGCCCCGCCGTCGGCCGCCTTGCGTGCCGTGGCCACCACCTGCTCGACCGGCATCTCGTACGCACCATCCTCGCCTCGCTTGCGATAAAAGGAGCAGAACTTGCAGGAGAGGGCACAGACGTTGGTGTAGTTGATATGCCGGTTGCGGTTGTAATAGGCATTGCGCCCGTGCAGTTTCTCCCGCACGAAATTCGCCAGCCGGCCAATGGTGTGAATGTCGCGCGACGCATACAGCGCCACGCCATCCGCGTGCGACAGTTCCTCCCCGGCGTGGACTTTGTCGGCGATGGGGCGAAGGGCGTCGTCGGTGATGCGGATATCCATTGACATCGTGGGAGAAGTATAGGGGTGGGCGGCCGCGATGTCTGTAGCATGTTACTTTGGGCTGGACCGGTATCCGAAAATAGTATATCATTAGGATATACATTGGAGGTGATCAATGGCAGTTGCGATTCGCAATCCCCGCGCCGGAGTCCGCAAGTCGGGCAAAGGCGGTTTGGCGCCGGCCGTCCCGGACAAACTGCGCGATGCGACCGTGTCGCGCTGGGGCAACAGTCTGGGCCTGCGCATTTCACGAGAGGCGGCTCATCGGCTGAAACTCAAGGCGGGAGCGCGGGTGAGCGTGGAATGTGGCGATGATTGCCTGACGATTCGTCCGGTCGGCCGTCGCAGGAAATGGACAGAGGCCGAACTTCTCAAGGGTGTGACGCCCGAGGCGGTCGGTGGCGAGGTGAACTGGGGCGGCCCGGTTGGGAAGGAAGTCTGGTGAGCAAGCAGACCTACCATCCGGCTCGGGGCGACGTCATCCATGTCAACCTCGTACCATCGGCAGGTACCGAATTCACAGGCCCGCACTATGCCGTGGTGATCAGTTCCCTTGCTTTCAGCAAAGCTACCGGCCTGTGCATCGCCTTGCCTCTGACAACCAAGTACCACCATGACAAGCGAATGGAGAACACGCAACTGATGGTGCAGATGCCAAAGGTCGCGGGATTGGCGGAGCAGGGCTGGGTCTACACTCACCAGATCAAGACGATCGACTATCGCGAGCGCGGCGCGGTCTGCGCGGGCCGGATCGGCGAGGACGACCTGGACTTTCTGATCGACATTATGGAACGAGTGCGGGCGTTCATCGACCCCGATTCGGTGGGATGAGTTTCCGTCGGGGCGTTGTCATGTGATTGGCGTGCGACTGCGTCCGCGACAACGATGACGGGAAATCCGAACGTGGCCTGGGGTGGGTCGTCTGCTACTGAACTTGCGAGGAAGACTGCCGTACCTGAAATCAGGTCAATCAGCTGGAAATCAGCGGTCGCGATGCGGATGGGGTGCAAACGTCGGCGGCCTGGAAACGCGAGGGCTGCTCCACAGAAACGTCAGGGCCAAAACGCCGATCAAGGCGATGAGACCGAAAACAACGTACACGAGCGATGGCGTGGCTCGCCGCTGCGACCGGGGCGACGGAATCGGGATCCGCAGGTTCATGCCACAGCGCGGGCAAAACCCGGCGCCGGGCTGGATGGGCGTCGCACAGTTTGGGCAGGCATACACAACTTGCGCGGGCTGTCCGTACATGACCCGCTGAATCCGCTCGGCCGCACGCTGCATGCGGCGTCGGCGCCAATTGTGCATGGCGATGACCAGAATCAGCAAAGCGATTCCGGCAAAGAAAGTAAAGACAGTCTCCAACATAACGGCACCTCCGCATCGAACGAGTGCGGAAGATTATTGGGCGATTCAACGGGGATGGCAATCGGCTACCGATCACTGATTACTGCTCACCGATCACCATCCTTATTTCGCCTTCGCTTCCCATATCTCCGCCGCCGAAATCCGTCCCGGAAGCACGCGTACAAGCTGATAATGCGCGCGGATGTATCGCCCCAGCTCCGGCTTATCCCGGCGCAGATATTCTGGGTAGAAGACGACGAGTACAGGTTTGCTGGGAGAGAGTGCTTCGACTGTCCTCAGCGCCGGCAGCTCGCCCTGCGGTTCGAGCGTATACGCCATGGCATCCAGGCCGTAGACCATCTTGGCCTCTAGGCTGGCCATGTACACACCGACGACGCTCCGCGTGTTCGCGATCGCGCGAGCGTCGTCGATCGCTTCGCGGATGGGCTGCGCCGGCCGCACGATGATGTCGTGGACGCGCATCGCAAAAAATCCGAGCGGCAGGATCACCGCGATGAGGACCCGGCCACGATTGAGCGACACCAGACCGAATACGCTGAGAATGTACACGGGAATCAGCCAGAGCATTGACCGCGTTTCCCCGGCCGCCGGCACGACCAGCGGGACCAGCGCGCCCAGGAACGAGGCGGCGCCGAAAGTGACGATCAGCGGCCGCAGGTTCGTCCAGGACCACGCAAAACACAGCCCGACGGCCATCACGATGATTGGGATCAGCAGATGTGCCGCCCCGTCGATTGGATCGCCCGCCTGGGCGCACCGCAGGCTCTGGCTTAGGAACTGCACATAAGTCAGCGAAGCCTGGTGTGGTTGCGAGAAATACCCGCGAGCGCCGACGAAGAACGGCGCGTAAAGCACGGCCGCGATGACGCCGGTGATCCCGATGGAAATCAGCCAGGGGAGCAGCAGTGCCGCCGGTGTCCCCACCGGCGGTTCCTGGGGTCGTGCGCCTTTCCCGGATTCCGCCGGTGAGGACACCGGCGGCACTGGACGGCGAAGAACCAGGATTGCCACGCCATGTGAAATCGCCACGAGAATCGCGATCGGGTGCGTATACAGCGCCGCCGCCATCGCCAGCACATACCACGGCCAGCGGCGTGCAAACAGCAACTGCGTCGCCGCGATGCACAGGCACAGCAGCAGGGCATAGCCGCGCGCCCAGCCGCTGAAGGCGACCAGCCACGGATGCGACACCGCCAGCAGCGCCAGCACCAGCGCCAGCCGCGGATGCTCGCGCCGTATCGGCATCGCCAGCAGCATCCCGGCCACACATCCCGCGATCATCGACGGCATGCGTATGGCCAGCGCGATGATCTGGCTGTCGGTGCCTTCATTGCACAGCTTGGCGAGGATCGAGAACAGCACATGGTTGTTGGGCGAATAGGTTCCGCTGACAGTGGCGCTCCACGGCTGGAGCACGTACTGAAGCAGCGTGACCATCTCGTCATACCACAGGCTCTGGTTTACGAGTGCCAGCCGGATCGCCAGTCCCGCCAGTGCCACGATGGCGAACAGGCCGAGGATCACGCGGGGCTTGTCGGTGGATTTGTCGGCGGCGAGTGCTGATGTGGTCATAATGGCGTCAGAGAAAAATATCGAGAATCCCCAGGGTTCCGAGGATCATGCTGATGATCCCGTTGATCGTGAAGAACGCAAGCCCGACTTTCGAGAGATCGCCGGGCTTTACCAGGGCGTGCTCGACGATCAGCAGCACAATGGCCAGCCCCGCGCCGACGTGATAGAGAATCCCGAATTGCGGCACGACCCGTCCCAGCAGCAGCAGCATGGCGGCCGAACCGACATGCGTCAGCCGCGCCAGCCACAGCGCCCGGGCGATGCCGATGGCCGCCGGAACCGAGATCACGCCCGTCTCCACGTCGCTCTGGTAGTCCTGGCAGGCATAGATGATGTCAAACCCCGCCGTCCACAGCAGCACGGCGGCCGCCATCACCAGTGGCGGCCAGCCCATTCCGCCGCGAATGGCCAGCCACGCGCAAACCGGCGCCAAAGCCAGCGCCGCCCCGAGGTAGTAGTGGCACAACCGCGTGAACCGCTTGAGCAGGGGATATGCACCCAGGAACGCCAGCACCGGCACCGAGAGGGCGAGCGGCCACGGGTTGCGATACCAGATCCAGAATCCCCCCGTCGCCGCCACAAACGCGAGCGAGCAGCCCGCGACCGCTGCCACGAAGAACCCGCGCGAAAGCGCTCCGCCTGGAATCGCCCGGCCGGCCGTACGCGGATTGAGCGCATCCAGTCGCGCATCCAACAACCGGTTCATGGCCATGGCGACCGTGCGGGCAAAGACCATGCACAGCACGATCAGCAGCAGTTGCCCCGCCCGGGGCCACCCATTCGCGGCCAGAAACGCGCTGAGCAGAGCAAACGGCATCGCGAAAATCGTGTGGCTGATCTTGATGTCAGCGGCAAAGACCGCCAGCCTGGACCCGCCCGGCAGGCGCGATGGAGCGGCGATGTTGTCTGACGCAGTGAGCACGACCCGCCATTGTATCGCCGGGCACACAGAACGCTCACATGCCAAGGTAGGGACCGCTCGCCGAGCGGTCCGGAGTACTGCGTGGATAGGGAAGGCTCGCCGACCGTCCGGGGTGTGCTCCACGGCGGCTTCGGCGAAGCCGCCCTACCGATGTCAAGAACAACGGGTACCCCCGCCCGCTGGACATGCGGCCGAACTTGCGGCATCCTGCCCCCGGTGTTGGTATCCTGCCACGTCCACCGAGTGTGCAGATGTCCTCAGTCGTTCCCTGTGCCGGACCCCTGGCACTAGCCTGTAAACGGAGACGTTGTGTCCGCAGCAATCCCGGCCAGTCAATCCGCCGCACCCATCGACCCCGATGGTCTGTCGCGCCTGCGCGCCGCCTCGCGCCACCAGCTTCTCGCCTGGATGGTCCGGTTCATCAAGCCCGTGTGGGGCTATGCCACCGTGGCGGGGCTCTACCTTGCCGTCTCCATCCTGCTCGAAGTCGCCATCACCTATTACTTCGGCCTCGCCGTCGACGCCATCAAGACCGTCGGCCAGCATCCTGCGGCTCCCGGTTTCTGGGCCTGGCTGCGCGGCGCCTCCCCGGGCGCACATGAACTCCGCCGGATTAGCATCATTCTCAGCGCGTTCATCCCGGCCTTCATGCTCTTCCGCTATCTCCGCGAAGTCTCCCGGGCTCAGTTCTCCATGAACATGGTCTACTACATCCGCGAGGCCATCTACGACAAACTCCAGCGCGTCGGCTTTGCCTTCCATGATGCCGTCACCACCGGCCAACTCATCAACCGCGCCCTCTCCGATCTCCAGAACTGCCGCATGTTCATTGAGAACGCGCTGCTCATCCTTCTCGAAATCGTCCTCGTCGTCCTCCTCTACGATGGCCTCCTCTGGAAACGTTCGGCCTGGCTGGCCCTGCTTGCCCTGGCCCCGCTGCCCGTGTGGGTCTGGTACATCCTGAAATTCTCGCGCCGCGTGCAACCGGCCGCCAAGGCCGTCATGGAAGCCGACGACCGCAATGTCTCCATCATCGCCGAGAACATCGCCGGCGTGCATGTCGTCAAAGCCTTCGCCACCGAGCCGCAGGAAATCGGCAAGTACAATGCCAATGCCGACACCTTCCGCGGCCGCGTCATGGCCCGCATCCGCCTCTTCGCCAACTTCACGCCCGTCATCCGCAGCATCGGCACCGCCTCGCATCTCCTGCTTTTCGCCGCCGTCGGCGTCAGCATCATCCTCGGACGCCTCTCCGCCGGCGACTTTGTCATCCTCGCCACCGCCATGAACGCGCTGCTCACGCGCCTGCAACAGGTGGCCCTGATCAACGAGCAATATCAGAACGCCATGGTCTCGGCCGTTCGCCTCTTCGAAGTCCTGCTCGCCAGCCCCACCGTCCCCGAGCGACCCGACTCGCGCCCGCTGGCGCCCGGCCCCGGCACCGTGCGCTTTGAGAATGTCACCTTTGGCTACGACCCCGGCAAGCCGCTCATCCACGACGTCTGCTTCGAAGTCCCCGGCGGTTCGATCGCCGCGATTGTCGGCCCCACCGGCGCCGGCAAGTCCACGCTCATCAGTCTCATCGCCCGTTACTACGACCCGCAGCACGGCCGCGTCTCGATTGATGGCATGGACGTGCGCGACACCACGCTCGCCTCCCTGCGCACGCAGGTCGCCATGGTCTTCCAGGAAACCTATCTCTTTTCCGACACCGTCGAGGCCAACATCGCTTACGGCCGCCCGGGCGTCACCGGCGGCGAGGTTGAGGCCGCCGCCCGCCTGGCCCAGGCACACGAGTTCATCGAGCAGCTTCCCCATGGCTACCAGACCATGCTCGGCGAACGCGGCGCCAGCCTCAGCGGCGGCCAGCGCCAGCGACTCGCCATCGCCCGCGCCATCCTCGCCAACCCGCGCGTGCTCATCCTCGACGATGCCACTGCCTCCGTCGATCCCGGGACCGAGGACCTGATCCGCCGCGGAATGCGCTTCGCAATGCATGGCCGGACCACCTTCGTCATCGCCCACCGCATTTCCTCCGTGAAGCGCGCCGACGTGGTCATGGTCGTGGAAAACGGCCGCATCACGCAGATGGGTACGCATGCCCAGCTCATGGCCGCCGGCGGCCACTACCACGAAATCGCCGCCGCCCAGCTCTATGACGAAGGCTCCGAACCCGAGGGCGATTCTCCTTCGCACATGAAGCGTGCCAACAGCGCCTTGGCCGTCAGCGAAGCCATGGAAGCCGCCAAGACCACCCCCGCCGAATCGGCCGAGGGGGCATGACACTTTCGGCGGTGCCCTCGCCATCTGTTGGTGGGACAGACATTCCTGTCTGTCATCGAACGGCCAGTAGGACAGACATTCCTGTCTGTCGGGGCATTCTTGCCCCTCCGAAGCCATTCGAGAGTATGCTGCCGATTCTGTCATGCACCCGCGGCCGGGGGACGGTGTGTGAATTGGTTCCCCTTTTGCCTGTCGCAGTAGTATAATTCACATCATGAGCGCGGCGACAATCAACGAACGACCTGCTCGCACCATAGCCGAGATGGTGTACGACCTTGGCGGCATTCCGCTGCAACGGGTGTTTCTGTCGCCGTACCCGGCCGGCGAGGCCGACGTTCTCTGGATGGACGACCACGAAGACCGTCTGTGTGAGCTTGTCGATGGCGTGCTGGTGGAGAAACCGATGGGGTTGCGAGAATCGTTTCTGGCGATGCTGATCGCACACTATTTGCAGATTTACGTATTGCCTCGCCGATTGGGAATGGTGTCCGGCGAGGCCGGCATGATGAAACTCCTGCCCAGGCTCATTCGCATTCCCGACGTGGCCTATGTCCGTCGCGATCCCGACGGGCCGAAGATCCCCCACGAGGCGGTGCCGGCGATCGCCCCGACTCTGGCGGTCGAGGTGCTCAGCGAGAGTAACACGCCGCGCGAGATGGAACGGAAGATCGGCGAATACTTCGCGGCCGGTGCAGAACTCGTCTGGATCATTGATCCCGACTCACGCACCGCCGATATCTACACTTCACCCTCTGCCTCGCAAACCATCGGCCTCGACGGCACCCTGCGCGGCGAACCCGCGCTGCCTGGATTCTCATTGGCGATGAAAACCCTGTTCGACGAACTCGACCGTCAATTCGAGGTTTAGCATCCGGTCGGTCCATCGCCTCCTGAATGAGGATGCAACAAGATTTCTGCAACACGCACTTGACCTGTCTACCGCTTCACAGTTTACAGTAGTGCCCATGCACAGCACACACGCATCCCATCCGGTGATGACGGTCGGCCATCTTGCGGCAAAGCACGGACTCAGCCGGACGGCGCTGCTCTACTACGCCAGGTTGGGGTTGCTCAAGCCCTCGCGGCGGTCGGCGGCAGGGTATCGTCTGTACTCGCCGGCCGACGAGCAGCGCCTGGAGCGGATCTGCTTCTATCGCAAGATGGGTGTTCCGCTGAAGGATATCGCGCTGCTGGTCGCCGGAACCGAAGGGGAGGCGTCGGCGCAGGATCTGCTTCGCCGCCGCCTCGGCCGGCTGGATGCGGAAATTGCCTCGCTACGGGCCCAGCAGGCCCAGGTGCTGCAATTGCTGACACAAATGAAAATGAGCAGATCCGCGAGTGCTCGCGGAAGCAATACCGGTATTCCAAGGGCCCAGAATACTGGAAGACGAACGGTTGTTCCTGACAACAAGGAGATCGAAATGATCAGCAAAGAACGTTGGGTT
This sequence comes from Phycisphaerales bacterium, assembly GCA_025361735.1. GTDB lineage: Bacteria > Planctomycetota > Phycisphaerae > Tepidisphaerales > Tepidisphaeraceae > JANYKD01. Next base: position 14,160 of record JANYKD010000145.1, read on the forward strand.
GAGATTATGACGGCCGCCGGATTCGATCAGATCGGCCACGTCAGCGAACTGGCCGGCATCGCCGCTCCCATGTGTGCGTCTGGCTCAGGATCGGGACGCCCGGCGAATACGCTGCACTGCCTGCGGGGGGATGCCCAGCGAAAGCAGGAATTCGTCGTGCGCTTCGGGTTCCATGCGTTCAAACTGCTCGTGCCATTTCCGCCGGGCGGTCTCATCGAATCCGGCGGCCGTCATAATCTCAACCCAACGTTCTTTGCTGATCATTTCGATCTCCTTGTTGTCAGGAACAACCGTTCGTCTTCCAGTATTCTG
>JANYKD010000159.1 GCA_025361735.1 Phycisphaerales bacterium
TCGCCAACCTCGATCCGCTCGGGCACAACCGGCCGAATCACCAGTTACTCGAATCATCCAATTTCAACATCACGGCCGACGATCTGGACAAGAACGTCGGCCGTGGGCCTTTCATCGGACCCACCGACGGCACGCTACGCGATCTGATGGAAAAGCTCACCCGCACCTACTGCGGCACGTTCGGCGTCGAGTTCATGAGCATCCCCGACAAGGCCCAGCGGGCCTGGCTGGAAGAGCGCATGGAACCCGCGTTCAACGCCCCCGGTTTCGATCCGGACCAGAAGAAATGGCTCTTCCAGCAGTTGTGCCTGGCCCAGGGTTTCGAGGATTACTGCAAGCTCAAGTACCCGACCACCAAGCGGTTCGGCCTCGAAGGCGGGGACTCGTTCATCCCCATGCTGAACATGATCGTCGAGGAAGGTGCGGACCTGGGCGTCGAGGAGATTGTCATGGGCATGGCCCACCGTGGCCGGCTCAACACGCTGGCCCACGTGCTGGGCAAGCCGTACGAGGTCATCCTCAGCGAATTTGAAGGCCACCCCACGATGGACGATGGCGATGGCTCGGGCGATGTGAAATATCACCTGGGCTACAGCCAGGACCGTATCACCCGCACCGGGAAAAAGATCCACCTGGCGCTGGCGTTCAACCCGTCGCACCTGGAACTGGTCAACCCGGTCGTCGAAGGCACCGTCCGGGCCAAGCAATACCGCTACAGCGACAACGCCCGCAACCGCGTGGTGCCGTTGCTCATCCACGGCGACGCCGCGTTCACCGGCCAGGGCATTGTGCTGGAAACGCTGGCGCTCTCCGAGATGCCCTACTGGCGTACGGGCGGGACCATTCACGTCATCCTCAACAATCAGATCGGCTTCACCACCGAGCCCAAGCAGGGCCGCTTTACGCCGTATCCGACCGACGTCGCCAAGACCATCCACGCACCTATCTTCCACGTCAACGGCGACGACCCCGAGGCCTGCGTCTGGGCCGCCAAACTCGCCATCGCCTTCCGCCAGCAGTTCCATTGCGACGTGTTCATCGACCTGTGGTGTTACCGAAAACACGGGCACAACGAGGTGGACGAGCCGTCGTTTACGCAGCCGCTCATGTACAAACAGATCGAGCAGAAGATCCCGCCGCGCGACATGTATCAGAAGCGTCTCGAACACGAGGGCGTGCTGACGCCCGAATCGGCCGAGAAGTTCAAGAGCGACGTCAAGGAGAAGCTGGACGCCGCCCTGGACGTCGCCCGAGGCAACCGCGTGCGCAATCCGGTGGCCGCTTTGGGCGGGCTGTGGCGCGGCATCACCCGCGCACCGGCGGACATCGCCCAGTGGGGCGCCCGCACGGCGATTTCCGCCGAGCGCGTGAAGCAGGTGGCCGAGGGAATCACCACGCTGCCGGCCGATTTCACGGTACACCCCAAGCTCAAAAAGATGCTGGACAACCGCCTGGCGATGGGGCTTGGCAACATGCCGATCGACTGGGGAACGGCCGAGGCGTTTGCCCTGGGCTCACTGCTGGTCGAAGGCACCGCCATCCGCTTTGTCGGACAGGATGCCCAGCGCGGGACCTTCTCGCACCGCCACGCATGTCTACATGATTACAACAACGGCAGGAAGCACTATCCGCTGGCCAATATTCACCCGGACCAGGCGCCGATCGCCATCGTCAATACGATGCTGTCGGAGCTGGCCGTGCTGGGGTTTGAGTACGGCTTCTCCATCGCCGATCCACGCAACCTGCTGGTGTGGGAAGCGCAGTTCGGCGACTTCGTGAACGGCGCCCAGGCCATCATCGACCAGTTCCTCGTGGCGTCGGAATCCAAGTGGCAGAAGTACAGCGGGCTGGTGCTGCTGTTGCCACACGGCTACGAAGGACAGGGGTCAGAACATTCCTATGCCTATCTCGACCGCTTCCTGGCGCAGTGCGCCGAGAACAACATCCAGGTGATCCAGCCCACGCTTCCGAGCCAGCACTTCCACGCCCTGCGCCGGCAGATGCTGCGGCGATTCCGCAAGCCGCTGATCGCCATGATGCCCAAGAGCCTGTTGCGCAGCGAGGCGGCCTCGTCCAAGCTGGAAGAGATCACCCAGGGCCAGTTCCAGCTTGTCATCGACGACCCGGCCGTCAGCGACGCCTCGGCCATCACCCGCGTGCTGCTGTGTACGGGCAAGGTCTACTTCACGCTGGCCAAGGCGTGCGCCGAGCAGGGAATCCGCGACACCGCCATCGTCCGTGTCGAGCAGCTCTATCCGTTCCCCGAGCAGGAGATTCGCGACATCCTGGCCCGGTATCGCAAGGCCGTGGAAATCGGCTGGGTGCAGGAGGAACCGCAGAACCGCGGCGCCTGGACCTTCATGGACCAGCGTATGGGCGGACTTCTGCCCGACCGCGTGCTGAAATATTTCGGCCGCGACCCCGCCGCCTCCCCTGCCACCGGCAACTACAAACAACACAATCGGGAAGAAAAGGAACTCGTCGCGGCCGCGCTTAATATCGGCGCTCGCGTTTCCGTCGGAGCAAATACGGTACGAGCGTAGGCTTTTGCAAGGAGACCGCTATGAAATGGTTGCTGTGTCTGATTGCGTGCGCCCTGGGATGCTTCATCACGGCTTCGGCGCTGGCCGCCGAGGAGGAGATGAAGGACGGACTGATCTCGGAGATTTACGGGATGGACGGCGCGGTGGAGGATTTCCCCACGATCCCCGCCGACAAGAAGCCGACGGTCAAGCGTGTCGACAAGCAGATCAACTTCGACAGCACGACCGAGAACTGGCCGGGCACGGAACTGGCCGACCATTTCTTCATCCGCTGGACCGGTTCGATCAAGATCGCCAGGGACGGCAAGTACAAGTTCTTCACCGAATCCGATGACGGCTCGCGGCTGTTCATCGACGGCAAAGAGGTCGTCAACAATGGCGGCCTGCACGGCCTGGAAGAGAAGGACGGCGAGGTGGAACTCAAGGCCGGGGCTCACGAGATCAAGGTCGAGTTCTTCGAAAACGAAGGGGACGCCGGCTGCAAGATGTCCTGGCAGGCCCCCGGCGGCAGCAAGGAAATCGTTCCTGCCGCGGCACTGTCGCACAAGAAGAGTGCGGAGTGATCGGTCTCCGCAGCGAAATCAGCCATAATAACTACAATAGGGCTCAGGTAACTGCGCCCTTCTTCTTTGGAGGCGGCGGCTCGACGCGATGTTCCATGCTCGGCGGCGTTGACTCGAACGCACAAGGTCGGATCAAATCGGCGATATGCCTGGCCGGCTCGGATCGCCGTGAATCTCATGATTCATGACGCGATGGTGAAGTTCACTGCAAACTGGTGTCGATCCGCCGCACGCCAAAATCCTCGTGAAAGGACGAGCCGCTTCTGAGTGTCCACTGGACAGCCGACAGAGTGGCCGTTTTGCATGTTTTTAGCTTGTTTTCTCCGCGTTCTTTATGGTTCAAAGGATTGTCACAGCCTGTGAAACAAGGCCTGTCTTCCCGAGTCCCAGAAAATTCCGGTTTGTATTTGCTTTCTCAAAAAACGTTGGAGTATAATGCGCCAAAATGCCTTGTGGGTGTTGGTCGGGCCTCACCACGCGAGTGCATGTGAAAACAGACTAACGAAGCAAATTGCCGCGACCGAGACCTCACGTGTCGGTCTTGAGATTTCGCGCGGCAGCCGCAAGCGCCAGGTCGGAAGCTCTTGTGGCCGTCAATCAGGGTTGACCGAGGCCTTCGTGCAGGAGGTGCGAGAATACATGTGCAAAGACGATTTGATACTCTGAAGTATTCGTGCTTCTGAATGCAGACTTGTTTATTGCAGAGTTTTCGGTTGCCCAGAGAAGGGCAGTTCATTAAGCATGCACTTCGCAACCAGAAGGAGAGCGTCATGAGAGTCAGAAATGTTTCCATGTTAGCTGCGGCGGTCGCAGCTGTCGGGTTGGCGATGTCGGCGGCGGCCGCCCCGACCGTGTACGATTTCTTCGGCACCACGCCAGGGCCGGTTTCGTTCACGCTGAAGGCGCTGTCGGAAGGCAATTCGTATAAGTACAGTTCCGGCGCTGTCTACACCGACACGGGCAATCCCCTGAACGCCAACGATATCAATAACTCGGCAAATATCCTCGCTCCGTCCCTGAATGCGATTCCGCCAAGCGAAGATTCCTGGGGTATCTTCCGAGTTACCGGCATCCAGGTTAACGGAAATACCACGTACAGTGGCATCCCGGCCCAGATCTACGGCGCTGGCGCTCCCAGCGCGTCGGGCTACAGCCTGTATGGCATCTACTACGGCGTCCGTGACACCAAGGTGACCAACAGCACCGGCGCGCTCTTGAGTCAGACCATCGAGTCTGATTCCATGAAGATCGCCGTCTACGCTGTTCCGAACAGCACGGTGTTCGACCTCGGAACGGCCGGGAGGCTCACAGCCAACACCTACAATTGGGCTGGCGCAATCGCCACGCCCGTGATTCAGATTGACACCATTCCGCTGAACAATCTGACCACCACAACCTTCCAGGTGGATTTGGGCTTCAGCACGACTCCCACCGCCGGCAATCCGTTCCCACTCAACACGCTTAACGGCGTGGCCATGGGCAAGTTGAACGGCGGCGGCACTTGGGACAGCTTCTTCTCCAACACCATCGACTACAGCGTTCCCAAGATTCCCGTGACCCTGCACTGGTCGCTGGAAGGGCAGAATAACATCACCCAGCCCACCGCGACTCCCTTCGCGGTCGAGGTTTCTGACCCGGGCAGTTTCGCCCAGTTCAACGGTGTTCCGACCCCGTCTGGCGTCTGGGCCGGTGCCCTGCTCCTGTGCGGCGTAGTGGCCCGGCGGGTTCGCCGCAGCCTGTGATTCCAGTTTACGCCTTACCCAAAACAGTAGCCCCCGAGGCACCAGCCTCGGGGGTTTTTCTTTCAACGCCTGCAATTGACCGGAGATCCCCTCCAGATCCGGTGTCGCCAAACGAGCTGCTGTTAATCGATGCCCAGGAAACCGTTTTGGTTTGAACCAGGGACGCTGGCGGCCGCGCCGCGTTCCCTTGGCGGGCGGTTATCATACGAACCGCAATATGCCTCACACCAAACGCATCGCCTGCTTTCTCGGCCTGGTTCTGAGCCTCGCCTTCGCCGCCCGGGCGGCTGCGCCCGCGGATGCCCAGAACTACCGCTGCACTTTCAAATTCGCCGTTGAGCCCGAAGGTGAACTACGGTATCTCACCGTCACCGCGATCGTCCCCGCCGACGTGCCGGGGCGGCAGAAGGTTCACTCGATCAAGTATGCTCCCGAACCGCGGAAACTCTTCACCGTCGAGGGCGTGCGCTACGCACAATTCGTGATCGACAAGCCCGCTGCCGACAAGCAGCACATCGTCATCACGGCCGACGTCGAACTCTATCCGTCCGGCCTGCTGCCGATGAAGTCCAACCGCAACGCGCGCCTGCTGGAGAAGCCGGCCGATCTGCAACAGTGGCTGGTCGAGGAGACGTTTCTCGAAGTCAACGACCCGGCCATCGAGCAGACAGCCAAGCCCCTGATCGGCCGGGATGATGCGGCCACCATGCGTAACGTGCTGGACTTTGTCTGTGCGACAGTTCAGGTCGACAAATTCGATCCGAAGGCCACCGACCTCGGCGCCCGCTCGACACTGGCCCAAAGGCACGGGGTGTGCGTCGAGTTCACGGACCTGTTCGTGACGCTCTGCCGCGCCTGCGGCGTGCCGGCGCGATTCCGCGAGGGCTACCTCACCACGCCGGTGCCCGCCAACGACACGCCGAAACACGCCTGGGCCGAGGTGTACCTCAAGGAATACGGCTGGATCACCATCGATCCGTTCCTGATCAAGAAGAAGAGTTCCAGCGCGGATAATCCGCGAGCGATCTACCTGATGCTCGACAGCCAACGGAACAACCGCACGCTCACGCACCTGGGCGGCCACCATTTCAGCTTCGCCTGGGGCGGACATGGCTCGGTGAAGGTGGAGGATTCATTCGATGCGGTGAGAGTTCCGTAGATGGTGTGCGGGTACGCACACCATCGGGTTTGAGCAGCGTCAGGAGGGATGATTCTGTAAGTGGGGGCACTTTGAAGTGCGGTGGCTCGACACCGCTTTTCGTTGTGCGTCATCCTGCGTTGATCGTTTGAATCGGAGCGATTCACATACAACGGAGCCAGCCGGTCGCCGCGTGGTCGCTTGGTTCCACAACACTATTGGTGACGCCGATGCAAAAGCGGCGTCATGCCGCCGCACTTCTATGAGGAAACAGCTGCCTACACCGCCGGCGCGTCCACGCGAACCACCGCTTCGTCCGACGGAACCCGCCTGCGGATCGGCCGCAAATAGTCCCGGGCCAGCACGCTCAGGCGATACATCAGCAGGCAGTTCACGCCGCCTTCGGCAACCCGGCCGAGGAACTTCGCGGCGATTCCGGCGGCGGCGGCGGCCGTCTGCGTCAGGTGCTGGTGGGCCATGTTGCTCAGCGAACCAGCGGCCGAGTCGGCGGCGCTGTGCATGCCCCGGGCGGCCAGGACATTGGCCACGAGATGGCCCAGGATCACCGCGGTGCCCCAGCGACCGGCCCGCACGTTGTAGATGCGGCAGAGATCGAACACCATTTGATAAGAACTCCAGAGCACGATCAGCGTGTCCAGCCCGCCGCGCGGCGAGGCGGCCGTGAAGGCGAGCACGCGCGTGTAATACTGCTTCACCTGCCGGTCGGCCACGGCGTCGAGCGTGGCCAGGAATTCCGCCTCATATAGCGCCAGCCACTCCTGGTGATCGGCCGGGGCGGAGCGGCCGCTCAGGTGAAAGCGCGTGCCGTTGAGCGTCTCAATCTCGACACGCGTGAAACCGGCTTGGCGCAGGTCACGCATCTGGCGCGGGCGGTCCACGGGGTAATCGTTCAGCAAGTCGGCAAGGACCGCACGGGCCTGGGCGGCGTGGTGTTCGCGCATTTCGCGGCGGGCCTGGTCGAGGCGGCGCAAGTCGTGTTCGAGGTTGATGTCGAGCGTCGGGCTGACGCGCAGGCGGAGATATCGCCAGGTGAACTTCAAGCCGCACCAGGCGAGTATGGCCGCGAGGATTGCGAGCAGTGTGTAGCCGAACGGCCGGGCTACGGCCGGGAGAAGCGCCACCTCATTGAAGAGCAGCACGGCCTGCGACGCCACGAACAGCGCCAGCACCATCGCCAGCACGAAGAGGGCGTTGAGCAGCGTCGTGGTCAGGCTGTGTGGTTTGGCCAGTTGCTCGGCCCAGGGGGATTCATCGTCGGCATCCTCCGGCGGCGGCGACACGGCCACGGCGTCGTCAAGCAGGTCCAGTGCATACGGCGGGATGCCCTGCGCGGGTCCGGTGCGCTGCGACTGCGGTGCTCCGACCGGAACCGCTTCGCGCAGCAATTCGGCGGCCGCCGGCGACTGCCCCGGCCGGGGACGGCTGACAGGTGATGGGACGGTCTGCTGAGTCATGGTCGCTCTAATATGGTAGCATATTGGCGTGCTTGTTGCTCGATATCTTTGGATGAGGTGAACATGCTCGTTTCCCAAACATCACTCGGCTACTCCACCCGGGTCCGCCTGGTGTTGTTCGTTGCCGACCAGTCTTTTCCGCTCGCCCAGATCGGCGGGAAACGGCTGGTTTTCGACCATCCAATCGCATTGCCAGGCACCCATGGCGAGGTCGTCGCTCACATCGACGAACACGAGCAGCACTGGGCCGTTTCGTTGATCCCTAGCGATACACCCAGACGAATCATTCCGGTCGAGTTTACGGAGACGTCCGCAGAGTTGCCAGCCGGAAGGTAAACAGCGATTCGGGCTTCTGGTCTGCGGCACGTCGCGCTCCCGATGCAGACCAACCGCGATTCGCCCGTAGCGGAGTGCCGCGACCGTGCTCCAAATCAAAAGAGTTCAACACGATTGAGGATTTGAACGCGAAGCGGCTCAAAGGCGTCATCGCCGAAGAGCCCGGGGAATCCAGCGCATTCAAGTATCGCGGTTCGCAGGTATCCGAAGAAGTCCGGCGGGTCAGATGGTGCTGACGTCGGGCGCCGCTGCCCCGCCCACCAGAAGTTATCCCATGTGGGTAGCCAGGCGTTGCCCGGCCGCACGCCGTGCGGCATACCGCCACTGATGTTGTCCTTGTGATAACCGTCCGGAGCGAGGTCAAAGCCGTAAAGATCCGGATCAAAATCGTCCCCGTCGTCCCTGCGTTCGTTGAAATCATTCACAATGTAGTCTGCCCACCCGGGTGTGCAGGCGTCCACATGAATGCCATCGCAAAATTCGGCTCGCACGCCGGCCTCGTCCCAGAAGTCGACGTGTCGGTAGTGTTTAAGATCAACAAACGAGACACCGCCCACAATCTTCCAGAAGCACACCAGAATCTCCGGTACTGAGAAGGAAGTCCCTCGTTTGATGGATGCAACGAGTTCATCGACATTGTCGGAAGAAGCGACCAGGACGCTCCGGACGGGATACTTCAATCGAGCAAGTTCTTCTGACATGATCCCAAGTGCATCTTTGCATTTGCGCAAAGCGCCATCTGTGGCCTGGGCGGCACGACTGCCACCGGCAGCGACGGTCGAACACCATTCTTGGTGAGTCTGAACAATGTCCTTGGGACTAACCATGATACTCAATCCTCGTTGGCCGCATCCCACCCAATAAACTTCATGATCTCGTCCATGCCGATGCTGGGAAATGGTTTGCGTCCCAGCAGATCGAGCTTGGGCGGTTCGGGGGCGGCGAAGCGGTAGCGTTGCTCTTCCCATTGCGTTTCGGCCGGCCACTGGCGAGGGACGGCGGAGTTGGGGAACTCAAGATACTCCAAGTCGGCCGAGCGGCGGGCCCAGCCGCGGATGCGCGGGTATTCGCCGCCGTCGATGCCGGCTTCGATGGCGGCACAGTAGAAGTAGTCGACGTCCAGATGCCGCCGCAGCGTGGCGGCCGCGAGCAGGTCCTGGGTCATGGACTTGAGCAGCGCCCGCAGGTTGGCGCGGTCGCGGCTATGGACGACGTCGGCCTTGGTGGCGACGAATCCGATCTTGCGCACGCGCGACGGGCCCAGGCGCAGGCCCGTGAACAGGGCTTTGGCGAAGCCGGTGAGCAGGTCGGTGTTGGTGCAGCCGGGATCGAGCGCTTCGAGCATCATTTGCAGCGACCAGCGGGCGCCGTAGTAGGCATCCGGGCCGCCGGCCAGGATGGCACAGACATCCACCAACACGAGCAGTTCGTCGCAATTCTCAAAGCCGCGGGCCAGGGGTTTGGTGATCGCTTTGTAGTAATCGTCGTAGCGCTCGGCGAAGGTCTCGGCGAGCTGCGGATTGGCCGACCGGGCGGCCGGGCTGAGCGGGAAGAACGGGGTCGTCTCATCGAGGCCGCACACGCCACGGGAGGCCAGCCGCTCGACAGGCAACATGTGCGCCGGCTCGTCGCCGCCCTTGGGGTAGAGCTGCTTTTCGTGGACGAGAAATGTGGATGGGCAGACCAGCGGCAGCATCTTGCGCGTGAAGTTGGCCAGGGCCAGTTTGTAGGCATTGAGTAGTGCGAGTTCATCCAGCGTCGACTGCTCGAGCAGGCGGAGATACTCCTCGGCGAACACGCGGTATTGCTTGTTGCCCTGCAGGCGGTCCAGCAGCCAGTCGGACCACTCGGCATAGCTCTTGCCGGCCATGGAGAAATCGGCCAGGCGTTCGCCGGGGATGTCGGCCAGCGTGTGTTCCTCGGAGTACATCCCGGCCGCCAGCCGGCCGGGGAAGTGGCGGCCGGTGCGGTAGAACTTGCAGCGGTATTCGCTGGTCGCCACCGTCTTGTCCGGCCACTGCTGCGTGCGGTAGTAGTCGCGATACTGCCGGTACGGGAAGCCGCCCTCGTCCTCGAACGGGGACAGTTGCTGGACATGACGCGTGAAGTGGAAGAAGCCGAGCTTGCGTTCGTCGGTGTCGTCGAGCCGCCAGATGCGGTCGATGACGCTGACGAGGAACGTGCTCTTGCCCGATGAGGCAAGCCCAACCACGCCGGTGCGATGCCGCACCTTCAGCGGCCGTGGCCAGGCGAAGTCGCCCTTCGGTTCGTCGGCAGGAGTCGAGTCACCCATATGGTATGGTAGCGTACTCCGGGAAGCGGCGGACGGCAAAGAGACAACTGTAGCCGCGATCGGTGATCGCGCCCGGGCTTCGCGACTGCAGGAGGATCCGCGACGGGTCATCGCGACGGGGAACCGCGATCAACGATCGCGGCCACAGGGATCAGAACGTCGGATCGAAGTCCTTGCGAACGAATGCCTTTAACGGTTTGGCGCTGACGTGCCCGTCGCAGTAGAGGGCGTTGGCGGTATTGCGATGACGGTCGTCGGTGATCATGCGGGCGGTCGTGTTGATCACTCCGGTCGTCTGGTTATACGCCAGATGTGTGGCGTCGAAGATGTCGGCCTGCATGAAGTAGTCCACGCGGGCATTGCCGGCGCCTTCGGTGAGATAAATAATCTCGGCGTTGCGCTTCATTCGGGTGATGGGAAGCAGGCCCGTCGAACCGCCGCCGCCTGCCCAGCCGTTGATGGCGTAGTCCAGGGGCTGAAGTTCGTTGGGATGCGACGGGCACTGGTATACCTGGATCTTGGCGAGATACGGGGCGAGGATCTTGTCGCGGTTGGCATCGGTGGACGCCGCGAAGACCATCGGTTTCTTCATGGCGTAGGCAAAGGACTCGGCCCAGAAGATATGGCCGTGGGTGTACTGGGGATCGCCGGCGGTGTCGTACCAGTAATCCAGCGGCACGCGACCCTTGTTCTCGGCCGCGTACATATGCATGACCTGGCCGATGCTGCGAAGGTTGGCGGCGCATTTGACGGTGTTCGCCTGCTGCTTGGCCGCGTTGAGCGCGGGCAGCAGGATGGAGATGAGCAGCGCGATGATGCCGATCACCACCAGCAGCTCGACCAGAGTGAAGGCACGGCCGCGTCGGATTCTGGTAACCATACGTGCTCCGCGGTTGGGAGACACCGCGAGAAACCAGCGATTGACTTACTCTCCCAGTTTGGGCTCGTCATCGTCCAGCTTGGATGACGGGATCCAGAACCGGAGGAACCGCTGGCCGATCTCGTCCATCTCCGGGGAGCCATTATACTTCTTGAGAATCTCGCGGTGGTACTGGAATATCTTCTTCCGCACCTCCGGGGCTCCGGCGGGCAGTTCGATGATGAGCCAGATCGCCTCGCCGACATCATCCTTGACCTTGGGACCGGGGATGATGAGCTTGACGGCGCCCCGGGCGTTGAAATTGTCGATAATCTGGACGAATTCCTCGCGCTTCAGGCCCCGGAACTGGTTCTTCTCGTTCTTCAGATACTCCGCGCTGTCGATCCACGGAGTCGGCAGGTGACCCGTATCGAGGTCTGCTGCCTTGGCCATCATCTTCTTCTGCTGGGGAGAAAGGTCCTGCGTGTTGCTGTCAAATCCGCCCATGGTGGCGATGGGGGCAATGCCCATCTGCAGGAGCAACAGGCCGATCAGCAATTGGGCACCCATGCCGACGACGTAGATGATGGCGGCCACGAACAGCGTTTCGCCGCCGTCCAATTCGAAGAACAAGTGAAGCATGAAATAGTACATGACCAGGGCGCAGGCCCAGCCGTAGTACCAGAAGCCGGTGAACTTGGTGACCAGCATCTGCACCGCCGCCGGAGCGACGGCCAGGGCCAGCACCTTGACGATGGCCGGGACAGGCTGGCCCAGGGAGATGTCGGCGAGTTTGACCGACAGAAGGCAGCCCGCGAAGATCATGATCGCCTGGATGACCGTGGCGACGAGGAACGCGATCAACACAAGGCCCAGGCTGGCGGATGTGCCCTGCATGATGGCCCAGACGCCCAGGCCGATTCCGGCGACGGCCAGCGCCGAGGGCACGGCCATTTCCGAAGCCGGCGCCAGGCCCACGGCTTCGGCGCCACCCCTGCCCCGGGAACCGGGGGCCGGGCGACCTTTGGCCGCTTTCTTTTTGGCCGGGGCGGCGGCAGTCGTCTGCATCTGTGCGCCGGTCTTGAAGTTGTAGCCGCAACTGACGCAGAGCACGGCGCCGGGCACGATGGCCGCCGAGCAGGAAGGGCACGCGCCCCCGTTTGCGGCGACCGCGACGGCCGGGACATCCTGCTTGAGATCCTGCTCGCTGGGAATCAGGTCATAGAGGGCGTCGAGTTCTGGCTCGCCGCCAGGCGCCGCCGCGGGGACGGTCACAACGCTGCCGCACTTGCAGCGAGCCTTGCGGCCGGCGAGCTCGGGCTTCCAGGAATGAGTTTTCCCACACGATGCACAAGAAAACGTTGGTTGCGCCACGGCTTGAGCCCTCCTGTTGGCAGCTGGAGGACAACCATACCATCTGGTGCGGGCGGGTCAAGGGAGGAGTGAGTTCGGGGGCGGTGCGCGGGGAGCACGGGGTTTGTGGGGATCTCCGGGTACGTTCGATGCGATGGAAACTACTGGCAGAAACATGGGAGGTAGAAAACTGAATGATGCGGGATGGGACGGCATCATCTTTGTGCCCGCCATTTTTCTACCAGCGATTTCGTGGTCGGGCGACAGAAAGCAGCGTGAAATCCACAGATTCCGTCGGATTGTGACAACCAACAATTTCGGAATCTCGCGCAATTACGTTCATCCCGGGCCTATTGTGCATGCTTCCGCGAAAGCACTGAGAAACCAATATATAAACCCGATGACACCAGCTAGACAAATATTGGCCGCAATGCACACGCACGCCAACACCTTTCTCTGTTCCCCTCTCGAAACCACCCCAATGAAGCCAGCGATGGCGCCAAGGCCATAAACAATGATCGCAGGCCACGCATAGCGGATTTCATTGCACCCGGGTCCGAACAGAAGCACACATTGAACGGCAACAAATCCAGACCCGATGGCAAACAGCAGGGCTGCGAGCACGGCGAACGAGGACGGCCACCACGATCTTACGGGCGGCTTCGGTTCGTACTGGAGGATTGGCGGGGACATCAGGGCACCTCGTCGTCGCACGATATCGCGATTTCGACACGAAGGAACACCAACCTGCACGAACGGCACCGCGGCGTACCGCGGTGCACGGGCGAGACGCCCGTGCCACGAGCACTACGCCTGCGGACGCCGGTGCGCGATGGCGGATGGCGAGCGGTCGTAGGCATACCTGTGCCAACACCTTGCTTCCGAGCCAGGTCTCCCCGCCCGACTCGGACGACTACTCGGACAAAGTAAAATCACACCTGCTGCCCATAAACTCAATTGCGGCGGTGACCCGAGCGCGAATCTCCGCTCGCTTGGCATCCGAGATCACTTCGCTGTCGAAAGGCGGCAGCCATGCCTTCAAGCCTCCCGTCCCAAGGTGAATTATGTACTCCCCTGCGAGATCCCGCCCGTCTTCACGATAGATGCTCATCCGGCGCTCGCCCTCACGATAGATGAGTTCAAACCGTTCCACATCCAAGACCTCAAACCCTTCGTCGCATCGTACTCGGGCCAGACTGTCCGGGAAAAACTCGAATTTCATCGTCCGCACTCCTCAATGCGAAAGTATGGTGCCAAGCGTGAGCGAGGGCGCTCGCCCTACTTAACCTCAAACTTGTACGACCCGGAACCGATTTCGAATATCGCCGCGCCGTTTTCGATCCGCACGAACTTCACACCATCGGCGGTCGCCGCCGGTTTGCCGGATTCGGTGACGGATTTCTCGTCGGTTGCGGGGATGTAGACCGTCGCCGTGGAATTCACGGGAATGGTCACGTCCAGTGCGAAGTCGCCGCCGGTCAGTTTCCAACTGCTGGTGATCCGGCCGCGGATCGAGCGGATGCTGCCGCTGGCCTGCGTCAGGCCGCCGCCGCTGCGCGGGCGGATGATGACGTGGCTGTAGCCGGGATTCTCGGGGTCCTGGCCGATGCCCGCGACCGTGTCGTACAGCCATTCGCCGCAGGAGCCGAGCGAGTAGTGGTTGAACGAGTTCATGCCGGGATCCTGGAAACCCTTCTCGGGCGTCCAGCCGTCCCAGCGTTCCCAGATGGTGGTGGCGCCGTGCTTGACGGAGAAAAGCCACGAGGGGAACGAATCCTGCATCAGCAGCTTGAACGCCGTGTCGGCCTTGCCGGACTTGGTGAGCACGGGCAGCAGATAGCTGACGCCGACAAAACCTGTCGAAAGGTGCCAACCCTTGGCCTTGATGTCCTCCTCCAGATACTGGGCGGCCTTGGCACGCAGGTCATCCGGCAACAGCTCGAACTTGAGCGCCATGGCGTAGACACACTGCGTATTGCCGAAGATCCGGCCATCTTCCTTCACGTACTTCTTGTTGAACGCGGCCTTGATGTCGTTGAAGAGCTGTTCGTACTTGGCCGCCTGCTCGGCGTTGCCGACGGCCTTGTAGCTCTTGGCGACGAGGTTGGTCGAGTAGGCGAAGTAAGCCGTGCCGATGAGGTCCTTGGGCGTGTTGGCGCCGATGGAGAGCCAGTCGCCGTAGTCGTTGCCGCGCTTCTTGTCGCGGATCAGGCCGGTGCTGTTGGCCTTGAGGTATTCGACCCACTTGGTCATGGCCGGGAGGTGACGCTGGAGGATGCGCTTGTCGCCGTAGACCTGGTAGATGGTCCAGGGGCAGATGACGCCGGCATCGCCCCAGGCGGGGACGCTGTTGGCGCCCATGGTATTGGGATTGACGTCGGCGAAGGAACCCTCGGGCGTCTGGCCGTCATCGACATCGACGAGCCACTTGGTGAAGAACGCGGCCACATCGGCATTGTGCGTGGCCGTGCGGATGAACACCTGCGCGTCGCCCATCCAGCCGAGGCGCTCGTCGCGCTGCGGGCAGTCGGTGGGAATGCTCAGGTAGTTGCCGCGCTGGCCCCACCAGATGTTGGAGACGAGCTGGTTGATGCGCGGATCGGAACAGGCGAACGTGCCGTCGTGGGGAATGTCCGAACTGATGACGATGCCGGTCAGCATGTCGGTGTCCGGCTTGGTGGTCAGGCCGGTGATCTCGACGTATTGGAAGCCGTGGAAGGCGAAGGTCGGCTGCCAGGTTTCGCCGCCGCCCTTGCAGGTATAGTTGTCGATGGAGGGCGCGCCGCGGAGGTTGACGGTGTAGACGGTGCCGTCGGGGTTGAGCATTTCCGCGTGGCGGATCGTCAGCTTGGTGCCGGCCGGCGCGTTGACCTTGATGCGGACGATGCCGACCATGTTCTGGCCCATGTCAAACGTATAACGGCCGGGCTGCGGATCCTTGACGCTCTTGGGCTTAATCTGGTCGACCTGGCGAACGGGCTGCATCACCTGGCCTTCGAGCGGGCGTGCGGCTTCTTCGCGGACGGCGACCGCGGCCCAGGAGGCGTCGTCGAAGCCGGGCATATTCCAGTTGGCGATTTCCTTGCGGGCGTCATAGGTTTCGCCAAGCATGAAATCGGTGGAGATGATCGGCCCGGCCGTCATGCGCCAGGTGGTGTCGGTGACGATCCGGTCGGTGGTGCCGTCGGTATAGGTGACTTCGAGTTGGGCGAACAGGGCCGGGATCTTGCCGAAGAACTGGTTCGCGCCATTGCCGATGTGCCCGGAATACCAGCCGTTGGCGAGCAGGGCGCCGATGGCGTTGTCACCGGGCTTGAGCATTGCTGTCACATCGTAGACCTGGTAGCGGCTGCGCTTGCGGTAGTCGGTCCACTCCGGGGCCAGGAAATAGTCGCCGACGCGCTTGCCGTTCAGGCTCAGTTCATAGAGGCCCAGGGCGGTGGCGTACATACGGGCCTTGGCGATGGGCTTGTCGGCCAGCTTCACGTTCTTGCGAATATAGGGGACAGGGGCGGCCGCGCTCTGGCCAGCGGTGTTGCCCCAGACGCCCTGGCCGAAGGGCACAACTTCCTTGGCGGCCTTCCATGACGCGTCATCGAAGGCAGCGGTATCCCAGCCGGCGGCCGGTTTGTCGGAGACTTTCCACTGCTTGTCGCTGACCGTGATGCGCGGGGCCTTGCCGGCCCACTTGCAGGCGATCTTGGCACAGAGCCCGGCGCCCGAGGCGTCGTTGTGGGCCTTCACGGCGACGACGTTGTCGCCCGACTGCAGGCTGGCCGTGATGTCATACTTCTGCGGCTTCTTCCAGCCGTCTTTCTCATTGAACTTGCCCACTTCCTTGCCGTTGACGGAAGCGACGAAGCTGTCGTCGACGGTGAGGATCAGCCGGGCCGATTCCAGCTTGGCGTCGGCCGGGATGTTGACGTGGCAGCGGAAGTAGCGGTCGCAGGCGGGTACGTTGGCCTGGAGATTGATGCCGGGTTCGGGGAACCAGATCCAGGTGGCGCCGGCGAGTGAATCGGCGGCCGCGGCCGGATCGGCCGGGACGGTGGCCTCGATCCATTTAGCGGACCAGTCGGCCGGCTTGAGCAGGCCCATTTCCCAGAGCGCGGGCTTGCTGTACTCGCCGGCCTTGTCGTCACGATCCCAAACGCGGACCTTCCACACACACGCCTGGCGCGAGGTCAGGGCCTTGCCGGCGTAGACGATCTGGGCGTTGTCGCCCGAGGCGACCTTGCCGCTGTCCCAGAGATCGGCCTGATCCTTGGCGAGCAGATCGAGCGTCGAGGCGACCAGCACCTGATACGCCGTCTGCTTCTCGCCGCGGCGGGATGATTCGACGATCCAGTCGAGGCGCGGGGCGAGTTCATCGACGCCCAGTGGATCGACGAGGTATTCGCAGCGAAGCTGCACAGGCCGCGGACCCGCGGCATCGGCCGCGCGGGCAGGCGCAGCGGCGAAGCTGAGCGCCAGGAGCGCGGACAGGCCGGCGATCGTGATGAGGAGTTTCTGCATGATGTTCCTTTCCGTTGTCGGCCGCGAATTAGCGCGGCGGACACACCCGGGATTCGTACTGAACGGCAAGGCGAGGATCATAATCGACCAAGGGCGGGACGTACACGGGCGTCGAGGGTTCAAGAGTTCAAGAGGCCGGAGGCGGCGGGAGTGCACAAAAGACGAATCTCGGGGGGCTTGAGGCTGGCGCTGCTAACGCTTCCTCTGCCCGACTTCCTGGGACGACGGGATCCGCTTGATCGGCTGGACGCCGGGACCGCCGACTTTCACAGCCAACGACGCACCTCGAAGCCCATCGCAAGGAACGATACGACCAGATTCACCACCACGAGAGCTATCGCCCCAACGGCAATTGCGATCAACGGATAGCGCCGCCGATGTATGTTTGTTTTGGCATGCATCAATAGCCCGGCTATACACAAAATGAGTTGTATCGGGGCCTGAAATGCGCTGACAACCAACACGACGAAGTGAGCGGTCGCATTGTGCAAATTAAGGATGGACACCGCGAACATCCGCATGGCCAAGACGGCTCCAAGCGCGTTGAGCACGAATACGAAGCCGTAGCCTAACTTGGCTCCGGCGCCCACTTCATCGCACGGTGGCAGTGGTTTCAAGCGGCGATGGAAGCGTGGATCAATCATCAACACGGTTCCTGGCTGTAGGGGATCCACGGCCACGCCCCCGCAAATCTGCACCACGCAGCGGAGGGAATTCATCAACCGAAATCAACTTCCGATGGCTGTCGAACGTGTACGCGTGCCATGCGCCGGATTCCGTCTTCCAGGACGGGCCAACGATGAACAGCCATTGACGGCCGGTCACGCGATGCACGCGCTTGCCGAGAGTCTGCAGATACTCCTCAAGTGCCTCTTTCGCCGTCCAACTCACATGCGATTCATAGGTCGCCAGAACGCAGAGATCGACAACTATGTGCGAGAGCTTGCAGAGCTCGTCCTTCCAGTGGGCGCTGTTCTCCACCTCTAACGCAACACGGGCGTTCCAATTGTGCGCCTCCCCTTCCTTGTCGTCGTAGCCCAGGACATCCACGCGGAAATATTCCCGGCTGGTCCTCAGTTTGAGATACTCGCAGGCGACGGTGGCGGCTCGCGTGGCAATCTTCGTCCAAGGAGCATTGGACTGATAGGCCTTCCACGAGCCGTGCTCGCGAATCTCGGCCTTGTACAGCCTCCAGAATCCAGCGGGCGTGATGGCGCGCATTACGAAACCTCCATCCAATATCCAAGGCCTTGCTCAGTTCACCTTGAGAATCGTCGGCCGGGACGTGGGCTGAACGGGTGCTGCGGGTGCAATGGTGACGGGAACGACAGGCTCGTCCGCCGGATTGCCCTTGCTGTTGACGCATACGCCGCCGCTGTCTTTGGCAAGTTGCCAGTGGAAGTGGTCGGCCTCACCGGTGCGAGAGTATTTGATTGTGGTGTTGATTGGAATATGCGTGGTGTTCGCAGCCTTGATGGCCTTGAGCACGGATGCGGGGTCTTTCGCGTCCCCTATGCCCACCACCCAAATCACGTCGGGCTTGTAGTTGATCGCCGAACGCAAAGCCTCTTCGAGGTGCGCTGAGCCTCCTGACCAAGTGTTGAGGAACGACTTGGCCCGACGCTGGTTCTCCGGCGTGGCCGCGAGGAAATAGCCTGGCGCGAGAGTCGTGACCCCGTTGCTTCCGTGAAGAAAGATATTGAATTTCTGGTCGGGCGTAAGCTGTTCGATGGATCGCAGGATGTCATCGTCCATGGCGCGTATGTCGTTAGAACTGGTGTCCCGTATGAACAACACACTCTTGATGGCTTTGGCGACCGCCGGCGTCACTGCGACAGCAGTCGCGGGCTGAGTAACGGGCGCAGCCACCGAACTCGTACGCGGAGCACCCTGCTTACGCGTCAACGCCTCCACCTGGGCTCGAAGCAGTTCGATCTCCTTGGCCTGTTTTTGAACGGTTTCGCGCAGGGCGCGAACCTCGTCAGTTGTGGAAGGCCCGTCGGCGGCGGCCCGACGTGCTCCGGGAACCAACAGGCTCACGAGACACGCCACAACACAGAGAAAGAACAACCGCATATTCCCCTTTCATTGGCTGCAATACCACGCTCGCGGCTCTCACTGAAGGTGATTGCACTCGATCATTTCCTGGCGCACCCACGAACAGCCGATGCCGGCGAGCATGTTCGACACCAAACACCTTATCCGATGCAATGTGTTGTTGCAAGAACTGCGAAAGATCGCGGGCGTCCACAACGAGGTCCACCGGTCTCGCGCGGCGATCGGTGGATTCCGCCAGTGAGGACACCGGCGGCACTGTGACAGGCGGGATGACGCGTCGAAACACACTGTATACAGCTTGTCGTGCTCCGCCTCGGAAGGTATCGCGCAGAGACGTTGAGGCGCCGCGAATTCAGGATTGCGTCTTATCTTCTCCGCGCCTCCGCGACTCTGCGCGAGACAGTCTTGGTTTGCTTTCCAGAAGAACGGGGCCGGCCGGTGGACGGATTAGAATCATACGTGCCGATTAGAATCCCGATGGCTGTTCATGGACAATCCGCTCCGTTGTATACTACGGGCCAACGGGATTCTTTATGCCACAACAAAACGCCGGTACTTTCTCCTGCGAGCACTGCGGTCACGAGTTCAAGTGGAAGACGTCCATCGCGGGCAAGAAGGCCAAATGTGTTTGCGGGCAGGTCATCGTGGTTCCGAAGCTTGAGCCGGTCCGGCCGACCGAGCCGGAAGATGACGGGCTTTACGGCCTGGCAGAGGCGCCGCCCGTCACGGCGGTCCCGGTGGTGGCGATGGCGGAGGAGCCGCTGCACTATGAGCCGCAGCGCCGCGACCGCTTTGCCGCCGCGTTGATGACGCACTGGCCGCGCGATGTGTATGTGCCCCTGGGCCTGCTGCTCGGGGGATTTGCCGCCATGGGCGTGTGGACGATCCTGCAACCGCGGGCGACCCCCGGATTGGTCGCGGTCATGGCGGTTCTGGTAGCTCTGGGGACACTGATCAAAACGGCCCTGCTGATTGGGGCGGCGATAGCGGTTGCGTCCGGGCTCGGGGTCAGCTTCGGCACGTTGCGGACCGCGATTCTTAAGTTCGCCGGGATCATCGTCTTCACCGACGCCGCCATCCTCTGGCTGGAGGTGCTCATGGAAGCCTCCGGCGCCGTGCGGCACGGGCGCTTCACGCTGTTTACCGTGGGCATCAACCTGCTGGCGGCCACGGCGATCATCGGCATCCTCTGCAATTATCTCTTTCAGATGGACCGCGATGACACCGTACGCGTTGCCTTTCCGCTGGCGTTTCTGTCGCGGCTGACGGGATTCCTGCTCACGCTTCTGCTCGTGGCAATTCTCACGGCGCTGACCGCGCGCACGCGCCCGCGGCCCGCGCCCGTGCCCGCGGCGACGGCCACGACAACGATGCCGGCGACCGCCGCGCCGGCGGCCATCCCGGCAAACGCGGCCGACCGCGCCATCGCGGAACAAATCGGCAGGAGCCCACTGATACGGGAGGGCCATGTACAGGTCGGGCAGATCGGCCGTACGCGCGGCCACCGCGATCTGGTCGATCGCGCCGAAGCGGCGGGGGCTCAGAAAGTGTACTTCGACATCGAATCTTCCGTGCGTGGGCCGTCGTTCAAGGCATATGTTGAGCTTCCGGCCGATCCGGCCAAGCGCGCCGCCTGCTTCACGGCTCTGGCTTCCATCTGTCAGGACAATCAGTACACGCTCGATCCCGCATCCTCCAGCGACAAGGGACAACGGTTCGTTACGGTGATGCTGGAAAAGAAAAAGAAGTGACGGGTGACATATGAGGGGACACGAGACAACCCGGCCTGCGGCCGGCCAACTCCCGGGCAGCTTGCGCGAGTGCCTGCTCGACCGCGAGCGGCGGCTGATCCGCAAGAATGTGTGGCACATCGTGCTGTCAGTGCCCGGGATTCTGTTTGATGTCGCGTTTGTCAGCGGCATCGTCTGGCTGCTCGGACCGCTTGAGTGCGGCGTTGCCTGGCATCGGGTGTTTCTATGGTGCATCCCAGTGACGCTGCTCCTGTTCTGGTGGGATGACACACAGACTCCGGAATCGTGGACCGCGGACGACGCGAGATGGGCCCAGGGAACGCTAACATCCGGTGGCGGATATCTTCTGCTCAACGGCGGCCTCTCGCGCGGCGTGTTGCCCGGACCCGCACAGCCCGATTTCTGCACACAACTGCTTACCGCCGTGATTCTGCTCGGGCCGCGAATGTTGCGCGGCGCCATAGCGAAGCTGCGGGCGACCCGGAGGTTCGGCCAGGCCAGTAGCGAGCGGGCTGAAGAGGTCCTGCGGCAGATGGCGGCGGAAGATCATTCGATCGCGGTACGGAGCCTGGTGCGGCGGGGTGAGAAGCTGCTCGCTCTGCTGCCGACGCTGGCGTATCTGCGCTTCTACGGCTGGATCGAAGCCTCGGAGGACACCGAGCGCGTGTGGCTGCCGGCCGAGATCAGGACCCTCCTGGAACGTGTATGAGGGACGGGCGGCTTTCCGCTACAATGCTGAGCGGATCTCTGTCGTATCGCGTCGGACCCGATCTTGGCTCTTCCCTCGGCGGACCGCATGCCCAGTATGCCCAGCACCAACCGCGACCGCTCAGGACATCGAGACTGGCGGCACCGTTTTTGGAAAACGGTCCACGAGCCATTTGATGTGGTTGTCGTTGGCGGCGGCGTCCAGGGGGCGTGCCTGTATGCCCGATTGGCGCGCGAGGGACGCCGCGTGCTGCTGATCGACCGCAAGGATTTCGGCGGCGGCACCAGCCAGGCGTCGGCCATGCTCGTCTGGGGCGGGCTGCTCTATCTGAAAAACGCCGAGTTCATCGAGGTCATGCGCATGTGCGCCTCGCGCGATCGCCTGCTGCGACAGCATCCGGAACTCACCGAGCCGCACTATCTCTCGTATGTCTTCGGCCGGCCGCTGCACAGCCAGCCGTGGTTCATTCACGCGGGCCTGTGGGTCTACTGGCTGCTGGGCGGCGGGCGCCGAGCGGTGCCGCGCGGCGGCCGCGAGTTTCCCGAGCAGGCGTTTCTGTCGGATGATTCGGCCATCCGCCGGCTCCGCTTCGAAGAAGGCCATCTGCGCGTGTCCGATGCGCAGTTCGTGCTGGACTGGATCGGCCGGGCCGAGGGCGGTGTGGCGAGCAACTATTGCTCGCTCGAAGGCGGAGCGTTTGATCCGCAGTTGCGCCGCTGGCGACTCCAATTGCGCGATACGCTGGGCGAGAACCAAACCGAGATCGCGGCCAAATGGGTGGTGAACGCCGCGGGCGTGTGGACCGACCGAGTGAATGCCGGGTTTGGCATGGAATCGCCGTGGCAACATCTGCTGGCAAAAGGCGTCTCCTTCAGCTTCCCGCGGCATGATGGGCATCACGATACGCTGGTGTTTGACGGCGCGGCGGGCGACCAGGGAATGAGCCTGGTGCCCTGGGGCCCGGTTTCGTTGTGGGGATCGACCGAGACAATCACGCGCTCGCCGGACGAAGGATGGCAGGTGGAGCCGGAGGACCTCCAGTTTCTGCTGACGCACTTGAACGCGAAGATGGCGACAGCACTTGAGCCGCGGCAAATCACCAGCCTGCGCTGTGGCGTGCGGCCGCTGGCGGTGCCGCGCGGCACGACGGCGGGCAATCCGCTGGAACTGTCCAAGCGATGGTGCATCCACCGCGACCCGCAGCGGCCGTGGATCAGCATTTACGGCGGCAAGATCACGGCCTGCCTCGGCGTGGCAGCGCGCGTGGCCGGGATGCTGGGGGATGCGCTGGGCAAGCAACAGTTAGACAACAGCATCCATTCGATTGGGTGGCATGGGCAAGTACCCTTGCCCGTGGGACCCACCCCGCTCCACGTCGAGGCAGAATTATCGCATTTCCCCGGCCTGGAACAACCGGTTCCTTCGGCGGAGTGGTCTCGCGATCATCAGTCCTGCTGCACATTGGAGGACTACCTGCGTAGACGGACAAACATCGCGCAATGGGTCCCGCGCGGCGGGCTGGGGCGCCGCGGCGAGCATCGCGGGGAACTGCTCAGACTTGCCGGCGAGTTATGCGAAGATGCTGCGACGGCGGCAGCCATGATGGACGAATACGAGAGCACGATCGTGCGCACGCACGACGCGATACTGGGTACACAGCCCACGACGGCGGAATATGCGCAAGGTCGCGGGCGATGAAGAACGTGCGCGTCGGTGTACCGACATCACAGGCGGGACGCCTGTGCTACCAAGGAGCCAGTAAATGCCTGAGGCGATTCAGCAGACGTCGGAAGTGATGTGCCCGGCCATTCTCGGCGGGCCGCGGGCGGTGACCCTCGACCAAACCGAGGCCAACCGCTGGCCAATCCTGACCGGCGAGGACGAGCAGGCCGTTCTGGCCGTCATGCGCGATGGCGATCTGTCGACGCACCCCGTCACGCGCAAGCTGGAGGAGGACTACCAGGCATACTTCGGCGTGCGGCATGCGCGGGCACACTGCAACGGGACGGCCGCCCTGCTGGCGTCTTTCTATGCGATCGGGCTGAAGCCGGGCGATGAGGTGATCGTGCCGTCGGCGACCTGGTGGGCGTCGATCTCGCCGATGCTCTGGCTCGGGGCGGTGCCCGTGTTCGCCGAGACCGAGAGCGTGCGGCTGGGGCTCGACCCGGAGGATGTGGCACGAAAGATCACCCCGCGCACGCGGGCCATCGTCGTCGTTCATCTCTGGGGCATGCCCAGCCGGATGACCGAACTGCTGGAGCTGGCCAGCCGGCACAAGCTTCGCGTCATCGAAGATGCCTCGCACGCCCACGGGGCGCGCTGGCACGGAAGATTGTGCGGCACGCTGGGTGATGTGGGCGTCTTCAGTCTGCAGGGCCACAAACTGGCCCCGGCCGGCGAGGGCGGCGTGTTGCTGACGAATGATGATGAACTATTCGAGCGCGTGACGTTGCTGGGCGACGTCGTGCGGATCTGGGAACTCCCCACGGCCGCCCGGCGGTTCGCGGCCACGAGCTTCGGCGTGAAGACGCGGATGTCGCCGCTGAACGCCGCCGTGGCCCGCGTGCAACTGGGGCATCTCGATGAACGCAATGCCCGCCGCAATGGCAACATCGAGTACCTGTCGCGGCAGTTGCAGCCGATGGGTTTCAACGCATTCCTGGCGCCGGCGCATGTGCAGCGGGTGTACTTCGAATACCTCGTGCAGGCCGATCCGCGGCGGACGGGCCTTGCCATCCCGCGCCTGATCGAAGCGTTGCAGGCCGAGGGCTGCGAAGCGCATCACCCGCGCTATCCGCTGGTTCATCAGCAGCCGTTCTTCACGGAGGGCGCCTTTGCCGAGGTCGCCCGCCTCCCGTCCGATGTCGCCGTGCCGATGTACCTGCCCGACGACCTCCCGCAAACGCGCGCCGCCAACGAACTGCTCCTGCGGCTGCCCAGCTTCCCCAGCGCCTCGCGCAAGTTGCTGGATCAATATGCCCTGGCATTCGGCAAGGTGCTGGCGGCAAAAGACCGGCTGGGCGCGTGAGATTCGCGGGGGGGGCCCGGCGCATGGATATCGATGCTACTTGGCGTAATCGCCTGCATCGTCGCCTGTCCCGGATGGCCGGCAAGGCCTTAACGCAGCACACGGAAAAGTGGCATCTTGAGGTACGCCTAAAGGGATGACCAGCGGCGTTCACAGCGGAGTCGCCAGCAGCATGGCCGGACTCACGCATTGGACACCTTGATATCGCGCGAAGTCGGACGAGTTGAGCGTCAACAACGATCGTATCCCATACGCCGACATGATCGCTACCATGCGCGCATCATGCGCCAGCTTGCCCGCAACATGATATCGCGTCACCAGGGCTCGCCAGACGGCTGCCATGTCGGGCGGTTCCGACAGGCACGGAATCACGCTCTCGATGCGTTCCAATTCCATCGCCAGGGAAGTTGGCGTAAACCCCAGCCCATTTTGCAGTCTCGGCCGGGTACAGACAACCCAGAACTCAATCATCGACTGCGCGCACATACACAGGCCGAACCGGTCAACATTCTCCGGTGTGACCGCCGCAATGCAACTCGCGTGATCTTCGCTGTCTTTATCGAGCAGGCGAATCAAGATGTTTGAGTCGATCAGAATTCCGCCCATTCAATCCTCGTAGATACCGTCGCGCTGTAATGCAGAATCCGGCAGGTTCACCCCTGAGACGGCGTCAACGGCGAGTTGCTGGTGAGCGTTTCTCCGCAGCTCCATTGAAGGCATCGCACGTAC
This sequence comes from Phycisphaerales bacterium, assembly GCA_025361735.1. Taxonomy (GTDB): domain Bacteria; phylum Planctomycetota; class Phycisphaerae; order Tepidisphaerales; family Tepidisphaeraceae; genus JANYKD01. The sequence continues at coordinate 25,093 of JANYKD010000159.1, forward strand.
AAAGCGAGGCTGCCTGACATCCAGCGTGAGGATTTCATTGACCGGCAGATCGATCGGTTCCTCGGGCACCAGCACGCGGCCGTCGAACTTCGCTTGGATCGTCGTGGTCATGAGTTGATTATACGACAGGCCCTCGCGGCTCGCTATTCCCTTGAGCTGGTTTACGCCGGGAAGCCGCGTTCAACCATCGTGATTGTCAGCACCTTATCGGACCCTCGACACCGCCCCGCCGATGTGGGACAATGATGCCATTGTGCAACTGACCATCACTCTCGAACAACCTGACAAGAAACTCGCCCTCTTCGGCGCCGCCGACCGGAATCTGAAGATGCTGCGCGAAATGTTTGGCGTACACATCTTCGGCCGGGAATCGGAAGTCCACATCACCGGCGAGAAAGAACAGATCGCCAGAGTCGTCGCGGTGCTCGATCAGATGCAACGTAAACTGCGACGCCAAGAGTGGTTAAGCGCCGAAGAAGTGGCAACAGCGATGAAGAGCGCGACGGCCGCGACCGAGAAGCATGATCCCGATGCGATCGACGTCTATACCCGCGGCCACTCGGTGCATCCAAAGACCGCCGGACAAAAGGGTTATGTCGAAGGCATGATGAACCATGACCTCTGTTTCTGCATCGGCCCGGCGGGAACGGGAAAGACGTACCTCGCGGTGGCGCTGGCGGCCAATCAACTGAAGCATGGCAAGGTCAAGCGGATCGTGCTCGCCCGACCGGCCGTGGAGGCCGGGGAGCGGCTCGGGTTCCTGCCGGGAGACTTGCAGGCCAAGGTCAACCCGTATCTGCGGCCGCTGTTTGATGCCCTGCACGACATGATGGGCTTCGAACAGGTGCAGCGGTTCATGGTCAACGACATCATCGAGGTCATCCCGCTCGCGTTCATGCGCGGGCGAACCCTTAATGAATCCGTCATAATCCTCGACGAGGCGCAGAACACGACGCCAGGTCAGATGCTGATGTTTTTGACAAGACTCGGGCATGACTCAAAGATGATCGTGACCGGCGACCCCAGCCAGGTGGATCTGCCCGATGATCAGCCAAGCGGGCTCGTGGATGCGATGAACCGGCTGCGCGGAATCAAAGGGATCGCCCTGGTCGAGTTGGAACGGTCGGATATCGTGCGGCATCGGCTCGTGCAGAATATCGTGAATGCGTATGAGCGGCAGGCGTAGGGAGGGCGCGGAAGCAAGTCCGCAGAATGCCCTCACCCCGGCCCTCTCCCAGTGGGAGAGGGAGTAAAGAACCAGAGGTTTATGTTTCCGTTTCGAAGAATCAGGCCACGACGGCAACAGGTCAGGGAAAGCCGGCCGGACCTCGCTCCGGTCTGGCGGTCGATCGGGGGACCGCAGGCAACCTGGGCCATCGGCATCGCCGTCGGCTTCTGGCTGCTCGCCATCGGCATCACGTCGCTGCGGGAACAGATGGTGCGGGTGCGGCCCGACCAATATGTGCGTGAAGACGTGACGGCGCGCGTCGAGTTCTACTCGATCGATCCGGAGCGCGTCCGCGAACTGCGGCTGCAGGCGCGGGAGTCGGCGCCGAGCATCTATCAGGTCGTGCCCAACTGCTTTGATCAGATCCAGCGCATGCTGACCGCCCTGCCGGAAGACACGGCGCGGCGCACACCCGAGCAGATGGTCAGGGATCTGCCGGCCGACAGCGGGACCATCGCCGTGCTCAAACGCGTGGCGGCCGACAAGACGGAACTCGAGACCTATCGGCAGTTGGTGCAGAACTACGTGAGTCTGCTGCGGGACTCGCGGGACAAAGGCGTGCTGGTGGTGCTGCCGGACGCGCAACGGGACCGGGATATGGCAGTGCCGGAGCGAAAACTGGTGACACTCCTGGGGCCGGCGCATATCACCATCGACCTGCTGGGCACGTTCCCGCGCGTGCCCGGGAAGAAACCGATCGAGGCACAGCGCGAGGAACTGCTCAAGATCGTCGAGCCCCTGGCCGGGCGGTGTTTCGCGACTCCGCTGTCTGCAAGCGTCGCGGCGTACACCGTCGACACCATGCCGGCGACACACGAGTATGACACCGCGGCGACGGAGCAGGCGCGCAACGATGCCGAGAAGAATGCGTACCTGGGTTCGGCGCGCCGGCACTTCACGGAAAAGTCGGTGCTCGTGGAACGGGGCTCGGTGGTTTCGTCACACCAGTGGAAGCTGCTGGCGGCCGAGCAGGACGCATACGTCAGCCATCTGGCCGCGCATCGGCCGGGCGGACGGTTGCTGGCGCTGGCGGGCATGGCGGGTGTGATCCTGCTGCTGACGTTGGCCATGTCGGCATACGTGGCGGCGTTTGCCCCACGGATTGTCAGGAACAAGTATCGCTGCCTGTCGCTGGCGGCGTTGCTGCTGATCACGCTGCTGGCAGCGCAGCTCACATCGGTGAGCACGCAGCCGCTGCTGATCTACGCGACGGGGCCAACGCTGCTGGCGGCAATGATCCTGACGATCTCCTACGACCAGCGCGTGGCGCTGGGGATATCGACTTTGCTCGCGGTGCTGGTGACGGCGGCCGTGGGCCAGGGCGTGGCGTTCCTGCTGACGATCTGGGTGGGCGTGCTGACAGTGACGTTCATGCTGGATGAGGTGCGGCGACGCAGCAAGCTCGTGGAAGTGGGCGGTGCCGTGGCGGTGGCGATGGCCCTGACGGCCGGCGCCTGGGGCGCGATGGACATGCAGCCGCTCGAGGTGATCGTGCGGAGTTCGCTGCAGAGCGCGGCGGCCGGGCTCGGCGCGGGCTTCGTGGTGATGGGCATCCTGCCGCTGATCGAGAAAGCGTTCCGCGTGACCACGAGCATGACACTCCTGGAGCTGGCGGATGCAAGCCGGCCATTGCTGCGGCGGTTGCAGCTTGAGGCGACGGGCACGTACAGCCACAGCCTGCAGGTGGCCACGCTGGCCGAGGCCGCGGCCGAGGCGATCGGGGCCAATTCGCTGCTGTGCCGCGTGGGGAGCTACTACCACGACATCGGCAAGATTCACAAGCCGGACTACTTCATCGAGAACCAGTTTGGCGCGCCGAACAAGCATCTGAACCTCACGCCGACGGTCTCGCTGCTGGTGATCGTGGGACATGTGAAGGATGGAATGGAGATGGCGAAGGAGTATCGCCTGCCGGCCATGGTGCAGAACGTGATCGCCCAGCACCACGGCACAACGCTGGTGGAGTTCTTCTACCACAAAGCCCGCAAGGGCAGCGAGATTCGCGGCGAACAAGTGGACGAATCGCAGTTCCGATATCCCGGGCCAAAGCCCAAGTCGCGCGAAACGGCGATCGTGATGATCGCCGATGTGGTGGAGAGCGCCAGCCGCGCCATGACCGACCCGGCGGCCCACCGTATTGAAACGCTGGTCCATGACTTGATCACCAAGCGCCTGCTCGACGGCCAGTTTGACGAGTGCGATCTGACGTTCGCGGAGTTGGAGCAGATCGAGAAGGCGATGGTCAAGGCGGTCTTGAGCATGTACCACGGCCGGCTGCCCTATCCGACGAACAAGCCAGGCGAACAGCCCCGGCCGGCGGTGAAATCGGCGTGAGTTGGGGATCTGCCGTATAATCGGATTGAAGGAGTTTAGCATGACCACAACCGAACTCGACAAGCGTGTGACGACAATCGAGCGTGAGCTTGCCAGCCTGAGAGCCCGGCGGGCGGCTGGCAAAGTCCACCCTGTCCGCGTGATTGAGGGAATCCACGGTGCGTTCGAGAACGATGACGCGTTTCAGGAAGCAATGCGGCTCGGGCGAAAGTGGCGTAAGACCGAGGGCGGCAATGTCCGCGCTGCAAAGGCGGGACGAAAGTGATTCACATCCTCGACACAGACGTACTTACGATAGCGGAACTGCCCGATTCGCCGGAGTACCTGCGTCTGCATTCGCGCATCCTGCAAGTTGCAAAGGATGACACGGTCGCCACAACGATCGTGACCTACGAAGAGCAGACCCGCGGCTGGCTGGCCTACGCCAGTAAGTCACAGGAGACGGCACATCAGGTGAAGGCCTATGCGTATCTGAAACGGCACCTTCAAACCTACGTGAGCCTCGAAGTTCTCGACTTTGATGCCGCTGCCGCACAGGAGTTCAGTCGCCTGCGGAGCCTCAGACTTCGCGTTGGCACGGCAGATCTCAAGATCGCCGCGATCGCCATTTCGCAAGGTGCGTTGCTTCTGTCGCGAAACCTCAAGGACTTCCAAAGAGTTCCCGATCTCCGTGTCGAGGACTGGACCAGGGTGTGACAGAACGCTGGCCCCGCTTGAATCGGCAGGTCCGTAAGACGTATACAAGCACAAAGATGAAAGAACCGATGGCTGAAACACACGAGTTTGAACTGAGCCTCACCGCGGAAGTTGGCGCTGCGTTCGTGCCGTTCCTGAAGAAGCAGTTGCGAAAGGCCCGGCCGCTGGTGAAGGGACCACTGTCGGAGTTTTCGGTGGCCGTCGTGGGCAATCGCCGGATGGCGGAGCTTCACGACCAGTTCATGAGCATTCCCGAACCGACGGACGCGCTGACATTCGAACTGGAACACGACGGACGCGGCCGGGTGACCAGCGGCGAAGTCGTGATCTGTCTGCCGGTGGCAAAACAGAAGGCCAAGGAACTCGGCCACGAGACCCGAATCGAGCTGCTCCTCTACGCGATACACGGCATGTTGCACCTGTGCGGATTCGACGATAAGAACGAGAAGGATTTTCGGAAGATGCACGCGATGGAAGATCGGATACTTGTGGCCCTGGGGTTCGGACCGGTGTTTGCGGCCCAGGTAGAGCCGGTGCCCTCACCGGCTTCTTCGCGCAGCGCTCCCGCCCCAATGCCAGCGCTACGCCGATCAACCCGTCCCGCTGCAAAGAGACAGACAACGATGCCTGTCGCACGGGGAGGCCGGAAATGTTCCTGATCGGGCTTACCCTCGCCGGCGTGTGCGCGCTGGGCTTCTCCATTCTCACCTACGCCCTGCGGGACTATTCGCAGGGACGGCTGGAAGACTGCCTGGCCAGGCGAAAGCGGCCGGACCTCCTTCAGGTCATCGCCGACAATCGGACCGAGTTCATCTTCGTTACGGCCGTTTTCCGGATGGCCGCCACGATCTTCATCGTGGTTTGCGCGATCAAGCTGGCCGGCTTTTGGGCGGGAATCGTCATTGCCGCCATCCTGTCGCTGGTGTTGTCGATCGCCCTGCCGACCGCCATCGCCCAGCACGCCGGCGAGCCGGTCCTGGCGCTGGCGGCGCCGGCGACGAACGCGCTGCGGCGGGGTCTGTGGCCACTCACGGCGATCCTCCACCTCTGCGAGCGGCTCGTGCAAAAGACACTCGGCGGCTCGGGCGAGCCGGAGCCCGAGCAGATGGAGAAGGATATCCTGTCGGTCGTCGAGGAGGGCGAAAAGGAAGGCGTGGTCGATACGGCCGAGCGGCGCATGATCGAATCGGTGATCGAGTTCCGCAACCAGGAAGTCGCCCAGAACATGACCGCACGGCCGGAGGTGAAGGCGATCGAGGTAACGGCCGGTCTGGATGAAGTGCGGCGTATCTTTGAGGAAACCGGGCATTCGCGCCTGCCGGTGTACGACGGCACGCTGGATCATGTGGTGGGCATTCTGCACGCACGCGATCTGCTGAAGCAGGTGGGGCTGCCCGGCGAGAATTTCGACATGCGGCAGATCATCCGCCCGGCGCTGTTCGTGCCGGAGACCAAGCCGCTGAAGGAACTGCTCGTCGAGTTCCGGATGCAGAAGGTGCATATCGCGATCGTGCTCGATGAATACGGCGGCACGGCCGGCGTCGTGACAATCGAGGACATCCTGGAAGAACTGGTCGGGGAGATCAGCGACGAACACGAGCCGCAGGAGAAGGCGACGGTCCGCAAGCTCGGGCCGAATTCCTACGACATCGACGCCCGGCTGTTCGTGGACGAACTGAACAAATCGCTGAAACTGCGGATTCCCGAGGACTCGGGCGTGGACACGATCGGCGGGTGGGTGTCCAACCAGCTCGGGCGGATCCCGACAAAGGGGACGGTGTTCGAAAACGCCGGCGTGCGCTTCGAGGTCACCGACGCGGCGCCGCAGATGATCCGGCGCCTGAAGATCGACGTGACGGTGCGGGTCGAGGCGTAAATCCCTGGACCGCCCCTGTATTCCACCGCGGTTTCGGGGATAATGCGCGGTTCCACCGGCTCGACCGGCCATGACAGGAAGGCACATGAAAAACCAACGCAAGAATCCGTCCCGCCACGTTGTTGAGGCCCTTGAGGACCGCTCGCTGCTCAGCAACTCGCTGCTCGCCGTGTCGATCTCCGACGGCGCGGCGTATGAGGGAAACAGCGGCAACAGCAACATGACCTTCGAGATCGATCTTAACGCGCCCGCCGCGCAGACGATGTCGGTGCAATACGAAACCGTGAACGGCACGGCCAAGGCCGGGACGGACTACGTCTACACCTCCGGCCTCGCCTATTTCAACTTCGGCGACATGAAGAGCTTCATCAGTGTACCGGTCATCGGCAACACGCGCATCGACGGCAACCGCGCATTCACCGTGCAGCTCTCGAACTCATTCAGCGCATCCATCGCACGCGGCACGGGCACCGGCACGATTGTGGACGACGATTTTCCGGCCGTCAAAATCAGCGCTGTCAAGCCCACCGCCAGCGCCAACGGGCCCGTCGACGGCAGCGTGCGCATTTCGCGGTCCGTGACCACGAACAAGAACCTCAAGGTGCTGTTGACCGTCGCTGGCACCGCCAGACCCGGCATTGACTACACCAAGCTTGCCAGCTCGGCCGTCATCCTGGCCGGCAAGGCCTACGTTGACGTGCCCATAAAGCCGATCGCCGCCAGTGCCAAGGTGGGAACCAGGACGGTGATCGTCACCATCAAACCCTCGAGTACACCCACCTACGTGCTGGGCTCCGTCACCAAGGCGACCGTGAACATCACCAACAAGGAAACCGTTCCGCCGTCCGCGAAACTCACGAGCAATCCCGGGATTCCCGCCGCGTCGGCGTCGAGCTACCAGGTCACGGCGGTCTACACCGACAACTCGGCCATGAGCCTGGCGAGCATCGCGACCGGCAACCTGCGGGTAACCGGCCCGAACAGCTACTCGCTGCTGGCCACTCTGGTCTCGAAGAAGATCAGTGCCGACGGCAAATCGGTGACGGCGATCTACAGCATTCCCGCGCCGGGCGGAAGCTGGGATGCCTCGGACGATGGCACCTACACGATTCTGGTTGTCGCCAGCCAGATAAAGGATACGGCCGGGAATTCCATCGTCCCCGGCGGACTGGGAACATTCGCCGTGACGGTGTGACCGTGCTTCCGCACGGCCGGGACGGTTGCGCCGCGCAACACGGCCGCAGAGACTGCGACCATCCCGAAAGAATGCGCCCATTGGGCACCCCGCACGTTGTATAGCTGCATCATCCTTCAGGATCGGCGAGGAGTATCTCCAGTCTCGCGGCCAAATCCGGCGGATATCGCGCGGGCCAGGATCCGTCAATGATGCCGACCGAGATCATGTCCTGGAGATGCACCTGGTCCTTGCGGCGGAAGGCCGTCAGTTTGATCTGGACCAGCGCTTCCAGGGAAAGCACGCGATAGCTGCCCGCTGACTCGGACTGGTCCACGTCGGGGTTGGCGGCCGTTTCGGTGGGCCGGACTTTCTCGTTGGCAAACAGAATATGCACGCCGTCCCGCGCACCGGCGTTCGTTCCGTCGAGAAAGACATCAACGCCGGCGATGTGTCGATAGATGAACCCGGCCGCTCCGAGCGCCTGTTGCGCTCGCTGCAAATCCGCACGGCGCAGCAGAATGTCAACATCCTGTGTATTACGCACGGCCCCTTCGTCCACCCGCGAAACCCACAGGGCCACCGCATTGCCACCGGCAATCGCGTAAGGCACACGCGCGGTCTCCAGAGCGACCGCCGCACGCAGCAACCGTTGACGAACCTTTTCCACGGCATTCACCATCCGATCCAGCGAAAATGCGCCGAAGGCAACAGCCATGATTGTGATTATATCCGATAGATAAGGGACAGCGTCAATCGGCCCAAGCGTCGTTTAGCAAGCACAGCACCCACGACACTACCGGCAGTTGGCGCACGAAACGCCGAGACTGGCTGGGCGAGCCCATCCGCTCAACCTGTTTGGACCAGTTGGACTGATGATTCGGCATGAACCTGCTCTTCCTTTCGACTTTTTCCCCTATTCCGTTCACTTTGCCCCCAGCAAGGCTTCGCCCACATCCGTCGCCACCGCCTTGCGAAGCTGTATTGTCTTCCCCTTCCCATCCGGGTGTACACTGTTGGTCAACAGGATGAAGTAACAGTCGTGCTCGGGGTCGAGCCAGAACATGGTGCCGGTGAAACCGGTGTGGCCGAAGGTCTTTCGAGCCTCAAAGCGTTCGCCGCGGCAGGAGGAATACCCCGTGTCCACGTCGAAGCCATAGGTCCGCCAGGCGGTTCCATCAGGCAGGCTGCGCGCGCGGGTCATTTCGCGAACGGTCGCCTCGGCCAGCACGCGTTTGCCGTCGATGACTCCGCCGGCCAGGATCATGCGGCAAAACCGCGAGAGGTCGCGGGCGGTACTGAAAACACCGGCGTGACCGGCCGCCCCGCCAAGGGCGTAAGCCCGCGGGTCGTGAACCTCGCCCTGCATCCAGTGACCCTGGCGCATCTGCGTGGGCGCGGAACGTGCCGCAAGTTCCGGACCCGGGCAATACAACGTCTCGGTCATGCCTGCGGGAACGAAGATCTCCTCGCGAGCGAAACGGTCCAGGCCGCGGCCATCGACCGCCCTGACCAACTCACCCAGAACGATGTAGCCCACGTCGCTATAGACAAATGACTTTCCCGGTTCCTTCGATGGCTTGAGGGCGCAGATCTTCATCAGGGCGGCCGCGGGTCCATCCTGGTAGTCCGCCATGGCGTTGTCAGCGATCAGCCCGCCCTGGTGCAGCAGCAATTGAGCGATGGTGATGGCCTCTTTGCCGTTGGCCGCGAACGCGGGGATGTGTTTGGCGACGGGGTCGGTCAGTATGAGCTTGCCGCGCTCGGCCAGGAGCATGACGGAGGGAGCGCAGCCGACGGATTTGCTCAGCGAGGCAAGATCGAAGACGGTGTCGACAGTCATGGGGCGCGTGGTGGGGCGAACGGAACGGTTCCCATAGGCCTTCTCGTAGACAATATTATCCCCCCTGCCCACGAGCAGGACGGCGCCGGGGATTTCCGCTCGGGCGATGGCCTGATTGATGAGTTGATCCACGTTCGCCATGCGCTCGGGAGCGAGCGGCTCGGCCGCGACTGCCGGGCAGGCTGCGACAACGATCAGGAGGCACCACGTGACGGCGACATACGTGCGTTGACCACGATGATTTCGCATACGCGACATGTTACCATGACCTTGAGGAGAATCATGAGCAAGCCCAAAACACCCTCGACACGGCGGCAGTTCCTCCGGCACAGTCTCGGTACCATGGCGGCAGCGAGTCTCGCCGGCACGGTCGGACGTCAGAGCCGGGCCGGTGAGGCACCGGCCACGGCGTCGGCAAAGGATGATGGCTACCGAGGCATCTGGTTCGAGCTCGGCCAGAAGTCCGAGCACGGCGACAAATACTCCGGGGGGCTCGCCACCTACACCGCCAACCATGTGCCCATGGCCATCTACGCCAAAGAGGTCAACAAGACATTCTTCGTCTACGGCGGAGCCAAAGAAGGCAAGCGGCATCTGCTGGCCATGGCCTCGTATTTCGACCACGAGCGACGCGTCGTGCCGCGGCCGACCATCGTGCATGACAAGCAAACCGTAAATGATCCCCACGACAACCCCAGCCTGTGCATCGACAAGGAAGGCTTCATCTGGGTGTTCGTCAGCGGCCGGGCGAAACTGCGTCCCGGTTTCATCTACCGCAGCGCCAAGCCCTACAGCGTCGATGACTTCGCGGTCGTATCACAACGCGAGATCACCTATCCACAGCCGCGCTGGATCGAGGGCGAGGGATTCCTGCACCTGTTCACGAAATACACCAAGGGCCGCGAGCTCTACTGGAGCACCAGCCCGGACGGAAAGACCTGGTCACCCGACCGCAAATTCGCTGGCATGGGCGGGCACTACCAGACCAGCCATCAGCGCGGCAAGCGCATCATCACCGCGTTCAACATGCATCCCGGCGGCGACGTCGACAAAAGGACCAATCTCTATTTTCTACAGACCGACGACATGGGCCACACCTGGCGCAATATGCAGGGCGAGCCCGTCACCGTACCGCTGACCGAGAAGGCCAATCCGGCGCTCGTCCGCGACTACATGGCCGAGAAACGGCTGGTGTACATCCACGACATCGACCTAGATGCCGACGGGCGCCCTGTGATCATGTACAACACCACGGCCGACTTCAAACCCGGCCCGACCGGCGATCCGCGCTGGTGGACCATCGCCCACTGGACCGGCAAGACGTGGGAATACGCCGAGGTAACCCGCGCCAATCACAACTACAGCACCGGATCGCTCTACATCGAGGACGGCCAGTGGCGCATCATCGGCCCGACCCAGCCCGGCCCGCAACCGATCGGCGGCGGCGGCGAAGTCGCCATCTGGTCGAGCAAGGATATCGGTAAGACCTGGGCCAAAGACCGCGAGATCACCCGCGGCAGCATCCGCAACCACAACTACGTGCGCCGTCCGATGCACGCACATGCGGATTTCTACGCCTTCTGGGCCGATGGCAACCCCGATGCGTTCTCCAAGTCGAACCTGTACTTCGCCGACAAGACGGGTGAGCGCGTGTATCAATTGCCCTACGACATGAGCGGCGACTTCGCGGAATTAATTAAACTCTGACGATCGTTTCGAGCCAGGTACAAGCCATACACGAGACTTCTACTCAATCGCACGTTGTCGTGTATAATTTGCACATGCTCACGCACCCGGAAATACTCGATCGCCTCTTCGAGCCTGCGGCGGGGACTTTTCCCAAGGCGCTCGCTCGTCAATTGCTGGATGTGCACTTCCCTCCCGCCGACCACGCGCGATACGAACAGCTCTCGACCAAAGCCCAGGACGGACGGCTTACGGCGAAGGAGCGGGCATTGCTGGAAGACTACGTAAATCTCAATGACTTCCTGATGATCCTCAAGACAAAAGCCCGCGCATCGCTGCAAAAGCGCAGTTCGGCAGCGTGAGTATGGATCATCTGGACGACGAAGTTCGGAAGCGGGCGCGCGGGCGCTGCGAGTATTGCCAGATGCCTGAGCACCTTTCGGAGCTCCGGCACATGCCGGACCACATCATCGCCAAACAGCATGGCGGAAAGACACGCGCGGATAATCTGGCGCTGGCATGCGCCCGCTGCAATCTCCACAAAGGTCCGAATATCGCCGGTGTCGACCCACAGACCGCGAAATTGACCCGTCTTTTCAATCCCCGGACAGATCGTTGGACAGACCATTTCCGCTGGCGCAAGGCCCGTCTTGTGGGGCCGAGCGCCATCGGCCGGACCACTGTTGTTGTGCTCGCAATCAATCATCCGTATCGCGTGGCGCTTCGGGAGATGATGCTGGCTACAGACGAGTAACCGCTGGCTAGTCAAACTCAAACGCATCCTTCGCCATCACCAGCGGCCGGTTCTGGCCGATGTTGAGCAGCAACCCGGCAGCGATGAATGATGCCAGCAGCGATGAGCCGCCGTAGGAAACAAAGGGCAGCGTGATTCCCGTCACGGGCATGAGGCGTTGGGCAACCATGATGTTGCAGAAGGTCTGTCCGGCCAGGAGCGACACGGTGCCGACGGCCACCAGTTTTCCAAACGGCTCGCGCGTTGCGGAGGCGATCTCGACCCCCGTCGTGAACAGCACGAGATACGCCGCCAGCGTGACCGTGGCGCCGATGAAGCCGAACTGCTCGCCGATGAGTGCGAAAACCATATCGTTGTGCGCCTCGGGGACCGTCCGGCCAACGGGAATGTTGAGCGCGCCCTTGCCGGTGAAGCCGCCGGAACCGAACGCGGTGACGGCCTGCTCCTGCTGATAGCCCGTGTCGCGAAGAATGGCCGGATCGCGCGAGAACAGGGCGTAGACGCGGGCCCGCTGGTATTTCTTGATCAGTGCCGGAAAGTGCTTGAGGACGGGAACTTCGATGTCCAGGCCCGTCTTCTCGCGCGGACCCGAATACCAGGCGATGGGCATCAGCGCCAGACCGATCGCCATGATCGCCAGCAGGTGCCGCAGGCGCGCGCCGGCGACAAAGAGCAGCGCGAACAGCGCGGGAATGAAGAGGATCGCCGTGCCCAGGTCCGGCTGTTTAAGAATGACCATGAGGGGCACCACGGCCAGCAGGAACGGCGGAATGAGTCCGCCCAGCGTGCGGTAGTTGGACCGGAAGCGCAGATAGCGCGCCATGACCATGCAGAACGCCACCTTCATCAGCTCGGCCGGCTGAAGCTTGAGCGGGCCGACGTTGATCCAGTTGCGCTGCCCCTTGATCTCGGGCACCCCGAGAAACCCGCCCGTGGGCACTCCGGGCATCACGGTGTAGATGAGTAGCGCCAGGCTGAGGAAATAGAACGGCCAGGCGAATCGGCCGATGATCTGGTAGGAAACCGCCTGCATCGCCAGCATGACACCGAAACCGATGACGACAAAGAGTATCTGCTTCTTGGCATCGGCGGCGGCGTGCAGGTCGGCGACCGAGTGAGCCTGGATGGAAACGACGCCAACAACCGAGAGCACCAGCACGGCCACGAGGACCGGCCAGTTGGAGGCGATGGCGAGTTGACGCCAGAATCGGTTCATGGTTGGAGCCAACGGCTAGGCCTGCTCGTAGAGCCCGGCAAGGAGAACGCGCGCCGGCCGGCGCAAATTCACGATGATCCACAGGTTGTCGCCGGGCTGGAGCGCGCCCATGCGATTGGGGATGAGCAGCGAGAAAACGGACGCGGATTTGTGGTCGCGCAGGGCGCAGCGGACGACGCGGGACAGCGGCGCGATCGGTGATTGGCGCGAGTCGAGGACCACCGCGACGGCCGCGTCGCCGTGCTTCCAGAGACTTAGGTAGCGTCCGCGCAGGAAGAAGGCGTAACCGAATAGACACAGGATAAAGGGCAGGAGGATGGCGCCGACGAGCAAGTCGTAGGCAGTCGAGAACGTGGCCGTCGTGGTAAAGCGTTTGGGATTGGCGGGATCGACGTAAATCGGGATCGTCGTCTGGCATTCCAACGTCTCGCGATTGTCCGGGAGCGTCTGATCGACCACCTTGTAGGGCGGCCGGCCTGGGAGCGTGACGGTCATGTCGACTCTCAGCGCCGCATCGGCTGTATAGCGTTTGCCCTTGACGACTTCCGCGCCCACCCGATCAAGGTAGGCCTGCCCCTTGATCCCATGCTCGACCAGCCATCGTCCGCGACGCGAGCGGGCCACATTGCCGGAGACAAAATAGACGGCGACAATCAGCAGGAAGAGACCGAGAATCCACCACGGCCGGACACGGGCCTCACCCCAGGTTCGCCGGCGAACGCCCGCGGTTACCGGCCGGGGCGGATCGGGCGGGCGCACGGCGTCTTCCGCCGAGATTGAAAGGCTGGCCGGATTGGCGGGAATATTGCTCAAAGTCTCTCCTGACGAAATCGTCGCGACTGACAACATACACCAAGGTACGCACGCCGGCGTGCACAGGCAAGGCGACATGTCCTACTGGGCGCCAAGGTAGCCATGCTCCTTGGCCGCTTCGAGCAGAGCCTTGACCACCGGGGCCGCGTCCTTGCCGCCGGCACCGCCGTACTCGAGCATCACGGCAAACGCGATCCTGGGATTTTCGGCCGGGGCGAAACCGATGAACCAGGCGTGCGAAAGCTCGGTCCCGCCGTTGCCCGTGCCGCGATACCATGGCAGTTCGCCGTTGGGCTTCTCTCGCGTAAAGACCTCCGGAAACACTCGCTCCGGCCGCCCGCGCTCGTTGGTCAGCTCGCGTCCTCTTTCATCCCGCTTGATGTAGCTGAACTTCATCGCCTGCGCTGTCCCGGTCTTGCCACACACCGCAATATCCTGACGGCGCACATCATAACCCGAACCCGCCCGCGTGTTCACGACCTTCCACATCCCTTCCTTCACGGCGGCCAGCGCCGCTGGATCGAGATGTAAATCCACGCGATCCTCGGTCGCCCCGGGCACGGCCGGCCCGCCGGACACAAGCTTCGGCCGCATCCAGATGCCGTCGCGGGCGATCGTCGCGGCGACGTTGGCCATCTGGATCGGGGTCGCCAGCACGTGCGACTGGCCGATGCCGCAGAACCACGACACCGAGCGCTGTGTGGGTCCATGATACGATCGGGGCAACTGGCCGCTCCGCTCCGGCAGCCCGATTCCCGTGGGCCGGCCCAGCCCAAAGCGATCCATCCAGACCGACAACCGCTCGAGCCCGAGTTTGTCGCCGAGCGTCTCGAAGAAAACATTGCATGACCGCTGGATGGCATCGACCAGCGTGAGAAATCCCGTCGGGTGCTCGGCCCCGTAGGGCATCTTGTGGTGCTTCACGACTTCATCGCCATATTTCGCCGCGTACTTCGACGCCGTCCAGCAGCGTCCCGAAATCGGCTGCTTCTTGCCGTCGATAATCAGATAACCCGTACACTCGATCGTGGAGTTGACGTTGATGATCCCTTCGCCGACCGCCGCGATGCCCACCAGCGGCTTGACCGTCGACCCGGGCTCCAGCGCCGCCTGCGTGGCTCGGTTGCTCAGCGGCCGGTTGATCTCGTCCAGCGCCATCTTCGCATACTGATCGTCGTAATGGTTCAAATCGTACGTCGGATACGACACCAGCGCCCGCACCTGGCTCGTGGGAATCTCGATGACCACCGCCGCCCCATGCATCGGGTGCGACTCGACAACCACTCCGTTTTCGGTCCACTCCATCTTCGAGAACACGTTCTCGATCTGCGCCTGCAGATCCATGTCCAGCGAGATCCGCACATCGCCTCCGGGGACGGCTTCGGTTTGCTCGACGATCTCGTCGTGCCCGGCGATGCGGACCAGCCGGCCACGCACGCCCCGCAGCGTCCGTTCGCACAGCGCCTCCACCCCCGAGCGCCCGACCAGATCCGTCGGCCGATATTGCCGCAAATCATCGCCGATGCACGGGTCGTTGTCCTGGTCCTCTTTCTTAACACCCGAGAGATTTCCAATGGTGTGGCAGGCGACTGACTGATACGGATAGTATCGGTGCTTGCTCGGCCGCAGCTCCAGCCCGGGGTACTCCTCGATGTGCTTCTTGAGCCGGTTGTGCGTCTCGGTCGAGATCGCCGACAGAATGACGTGCGCCTGGAACTGCTCGGCAACCTCCACGTTGAAATTGTCCAGTTCCGGCGCCGCGGAGTCGCCCGAGAGAAATTCGCGATACCACGGCTCCTGCGTGCCGGCCGGTTCGGCGCGGTCCTTCATCGCCTGCTCGTAGCGCTTGTACCAGACCACGCGGCGGCGAAAATCCACGTGGCGGAAGATCGTGCCCTTGATGTCCTCAATGTCCTCGCGGCTCTTGCCCGACTCCGCCGCCAGTGTGTCCCACATCACGTCGATGTCGTGCGAGACGCCGTCGGTCGCCTCCCGCACCATCTCCAGGCGCGCGTCATGGCTTGCCTTGCGATACTCGGCCGGCATCCGCTGGGCGATGCGCGCCAGCGCCATCTCGCGCATCCACGCTGGAGTCTTTTCGATGGCCCGGTAGTCGACAGCGGCGTCGATGCACGGTTCGTCCACCGCGACCACGCGCCCGCGATAATCGAGGATTCTCCCTCGAGCAGTCTCGACAAAGGTGGGTCGCTTGAGCGTTTCGCGCGATTGTTTCCGCCAGTAATCGCCGTGGACCAGTTGCAGGTTGGCCGCGCGCACAATCAGCAACCCGACGATGCCGGCCAGCAATGCGAAGAATATCTTGAGGCGACGCTCGAACATGGCAATTCCAAATCAGCAGATTAAACACGAAGACACGAAGACACGAAGCGAACCACGGCGGCGGTACGCCGGACGGCGAGGAAAGGTATTTCAGATTTGAAATCTGAGATTCCAAATTTCAAATTCCAAATTCCAAATTCCAAATCTGAAATCTCAAATCCGACATTCCAAATCCCGCATCGCACACCAAACCCCGCTTCGTGTCTTCGTGCCTTCGTGTTTAATCTTCCGCATTCACGCTCGTGCGGCCCGCAGCGGCCGGAATCCGAACACGCGCTTCAACCGCACCAGCGGAAATAACACCAGCGGCGACAGCAGCGCCGTGTACAGCACCCCGCACACCGTCTCCACCACCGACGGCCCCGACGATTCCAGATGGTGCAAACGCGGATACGCCCAGTCGTTGAACAGCGTCGCCGCCGCCACGACCAGACCGGCCGCGAACGTCACGAACATGTGCGTCAGCGGATGATCTCGCTTCACCGACGGCTGCATGCCCAGCACCACCAGCCCGGCCAGCCCGTACGCAAACGCGTGCATCCCCATCGGTTCCTGCGAGAGCAGGTCCTGAAACAACCCCAGCGCAAATATGCCCGCCAGGGCATGCTGCCGCGAGGCATTAATACAGACGAATACCACGACCGGCAGCACCAGGTTCGGCGATGCCTTGCCCCAGTTGATGTATCCCGTCAACGCCAGGTGTACGGCGAGAATCATGTACGCCAGAATTCCAAAGCTGAGCCAGCGCATGTTATCGCCCTCCCTTTTTGACCGGCGTCGTCGGCTTCGCAGCGGCCGTGCGAGCCGGTGGCTGAACCACAGGCGCAACCCGCGCCGCGGGCCGCGCCGGCGCCGACCCCGCCTCCGTCACCACCATGACCTCATTAAGCTGCATCAGATTCAACCGCGGCTTGATCTGGATCTCCGCGAATAACGTGGCCTTCGGCTGCTTCTCGATCGACTCCACCTGCCCGATGATGAACCCGTTCACAACCACCGGCCAATCGTCCGGATCCTTCAGCACGACATAGTCACCCGCGGTCAGACCCGCATCATAGACCGCGGCCAGCGTCAGATTCGTGATCGTCAGCCGGCCGTTGCCACGCCCTTCGACGAGCGGCGGTGGACTCTTCAGCGCCGCAAACTCGATCCCCCGGCCATCAACCGACTGCCGGAACCGGCCAAACTGCGCCGAGATACGGAACCCACGATCGGTGATGAGCCGCACGCTCGTCCCCGACGACCCAACCGACGCCACCTTGCCGACCAGGCTGTCACGTCGCACCACCGCCTGCCCGGGCTCGAGCCCGTCGGCGCCGCCCGTCCGCAGCGTAAGCCATTCCCGCCCGGCCGCGTCGCCGCCAACCACCCGCAACGGCACCGCATACCTCTGCGCATCGCCCATCAACTCGCGGCCGGCGCTGAGCTCGCGCAGAACATCCAGCTGCGTGGTGAGCGACGCCACCTGGTTCTGCAACCGTTGAATCTCCGTCATCGCATCCGGCGACACATGCGAAACATCGAGCCCGATCACCTCAGGCTTGTTCCAGCGCGAGCTGAACGCGTGCGCCACGCGGCGTACCGGATATGAGACGGGCGTGAAGGCGCCTCGGATATCCATCCGTCCGCGCACACCCTCGCCCGCCCCCGGCGGCAACACAAACGACGCCACCCCGGCCGCCAGCATAAGCGGTATGAAAACGTGGTTAAATCGTATCCGAGCCATCCAGGGCCTCTCAGGGTTCACTTGTCGGCGTTCCGGGTTCAGCCCTGCTCGGAGTACCGCCTTCAGGCGGCTCTTCAGACCGCCTGAA
>JANYKD010000165.1 GCA_025361735.1 Phycisphaerales bacterium
GCCGAGGACGGCCGCGCTCCAAGCGCTTGAACTCCACACCCTGCCCGATAGACTCCCGCAAACAGATTCGCCAGTCTTCATTTCAGGACTCACTGCCATGAAACTCAAACGCTTCGCAGGCAACCCGATACTCTCGCCGCATCCCGATCATCCATGGGAGGACCTGGCGGTGTTCAACCCGGCGGCGTGGTATGACGAGCAGAAGAAGGAAGTCATCCTGCTCTACCGCACCGGCGAATCCGGGCAGGAATATAAGTGCTGGTTTGGCCTGGCGAAGAGCAAGGATGGATTTCACTTTGAACGTGTCAGTGACCAGCCGTGCATGAGCCCGAGCATCGAGGGCTTCGACGGCGCCACCATCCAGGATCCGCGCATCATCAAGATGGGCGACTGGTTCTACGTCACCTATGCCTGCCGTCACTTTCCGTTCGGCCAGTTCTGGATTCCCGAGGTGCGGAAGAAGTACCTCACGCCTGATGTTCCGCCGGAATTTCCGCGGAATTTGCGCATCAACGCCACGCTGACCGGACTGGCGATGACCAAGGACTTTAAACACTGGATTCGCGCCGGCTGGCTGACCGATCCGCTGCTCGACGACCGCGACGTGATCCTATTTCCGGAGAAGATCAACGGCAAGTTCGTGATGATGCACCGGCCGCTGGAATGGGTCGGCCCGCAGTATGGAACGGCCGAGGCGTGCGCCTGGATCAAGACGTGCGACGAACTCCTCGGCTTCCCGGCCGCCCCCAGCAAACTGCTCATCAAGAACAAGTATCCGTGGGAGGTGTACAAGCTCGGCATCAATACGCCGCCAATCAAGACTCCTTACGGCTGGTTCACGCTGTACCATGCCGTCGGGGCCGACAAGCATTATCGCCTGGGGGCATTGCTTCTGGATCTGGAGGACCCGAGCAAGGTGCGGCACCGCACGCCGGACTGGCTGATGCAGCCCGAGGCCGACTACGAGACCGAGGGTTTCTACCGCGGCGTCTGCTTCCCCTGCGGCACGGTCGTCATCAACGGTACACTCTTTGTCTACTACGGCGGCGGGGACAAGCTCTGCGCCGTGGCGACGTGTGACTTCCAGGAATTGATCGATCACCTCCGCAAGTGCCCGGCATAGGAACCAACATGCATCCTCTCGACCTGACCATCATTCTCCTCTACCTGCTGCTCATGGCGTTCGTCGGCTGGTTTGTGGCCAAGAAAGCCTCCCGCAGCGCCGAATCGTACTTCCTGGCCGGCAAGAGCTTTCCGTGGTGGGTGATCGGCGTGGCCCACGGCTCCAGTGGCGTGGACATCTCGGGAACCATGTGGTTCGTGATGATGCTCTACATCTACGGGGTGAAGGCGACCTGGCTGCTCTGGGTCTGGCCGCTTTTCAACGTGATCTTCCGGATGATGTACCTGGGCACCTGGGTTCGCCGGTCCAACGTCCTGACCGGGGCCGAGTGGATGCGCACGCGTTTCGGATTCAGCCGCGGCGCCGAACTGGCCTACCTCAGCGTCGTCATCTACGCCATGCTGCATGTCGTAGGGTTTCTATGCTACGCATTTCGCGGCATCGGCGAATTCACGAAGCCGTTCTTCCCCTGGGAATTGAGCGCCGAGTGGTACGGATTGGCCATGCTGCTCATCACCGGCGTCTATTGCGTCGTCGGCGGCATGTACAGCGTCATCATGAACGACCTGATCCAGTTCGTGCTCAAGGTCATCGCGGCCATCGCCATCGCGGTCATCGCCCTCGTGCTCATTCGGCCGGAACAGATCATGGCGGCCGTCCCCGCCGGCTGGGACCACCTCTTCTTCGGCTGGAAGCTCGATCTCGACTGGTCGAAACTCATGCCGCAACTCAACCAGCGCATCTACGGCCCGATCGGCAAAGGAGGCGGCGACGGCTATTCCCTGTTCATGTTCTTCACCGGCATGTTGCTGTTCAAAGGGATTCTGGTCAGCGCCGCCGGCCCGACGCCCAATTACGCCATCCAGCACATTCTCTCCACACGCAGCCCGCGCGAGGCGGCGCTCGAGAACATGGTGATGGCGTTCGTTTCACTGGCCCCGCGGTTTCTGCTCATCGGCGGCATCGCCGTCCTGGGCATCGTCTTCTTCAGCGGCGATCTGAACGCCATGGGCACGAAGGTGAACTTCGAGCGCATCCTCCCCGGCGTGCTGCACAAGTACGTGCCCATTGGCTTCAAGGGCATCCTCATCGCGGCGCTGCTCGCGTCATTCATGAGTACGTTTGTGTCCACGGTAAACTCCGGAGCGGCGTATGTCGTCAACGACATCTACAAGCGCTACATCAACCCCAACTCTCCGCCCCGCCGACTTGTCATGCTCGGCTGGATCACCTCCAGCGCCGTGATTCTCCTGGGCATCGCCTTCGGATTCGTGACCAAGGACGTCCACTCCGTCACTCGGTGGATTGTTTCGGCTCTGATACCCGCATTCGTTGCTCCCAATGTTCTCAAATGGCACTGGTGGCGATTCAACGGCTTTGGTTTCTTCGCCGGCATGGTCGCCGGAACGGCCGGCGCCGTGGTCGTGCTCTGGCTACCCATCCATGAAGTGTTTGCCTTCCTGCTGATCCTGGCGATTAGTTTCGCGGCCTCGATCATCGGCTGCCTGGTCAGCGCCCCGGAAAGCGATGATGTCCTCAAGGCCTTTTATCGCAACGTCCGCCCCTGGGGCTTCTGGGGTCCGATCTTTGACAAGTGCCATGCCGAAGACCCGACGTTTGAAAAGAACAAGGATTTCCCCCGCGACATGTTTAACATTGTCGTCGGCATGGTCTGGCAGACCACGCTGGTCACCGCCCCGATCTACCTCGTAATCCAGCACTGGACGCAGTTGTGGATATCGCTCGCAGTCTGCTTCGCCACCTCGGCCATCCTCAAATTCACCTGGTACGACAAACTCGGGCCGGGAGAGATGTACATGACCAGGGACGGCCAGCGTGAAGCCATTCCCGCTGTTGCCGCGATCGTCGAACACGGTCAGGCGCCGCGATGAGAACCCGGAACGGCATCATCCTGGGCACGGTTTGCAGACTGCCGAACTTCGTGGCCGTATCCGGCCGATATCAGACAGGCATTGTGCTGACATATTTGGTACACAATGGAAGGCTGAGGCCATGAGCGAACCAAGGGATACCGACGAACTGGATGAAGGCGAATCGGAGCCAGCGCCGATCCCAGCCATCCCCGCGGACCAGCCGATTATTCCAAACTACATGACAGGTGCCGGGCCGCGTCTGGTGACGCTACGACGAATGACGGTCATGGAAGCCGAGATGGCAAAGGCGAAACTGGAAGGGGAGGGGATTCCGTGTTTTGTCGCTGACACCGCCATGGCCTCGATGCAACCGCTCGTACTAACGCCGGCGACGCTGCAGGTTCAGGAGACGGATGTGCTGCTGGCCACGAAGATCCTCTCGCGGCCGGCTGCCGCCGATATGGAGGGCGAGTATGCCGAAGAGAATTGGCGCTGTCCGAAATGTCATCGCAAGACGGTGGAACTGCTGCCCCTGTCGCCGGGACTGAGGCGGGCGCGCAACATGTTCTTCGCTCTCATCGGCGCCCAGATTGCCGGCCAATTGCTCCGCCTGGGGATACCCGCCGGCGACGAGTTGGCGGCATACGATGCCGCGATATCGTGGGCTTTCCTGCCCTGGCTGCTTGCGGTGTTCGTTTTCGGTCTGTGGTGGCTGCTGTCCAAACGAGAGAAGCGGTGCAATGAGTGCGGGCATCAATGGGCCGGAACGGCTTCATAGCGCGTTCGCGATTGAAAGCGGAAAATCGAGCGCAGCCGAAATCGCCCATGCCACACCTTGGCCGAGCGGCTGTATGTACAACCGGACGGAAACACACTCACCGGAGACGCAACCCATGTTTCGCATGACTTCATTTCTTGTGGCCTGCATCGCCTTCGCCAGTTTTGCTTTCGCCGAGCCGCCAAAACAGGAAGATGTGCAAGGCCTCTACGAAGGATCATCCAAGGACGCCAAGGGCGAGCACAAGCTGGAGGTTCGCGTGGTGGCCGCTGCCGCCGGGGCGTACAAGGTGCTGATCCGCGAACCCCTGCCGGAAAACAAGGTGGTCAAGACCACGCTCGCCGCCAAACCCGAAGGGGATGTCGTCCGCGTCGCGGGCAAAGCCGGCGATGTGGAATGGGCCGGCCAGTATGCCGCCGGCACGTTCAAGGGAACCTGCGGCGCGGGCGGCACATTTGAGTTCAAGCGCGTGACTCGCACGCCCCCGACGCTTGGCGCCAAAGCCCCGGACGGCGCGATTGTGCTGCTGGGTGAGAAGGCTTTCGACGAGATGGCCAAGAAGCCCCTCAAGGATGGAACCGAGCAGCAGTGGAAACTTGTGGATGGTGGCGTCGAGATCCCCAAGGGCGGGATGAATTCCAAGCGGCCGATCACCGGCAGTTTCAAACTGCACGTCGAATTCAAGAACCCCCTGATGCCCGCGGCCGTGGACCAGGCCCGCGGCAACAGCGGCGTCTTCATGCCCGACGGCCAGGAGATCCAGGTGCTGGATTCCTTCGGCGCGCCCAGCTACACCGGCGGCGGCTGCGGCGGGCTCTATCGCTACAAGGATCCCGACGCCTTCGATGAATTCTCGCTCGCCTCGCTCCCGCCACTGCAGTGGCAGACCTATGACATCGAATACCGCGTCGAGCAGAAAGACGGCAAACCCACGGGCAAGCCGCAACTCACGGTGGTCCACAACGGCATCAAGATCCACGACAATGTGACGCTTAACAAGGACGCCAAGGCCGGGACAATCCAGTTCCAGGATCACGGCAATCCCGTGCAGTATCGCAACATCTGGCTGCTGCCGATCGATGCGAAGTAGCGTGTGGCCATGCCGCGCCGCTTGCACTGACACCGGCCAATTGCCGGCTGTGTTGGCGAAGGTTGCCGCAGCCAATGCCTTGTATAAGAAAGCCGAGTCTTTACAACCCGGCTCAAGTCGGTAATATTCCCGATCTTCGATGTCGCCCTGTCAGGCGGCGAAGCTGTTTGTTTTACCGGAGAACCTGAAGTGGCTCATTCGCTTTCTGCCAAGAAACGCGTTCGTCAGAACCTCAAGCGTCGCGCCATCAACCGCGCCCGCAAGTCCGATGTCCGGGATCAGGTGAAGGTGTTCAGCGCCGCTCTGGCCTCTGGCGATGCCGCCAAGGCCGAGGTCGAGTTGCGAAAGACCGTCATCAAGCTCGACCGCACCGCCGCCCAGGGCACCATCCATCGCAAGGCCGCCTCGCGCAAGCGCAGCCGCCTGCAGAAGAAGGTCAACGCCCTCAAGGCCCAGGGGCCGGGTGCGCCGGCCGCGCAGGCCTGATCGCGGGCAGCATATCGCCGAAACAGATCAATCCACCCTTCTCGGCATTCGGCATCAGGCTTCGCGGAAGATCAGCATGGGCTCGCGCCCGGCCGGGTCTGCCGCAACGCTCGATGCCGGGTGCCGAGTGTGCTTATGAACGCAGCGTGAGTTCCGGGTGGCATGGGCA
>JANYKD010000185.1 GCA_025361735.1 Phycisphaerales bacterium
TTCTTCAAAAAGCTCATTGGTGAAGTGTATGATGGGAAGTTGGGATTGATTCAGGAGCTCCTCGAACTAAAAATTGATAATGCAATCTCGAACATCACGGAAGGCTCCGACTAATTGAATATGCTAACTTCATATTATAGGTCAGAGCCCGACAAACTCTGGGACATCCATACGCCGCAGAACCAGTACCAGGTGACGCTCTCGCTGCTTGATGCGGCCGGCAAAGCGGTTGATGTTGGCCAGCCCCACGCATTCGGCTTCCGCGAGTTCTGGATCGACGGCCGGGATTTCTATCTGAACGGCACGCGAATCTTCCTCTCCGCGCTTCCGATGGACAATGCTCAGGTGGGAGCGGCTCAGGCAAGCTACGAGGGAACCAGGGAGAGTTTGTTGCGCCTCAAGAGCATCGGGATCAACTTTGTGTACACCCACAACTACGGTTGCGAGCCAGGAACCAACCTGGGGTTTTCGGAGATACTCAAGGCGGCCGACGATGTGGGAATGCTCGTCTCCTTCTCCCAACCGCACTTCGGCCAGTATGACTGGCAGGCGGCCGACGCCGACGTGAAGAACGGCTACGCAAAACACGCCCGATTCTTCGTGGACGCGGCCGGAAGCCACCCGTCCGTGGTCATGTATTCGATGAGCCACAACGCGACCGGTTACGCCGAAGACATGAACCCCGACATAATCGACGGCATCGCCGGCACGCGCGATACCTGGGCGACCAACAACGTCAAGCGTGCCCTGCGGGCGGAAGCCATCGTCACTCATCTGGACCCGGGCCGCATCGTCTACCACCACTCCTCGGGCAACCTTGGTTCGATGCACACGAGCAATTTCTACACCAACATGGCCCCGATCCAGGAACTGGACGACTGGTTCGAGCACTGGGCCACCAAGGGTGTGAAGCCGATGTTCACGTGCGAGTACATGGTTCCGTGTACGTGGGATTTCACCATGTACCGCGGCTGGTACAAGGGCACGCGGACCTTCGGCAGCGCGGCCGTCCCCTGGGAATACTGCATCGCCGAATGGAGCTCGCAATTCCTCGGCGACCGGGCGTACCAGATCAGCGAGGCGGAAAAGAAGAACCTGCGCTGGGAGGCGGCCCAGTTCCGCGCGGGCAAACTGTGGCATCGCTGGGACTACCCAAATCAGGTCGGCTCACCAGTGTTTGAGGCCGAGCACCAGATCATCGGCAGCTACCTGAGCAGCAACTGGCGGGCGTTCCGCACCTGGGGCGTGTCGGCCATCTCCCCGTGGGAGTACCATTTCTTCTGGACCCTGCGCCCAGGTGTCGACAAGAGCCACAAGGAGCTCAAGGTCGACTGGGAGACCCTGCAACGCCCGGGATTCAGCGCGGACTACATCGACCGGCAGTACGAGTGCATGAACATGGCGTTCAAGCCTTCGGACTGGATCCCCACGGCCGACGGACAGGCCATCCTTCGTAACAACATGCCGCTGCTGGCCTACATTGGTGGCAAGCCGGCCGCCTTCACCAGCAAGGACCACAACTTCACGCCCGGCCAGGTCGTCGAGAAGCAGCTCATCGTCATCAACAACTCGCGACAGACGGTTACCTGCGATTACCGCTGGTCTCTCGCCCTGCCACAAGCGCTGACCGGTGCAAAACAGATCACCATCGCCACCGGCCAGCAAGAGCGCATCCCGCTGCGTATGGAATTGCCCGCCACCCTGGCGCCCGGCAAGTACGAACTGACCGCGACGTTCCGGTTCTCCAGCGGCGAGACCCAGGCCGACACCTTCACACTTGACATGCAGCCGCGTCCTGATCCCGCGCTGGCTGTCGGCAAGCTCGCGGTCTTTGACCCCAAGGGCGAAACCACCAAACTCCTGACTGCAATGGGAGTGACCGGCCAAGCCGTGCAGGCGACGACCGATCTTTCCGGCTTTGACGTTCTCGTCGTGGGCAAGGGCGCACTGACGGTGGATGGTCCCGCGCCGGACATCGGCCGCGTGCGCGATGGTTTGAAAGTGATCGTGTTCGAGCAGACCGGCGAGGTGCTGGAGCAGCGTCTGGGTTTCCGCATCGCGGAGTACGGGCTGCGCCAGGTCTTCAAGCGCGTTCCGGATCACCCGCTCCTGGCCGGCGTGGGCACGGAGCAACTGCGGGATTGGTGCGGTGAGGCAACGATTCTGCCGCCGCGTTTGAAGTACCAATTAAGCCCGCGCTACAACGGCGCGCCGGCCGTGAAGTGGTGCGGTATCGAGGTCTCGCGCGTCTGGCGCTGCGGCAACCGCGGCAATGTCGCCTCGGCCCTGATCGAGAAACCGGCCTGTGGTGATTTCCTGCCCATTCTCGATGGCGGCTACAGCCTGCAATACTCCCCACTGATGGAGTATCGCGAAGGCAAGGGATCAATCCTCTTCTGCCAGATGGACGTGACCGGCCGAACCGAGGACGATCCCGCCGCCACGCGACTCGTCCGCAACATCCTCTCCTATGTCTCTCTCGGCACTCAGCACCCAGCACTCAGCACTCCCAGCCGCGGAGCGGTCTACATCGGCGATGAGCCCGGCCGGCGATACCTCACATTCGCTGGTATTGCCGCTGGTTCATATGACGCGGCAAAACTCACGCCCGAACAGGTGCTCATCGTGGGAGCAGGCGGCGGCAAGGTACTTGCTGAGGACAAGGCGGCCATCACCGCATTTCTGACGGCGGGCGGCCATTTGCTGGCGCTCGGGCTGGACGAACAGGAAGCCAATGCGTTCCTGCCCGCCAAGATCGGCACGAAGAAGTCGGAGCATATTGCCTCGTTCTTCGAACCGCCCAGCGTGACATCACTCCTGGCGGGCATCGCACCGGCCGACGTACACAATCGAGACCCCAGGGAGCTGCCCCTCCTGGTGTCAGGCGCCACGCCCCTTGGCGACGGCGTGCTGGCGCAGCAGTCCAACGTCGTGTTCTGCCAGATTCCGCCCTACGGCATCACCCGCGCGGACGGAGCCTTGAACGAGCCACTCAACGTCAAGCGAACCTACCGTCGCACCGCGTTCATGCTGGCACGCCTGCTGGGCAACATGGGCGTTCGGGCGGAGACTCGGCTCTTGTTCCGATTCTCCACGCCGGCAGGCGACGCGCAGGTTAAACGCAATCCGTCCGCCGCGCCGACGCCCGAAGGCAGATGGTCCAAAGGTCTTTACCTCGATCAGCCCGTTGACTGGGACGATCCCTATCGCTTCTTCCGCTGGTGAACCGCCCAGGTGAGTGGTCCTGCATTTGCCCGGTCCGCACCGTCGAGACTCTTCAGCCAACTCCTCCAAGCAACTCCTCCAAGCATTGCCCAATCCCCTTATTTCCTGTACGAATATGCCATCTCAAATCCAAGGAGACATTCGTGGACGATCATCGTATTCTTCTCTCGGCCCGTGACATCCCGCAGAAGTGGTACAACGTCGCCGCTGACCTGCCCCAGCCCATTCCGCCCCATCGCCATCCCGGCACCGGCCAGCCGCTGACACCGGACGATCTGCGCCCGCTCTTCCCCATGGGCCTGATCAAGCAGGAAGTCAGCACCGAACGCTGGATCGAAATCCCCGACGAGGTCCGCGAGAAGCTCGCCATGTGGCGCCCCACGCCACTCATTCGTGCCAAATATCTTGAGGCCGCCCTCAAGACCCCGGCCCGCATCTATTACAAATACGAAGGCGCCTCGCCGACCGGCTCGCACAAGCCCAACACCGCCGTCGCCCAGGCCTACTACAACAAGGTCGAGGGAATCAAGCGGATCGCCACGGAAACCGGCGCCGGCCAGTGGGGCTGCTCGCTCGCCTTCGCCTGCGACCTCTTCGGCCTGCAGTGCAAGGTGTACATGGTGAAGTGCTCGTATCACCAGAAACCGTATCGTCGCTCGCTGATGAAGCTGTGGGGCGCGGACGTTGTCGCCTCACCCTCCACCGACACCAACGCCGGCCGTACGATTCTCGCCCAGGATCCAAACTGTTCCGGCTCCCTCGGGATCGCCATCTCGGAAGCGGTGGAAGATGCTGCGATGCGCGAAGACACCCATTACTCGCTCGGCTCGGTGCTCAACCACGTCTGCATGCATCAGACTGTCGTTGGCCTGGAAACCCAGCTTCAGCTCAAGATTGCCGGGGACAAGGCGGACGTTGTCATCGGCTGCGCCGGTGGCGGATCAAACCTCGCGGGCATTGCGTTGCCTTTTGTGCCCGAGGTTCTCAAGGGCAACGGTCCGCGACTGCTGGCCGTCGAACCCGCCGCGTGTCCGTCGCTGACCCGCGGCAAATACGCGTACGACCTCGGCGATACCGTGGGCATGGCCCCGCTCGCCATGATGTATACGCTTGGACACAACTTCATGCCCACTGCCATCCACGCCGGCGGTTTGCGTTACCACGGCATGGCCCCGGTGATCTCGCTGCTGCGCCATCTGAAGCTGCTCGATGCGATCGCCTACAAGCAGAACGAGGTCTTTGAGGCGGCCGTCCTGTTCGCCCGCTCC
>JANYKD010000190.1 GCA_025361735.1 Phycisphaerales bacterium
GCTGTGTCCAAACACTTTGACACAGGCCAGACGCCCGTGCTACTCCATGTGCTCCCGAAGAAATTGCCACGCCGCCGCGGTGTATCGTGTGCCCGCCCTTGCTTTTGCCCCCGCCGCGTGTGACCATGGCTTGATAGAGCGTGAGCGCTCTGCCATCCGTCGGGGGGACGTTGGTCCATTTTTTCGTCTGGTTATCAGCAAGAGCGGGAAAATTGCATGAATGTCGACGATCAAAGCCCTCCAACGCAGCCGACGGACATTCACGACTCGAACGTGACCGATGCGACTACATCGGATACCGCTGTTCA
The DNA here is from genome assembly GCA_025361735.1 of Phycisphaerales bacterium. Classification (GTDB taxonomy): domain Bacteria; phylum Planctomycetota; class Phycisphaerae; order Tepidisphaerales; family Tepidisphaeraceae; genus JANYKD01. The sequence continues at coordinate 309 of JANYKD010000190.1, forward strand.
GCCCGCGCCAGCGGCGGGATTCCCCATCGTGGGCATCGGCGCTTCGGCCGGGGGATTGGCGGCGTTTGAAGCCTTCTTCTCCGGCATGCCCGCCGATGTCGATCCGGGGATGGCCTTTGTGCTGGTGCAACACCTGGCGCCGGACCACAAGAGCATCCTCTCCGACCTGGTCCGGCGATACACCCGCATGGAGGTGTTCGAGGTCGAGGACGGCGTCGTGGTGCGGCCCAACTGCGCCTATATCATCCCGCCGGCCCGCGACATGGCTTTTCTGAACGGGGCGCTGCAACTGCTCGAACCCTCCGCGCCGCGCGGCCAGCGCCTGCCCATCGACTTCTTTTTCCGCTCCCTGGCCCAGGACCAGCACGAACGGGCCATCTGCATCGTGCTTTCCGGCACCGGCAGCGACGGCACCCAGGGGTTGCGGGCCATCAAGGGCGAAGGGGGAATGGTCATGGCTCAGACCACCGAGTACGACGGCATGCCGCGCAGCGCCATCGCCACCGGCCTGGTGGATTACGAGTTGCCGCCGGCGAAGATGCCCGCGCAACTCATCGCCTACGTGGCCCGTGCCTTCGCCAAGCCCCCCGACTCCGCCGCCACTCCGACGCCCAGGAACGAGAATTCGCTGAAGAAGATCTTCATCCTGCTGCGCGCCCAGACCGGCCACGACTTCTCACAGTACAAGCCGAGCACCATCCAGCGCCGCGTCGAACGGCGTATGGCCGTGCATCAGATCGAAACGATTGACGGATACGTCAAGTTCCTGCAGCACACACCGGCCGAGATCGAGGCGCTGTTTCGCGACATGTTGATCGGCGTAACCAATTTCTTCCGCGATCCGGAGGCTTTTGCGGCACTGGAAGCACAAGTCATCCCCAAACTCTTTGCCGGCAAGCGCGTGGACGCTGTCATTCGCGTCTGGTCGACGGGCTGTTCCACCGGCGAGGAAGCCTACTCGCTCGCCATCCTGCTCGCCGAATATCAGGAGACGATAAGAAAGAGCTTCAGGATCCAGGTGTTTGCCACCGACATCGACAGCCAAGCGATCGCCACGGCACGCACCGGCCTCTATCCGGCCAGCATCGCCGCCGACATCTCGCCCGAGCGGCTGTCCCGCTTCTTTTCGGCCGAGCCTGACGGCAGCGCCTACCGCGTCCACAAGGGCATCCGCGATCTGCTGGTCTTTTCCGAACAGGATGTCATCAAAGACCCGCCCTTCTCCAAACTCGACCTGATCAGTTGCCGCAACCTCATGATCTACATGAACGGGGACTTGCAGAGAAGGCTCATCCCGCACTTCCACTACGCCCTGAACCGGGGTGGATTTCTCTTTCTGGGTACCTCCGAAACCGTTGGCGAATTTGGCGAGTTGTTTGCCTCGCTGGACCGCAAGCAGAAGATCTTTCTGCGCAATGAGGATTTCCATGGCGCGCAGCGCGCGGCCCTGGGACGGTTTCTCCCGTCTGTGACGGCGATCGACGCAGCGCTTCCGCGGCCCGCCGGCAAGACTGCATTCCCCGCGAAGCTGCCGCTGCGTGAACTGACCGAACAGGCAATCCTGCAGCAGGTTGCCCCGGCCGCCGCGCTCGTCAACAGCCACGGTGACATCCTCTATCTCCACGGCCGCACGGGACTGTACTTGGAACCAACCCCGGGTGAGACCGGCATCAACAACATCTTGAAGATGGCCCGCGAGGGATTGCAGTATGAACTGGCCACAGCGCTGCACCAGGCCGTGGCGAGCCACGAGAGCGTGTGCCACCCGGGACTGCGAGTCAAAACCAACGGCGACTTCAGCACGGTCAACCTGACCATTCGCCCGGTGGCCACAGGCCCCGCGGGGACGCCCGATGCTCCCCTGTATCTGGTCATCCTGGAAGAAGCCGTCATCGGTGAGCAGTTGTCGGTGACCGGCGATAAGTCGCCGGGGATCGGTGCTTTGGCAACGGATGCCGGTGCGCGCATCACGGCGCTCAGGCAGGAACTGCGGGCCAAGGAAGAGTACCTCCAGACCGCCAACGAGGAATTGGAGACCTCCAACGAAGAGCTCAAATCCTCGAACGAGGAAATGCAGTCGGTCAACGAGGAGTTGCAGTCCACCAACGAGGAACTGGAAACCTCCAAGGAGGAATTGCAGTCGATTAACGAGGAACTGGCCACGGTAAACGCCGAACTGCAGACCAAGGTGGCCGATCTGTCGCGGGCCAACAACGACATGAACAATCTGCTGGCCGGCACCGGCATCGGCACCGTGTTCGTGGACCATCAACTGCGCATCCTGCGCTTCACGCCCACCATCACCCGGATCATCAACCTGATCCCGAGCGACGCTGGAAGGCCCGTGGGACACATCGTCTCCAACCTGGTGGACTACGACGGCCTGGTGGCGGATGCGCAGACCGTGCTGGAAACGCTGGTTCCCAAGGAGGTGGAGGTGCAGACCCAGGCGGGCGCGTGGTACACCATGCGCATCCTGCCCTACCGCACGCTGGACAACGTGATTGAGGGCGTAGTGATCACCTTTGCGGACATCAGCGGGATCAAAAAGATGCAGGAGACGCTGCGCAAAGCCAATGAACTGCTCCGCCTGGCGGTGGTGGTGCGCGATGCGCACGATGCCATCACCGTGCAGGATCCGGAGGGCCGCATCCTGGCGTGGAACCCCGGAGCGGTGAGGATGTATGGCTGGAGCGAAGCCGAGGCCCTGGCGATGAACGTCCGCGACCGGATACCCAAAGAGCTGCATCAGCAGGCGTTGACCAGGGTGCATCAGCTCAGCTAGGCTGAGATTCTGGAGCCGTATCGCACGCAACGGATCACCAGGACCGGTGCGGTCGTGGAGGTTTCGATGATCTCGACCGCCCTGATGAACGAGGCCGGGCAGATGTACGCGATTGCCACCACGGAACGCCCGATCGGCCCGGCCGCGCAACTCGGGCAGAGTGAAAGCCAAACGACGGAAGCTTAGGCGTGACTTTTGCGAATAGCCTTGATGAACCCCACATGGCAAACAACTCATAATTCCGTCTTGAATTATCCATGAAATGCGTGGCTATTCCATTCTGTCTGAGTAACAATCACCAGAGCACGTCAGTAATCTAAGAGCGAACTATGCCCAGGAAGAGCCCTTCAAACCAGAGCGAGGACCCTTTGACAAGTTCCGGGCAGGCTCTCCGCGAGCGGGCCGAGACATCATTCAGAGAAAGTCAGGCGAACGACAAGAAGCTTCTTTCGCCCGAAGAAACCCGGCGGACGCTGCACGAACTGGGCGTGCATCAGATCGAACTGGAGATGCAGAACGAGGAACTGCGCCGGGCGCAGGCCGAACTGGACACCGCCCGGGAACGCTATTTCGACCTGTACGACCTGGCGCCGGTGGGGTATGTCACCATCAGCGAGCCGGGGTTGATCCTGGAGGCCAACCTGACCGCCGCCACACTCCTGGGCGTGGCCCGGGGTGGGCTCGTCAGCAAGCCGATCTCCCGGTTCATCCTCAAGGAGGAGCAGGACACCTACTACCGACTCCGCAAACAGCTCTTTGCGACCGGCTCACCGCAGGCGTGCGACCTGCGCATGGTGAAAGGCGATGGTGCGGCGTTCTGGGCAAGTCTGGCGGCGACGGCCGCGCAGGATACCGGCGGCCAAACCGTCTGCCGTATCGTGCTCAGCGACATCAGCGCCCGCAAGACCCAGGAGGAAGAGCACGAGCAAACCGCTCGTTTGATCGTCCTCGTCAACACGCCCGGCGATTTCCGGCGGCGCATGGCGGAACTGACAGCTCACCTGCAAGGCTGGTCGGGATGCGAAGCGGTCGGCATCCGCCTGCGTGATGGCGACGACTATCCGTATTACGAAACGCGCGGCTTCCCGTCCAGGTTTGTGCAATTGGAGAATCACCTCTGCACCTACGGCGCGGACGGCAGCATCCAGCGCGACTGCAAGGGCGACCCCGTCCTCGAGTGCATGTGCGGCAACATTCTCTGTGGCCGGTTCGATCCCACCAAGCCGTGCTTCACCGTCCACGGAAGTTTCTGGTCCAACAACACCACCGCCCTGCTGGCCAGCACCACCGACGCCGACCGGCAGGCACGCACCCGCAACCGCTGCAACGGCGAGGGGTATGAGTCGGTGGCCTTGGTTCCCCTGCGCACCGATCAACAGGTCTTCGGACTGCTCCAGTTCAACGACCACCGCACGAACCGCTTCACCCCTGATTTGATCGCCCATTTCGAAAGAATGGCCGACAGCCTGGCCATTGCCCTGTCGCGGCGTCAGGCCGAGGAATTGCTGCACGAGTCGCGCTGGCGCATGCAGAGCATCATCGAAGGCACGCATGTCGGCACCTGGGAATGGGATGTTCAGACCGGGAAGACCGTCTTCAACGATGAATGGGCGCGCGTCATTGGCTACACGCTCGACGAACTGGCCCCGACGAGCATCAAGACCTGGGAAACGCTGACCCACCCGGATGACCTGGCGCGATCCGCCGAAGTGCTGGAGCGACACTTTGTGGGCACACTGCCCTACTACGAGTGCGAATGCCGGATGAAGCACAAGGACGGCCACTGGCTCTGGATTCTCGACCGTGGCCGCGTCATCACCCGCACCATCGACGGCAGGCCGCTGATGATGTTCGGCACTCACACCGACATCACGGAGCGGAAGCTGCGGGAGGAAGATCAACGACAAACCCAGCAGTTGCTCGAGGTTTCCCAGCGCCTGGCGCACATTGGCAGTTGGCAGACCGAACTGGCCACCGGCAAACTGTCCTGGTCGGACGAGATGTACCGGATTCTTGGTTTTCCCGCCGCGTCGCCGGTCTATCTCGATCAGGCGCTGTCCGTTTTTCCACCCGAAGAACTGGCTCGCTTCAGGCAAGCCCTCGCCGCCGCTGTCCGTGGCGACGCGCCCTACAGCATGGATTACACCATCGTCCGGCACGACGGCCAGACTCGCGTGATCCACGATCAGGGCGAAGTTGTCTTCGATGAACACGGTGCCGCGGTACGGATGTTTGGAACAACACAGGATGTCACCGAGCGCAGGCTGGCGGAGAATACGCGGCGCGAGAGCGAGGAACGTTATCGTCGGATCACGAAGGCCATCACCGACTATATCTACACCGTCCGCCTGGAGGACGGGCACGCCGCGGAGACGAGGCATGGCCCGGGTTGCCTGGCCGTTACGGGCTACGGGCCCGAGGAGTTCGTCGCTGATCCCTTCCTGTGGTTCCGCATGGTGGTGCCCGAAGACCGAGCCGAGGTGGAGGCACAATCGCGACGGGTTCTGGCCGGCGAAGACCCGCCGCCCATCGAACACCGCATTACCCACAAAGACGGAACGATGCGCTGGGTGAGAAACACTTTCGTTCCCCATCGCGATCAGCACGTTGCGCTGGTTGGCTACGACGGTTTGATCCAGGACATCACTGAGCGCAAGCGCATTGATGAAATCCAGTCTTTCCTGGCCCGCACCGGCACCGGAACCCAACAGGAGCCGTTCTTCAATGTGCTGGCCCGATACCTGGCGCTGACCCTGGGCATGGACTTCGTCTGCATCGACCGCCTCGACGGGGACGGATTGACCGCCCGATCCGTGGCCTTCTGGTGTGACGGCCATTTCGAGGACAATGTAGCCTATGCCCTGAAAGACACTCCCTGCGGCGAGGTCGTGGGCAAGACCGTCTGTTGCTTCCCCGCCAGCGTCCGTCAGTTCTTTCCGCGCGATCAGGTGCTCGAAGATCTGCGAGCCCAGAGCTATGTCGGCGTGACGCTTTGGAGCCACACGGGCAAGCCAATCGGCCTGATTGCCGTCATCGGACGAACCCCGCTGGCAAACCGTTCGCTGGCCGAAACCACGCTGAAACTCGTGTCCATACGAGCGGCTGGAGAACTGGAACGGCTGGAGGCAGAACAGACGTTGCGGGAAAGCGAAAACCGCTGGCGCAGCTATGTCGAGCATGCACCTTACGGGATCTTCGTCACTGATGAACGAGGGCGCTATGTCGAGGTGAATCCGGAGGCCACCCGCGTCACTGGTTACAGCGAATCCGAACTGCTGGCCAGGAGCATCCCGGACATCCTGGCTCCCGAATCGCGGCAGGCCGGGATGGAGAACTTCGCCGAGTTGGCAAGAACAGGAAGGATGTCGGTTGATCTCAGGTATATGACAAAACTGGGTGAGCTCCGGTGGTGGATGGTGGCGGCCACGAAGCTGTCGGACACCCGGTATCTCGGTTATGCCAAGGACATCACTCTGCGCAAGCAGGCAGAGGAGGCGATGCGCAAGAGCCAAACGGAACTAGACCTTAAGCAAGCGTAGTCTGTCAGATTCTTGCTCTGGCCATAAAAGAAAACACTCAAAACGCCTGTCTTTTCCGCATCGGCGGGGTCTGTGTAGTAGTCAAACACTCACAGCAAGGAGGCGTTTCGAGTGAACCATACTAC
>JANYKD010000201.1 GCA_025361735.1 Phycisphaerales bacterium
ACCTCGCCTTCGCCGTGCGCGGTGACCGGCAATCATTCTACCACGTTTGGAAGGACGCAATATGCCCGACAAACACATCGTTTCCGTCAAAGTCTGGGGCGACTACGCCTGCTTCACCCGGCCTGAACTCAAGGTCGAGCGGATGTCCTATCCGATCATGACGCCATCGGCAGCGCGCGGTGTCCTGGATGCGATCCTCTTTAAGAAGAAGACGGATGCCAGGACCGGGCAAGTCGAGCCCGCGTTCCATTGGCACATCCGCCGCATCACGGCACTGCGGCCATGGTGGCTCAACGGGCACGCTCCCGACCGGCCCCAATTCGCCAGTTTCCGCCGCAATGAGATTCAGGGCAAGATCGCCCCGCGCACCGTGACGGGCTGGATCAAGGAACCGCAGACCTTCGAGCCCTACCTGGTGGACTCGGCCGGGCGCGACAGCGCCGGCGGGCAGAACCGCACTCAACGCAACACGCTGGCCCTCCGCGATGTGGCCTACCTGATCCAGGCCAGCATCGACATGGCCGAGTTCGACGCAAACGACCCGCCTATGAAGTATCGGGAGATGTTCCATCGCCGCGTCGAGAAGGGCCAGTGTTTCCATCGGCCCTATCTGGGCTGCCGCGAGTTCGCCTGCGATTTTGCCGCGCCCGACGGCAGCGAGAAGCCGCTGGACTGGGACGAGGAACTGGGCCTCATGCTCTACGACATTCGCTTCGGACCGGATGGCGAGAACCGGCCCGGCTTCTTCAAGGCCACGGTGGCGCGGGGAACGTTGCACTGCGACACAGCCGACTCCGGCCCCAACCGCGAGTCGCCGGTGAAGGTGCTGGGATGGGAGGTGCCGTCATGATCCTGAGGCGATTGTATGAACTGGCGGAACGCGAGAAACTGGCGGACGACCCTGCGTTTGAGGCAGCGCCCATCCCCTACATCATCAAAGTCGGGCGGGATGGAGAATTCCTCGGCATTGAGGAGCGACGAGGCGAGGTGACCATCCCAACCCGCAAAGGTCCGCCCAAGACCAAGCCCGACAGGGGAAAGGAATTGCTGGCCACCAGAGCGCACGGCAACACCGCCAATTCCGGCTTTGCCCGTTTCTTTGCTGACACACTGGCCCGCGTGCTGCCGGTGTGCAATGAGCCCAAGAGCATGGCCAGCCGCAAGACGTTCTGGGAACAGATGGCCAAGGCGGCCGCAGACACCGGCGATCCGGCGCTCCTCGCGGCGTGTGTCATGGGTCGCACCGTGGCGGCCGAGGCGGTGGCCGCCGAATTGGGCAAGTACAAGCCCGGGCCGGGCGATCGCTGTACGCTGGCCTGGCACCCGGACGAAGGACTTACCATCCTCGATCGCGAGCCAGTTCGCCAATGGTGGCGAGGCTTCTACACCCGCTTCGATCAGGCCCGGCAAGGAGATGGCCCCCAAGGCATCTGCCAGATCACCGGCGAGATGGGCCCCATCGCCCTGACCCATCCCAAGCTTCCCACCATTCCGGGCGGCATGTCGGCCGGCGTTTGCGTGGTTTCCAACGACAAGGACGCTTTTCTAAGTTACGGCCTCGACGGTGCGGCCAATGCGGCCATCGGCTTCCGGGCGGCCGAAGGATATACGCGAGCCTTGACGGCGCTGATCCAGCAGAAACTGCACCGAAGCAGGATCGGCCTCGGTGGCACGCTGTTTCTCTTCTGGACCCGCCAGAAGTGCGAAATGGACGACATGCTCGCCTGCTTCGACAGCAACAATCCTGAACTAGTCGCCAAGGTTCTACGCAGTTTTGACGAAGGCCGGGAAGCGACGGCGATGGACACGAACGAGTTCTACTGCCTCACCCTTTCCGGCAACTCGGCCCGGGCCGTCATTCGCGACTACCTGGAAGCCAGACTTCCAGAAGTCAAGACGAATCTACGCCAGTGGTTCACCGATCTGCGTATCGTCGAGCCCTGGGGCAAAGAACTGGTCACGTATTTTCCGCTTTGGCAGCTGGCGCTCGCCACGGCGAGGGAGTCGGACGGCGTGTTGCCCAGCCTGCCTGGGCAATTCATAAACGCGGCCTTGAAGAACCTGCCGCTGGCGGACAACGTCCTGGCGGCATGCCTGAAGCGACTGGCGGCTGACGGCGCGGACGGATTTAGAGCGACGCGCATGGGATTGATTAAACTGATTTTGACAAGGAAAGGAACACCGATGAGCGAAGAACTGAATGTTGGCGAGGGAACACCCGCGTACCTCTGTGGCCGGCTGATGGCCGTATTTGAACGCCTCCAATTTGGCGCGCTGGGCAACGTTAATGCCAACATTGTGGATCGTTTCTACGGCACGGCCAGCACATCGCCGGGATTGGTGTACCCGCGTCTGTTCAAGTCCGCCCAACAGCATCTGGGCAAGCTTCAGGGCGAGAAGCCCGGAATGGCCGTGAATATGCAGAAGGACATCGAACGGGTATGCGGTTCCATCAGTGCGTTTCCGAACCTGTTGACGTTGACGCAGCAGGGCGAATTTGCATTGGGCTTTTACCACCAGCGCGCCGCCTATCGCAAAGGCAAAGACAACCAGTAGAAACTTGACAGGCAAAGACCCGGCCTCGTACACATGAAGGGAAAACACATGAGCAGCACAGTAGACCGTCGGTATGACTTCGTAGTTCTCTTTGACGTTCAGGATGGCAACCCCAACGGCGACCCGGACGCGGGCAATTTGCCCCGCACCGATCCGCAATCGCTCCAAGGATTTGTGACTGACGTCTGCATCAAACGCAAGGTACGCAACGCGGTGGCTGCGCTTGCAGCCGACAAACCGGGTTACAATCTCTTCTTCCAGACACAGGATGCCGTGTATGAGAAACGCATCCTCAATCTCCTGATGGAAGAGGCGTTCGAGAAGGAAGGAATCGACAAAGCCGCTTTCAAAGAGAAAAAAGGCAAGGACAAAGCCACCGATGCCGAGCGTGCCAAGAAGTGGCTGCTGCGCAACTACTTCGACATCCGCACCTTTGGCGC
>JANYKD010000213.1 GCA_025361735.1 Phycisphaerales bacterium
GGGTTGGCCGGTGATCCAGTTTTGGCCGCCGGTGTTGCGGGCGAGCTGGATGTCTTTTTCCCACTTGTCGAGGCGCTTGAGGTAAAGGTCGCCGAAGGGCGCTTTTCGCATGGCCTGGACGAGCAACAGGGCGTTGTCCCAATCGCGCAGGGAACGAAGGCGTTCGAGCTCCGACAGAACCTTGGACCAGATGGGCTGGGCACTGGCGCCGTGGCTTTCGGTGATGACCTCGGAGGCGAATGTCGCGGCGTCGGCGAAGCCTTTGTCTCGTAACAGTGCTTCGAGAAGCAGGAGCGTGGACGGTTCGCGGACGGCCGGTGAGGCGCCGGAGGAACGCCAGTAGTCGAGGGCCAGTTTGAATTTCTCGGCCGCCTCGTGGGGGCGTTTGAGGACGAGCATGACCTCGCCGATGCCCTGGCGGTTGGCGGCCAGTTGATCGGGGCGTTTGGCGGCATCGAGCTTCTTCTCGATGATGGACAGCACGGCGAGCTTGCGCTCGGGCGAGGTTTCGATGACCGGTTTGCGGGCCCAGACGGCGAGGCCCTCGACGGGGCCTTTTTCGAGGAGCTTCTGCAATACTTCCCAGGCGCGGGCTCGCACGTCCTTGTCGCGCTCGATGCTTTCGACGAGCAGGCGGCCGAGGGCATCGGCGTGTTCGAAGGATGCGGTGGTCTCGAGGGCGCTGATGGCATCAAGGCGAACGCCGGGGTCGGCGTCGGAGAGGGACTGGAGGATGAAGTTGGCCGACTCGGGGGAACCGATGCGGCGGAGGCCGCCGAGTGCGGCGCGGCGGACGTTGGCGACTTTCTCGGTGGGCTTGAGGAGGTCGTAGAAATCGCGGAGCTGGGAAGGCTGGCCGAGGGCGCCCATGGCCTGGACGATGCTGGTGCGGAGCTGCGATGCGGCGACACTGCCGGCGGTATCGGGCAGGCGCGTGCGAAGGGCGGCGGCTACTTTCGTGGCCAGTTCGGTGTTGGCGGGCTTGGCAAGTTCGGGGGCGAGCCCCTTGAGTCCCTCGGCGGCGGACCGGGCGATCGTGAACGAATCATTGCCCAGACGCGCGAGCAGGGGGTCGACGGTGCGGAGGTCGTGCGACGGGCCGAAAGCGACGAGGATGGCACCGGTCACATCGGGGTCTTTTTCCTGGGCTAGCTGGGCGAGAAGGGCGTCGACGGCGCCGGGATCGTTGGCGGCCATGAGTGTCTTGACGGCCTGTTGTCGGACGTCGGTGACACTGTCGCCGACGAGGATGCGAAGCGCGAGGAAGATTCCCTCGGGCATTGGTTTGCCAACGGAGACTTCGTCGTACACGAGCTGGATCCCCGTCAGCCGCAGGTCTTCCGAGCCATCCTGGAGCAACTTGATGAGCAAAGCGGCCTTGTCCGTATCGGTCTTGGCGCGATATTCGTCGCGGACCAGGGCGGCGGTGCGTTCGCGAAGCCGCAAGAGCCGGCGGTCGGTTTCGGCGAGGCGGTCGACGCTGCGATTGAGGAGGTCGGCGGTCCAGTCGGACTCCGGGCGCGTGCGGGCGGTTTCCCACCACTGCGACCAGCGCTGGGTGTCGTGGCCGAACTGGCCGAGGCCGGTCATTTCGATGAGCGCTTCGGCGGCGGCATCGCGGATGATGGCGCTGTCATCCTGTCGCAGGAGATCGACGAGGACGGTGGCGGTGCCCTTGTCGAGCAGGCGGCCCATGGCGCGCACCACGGCGGTGCGGGACTCGCGCGGCTGGGCAAGATTGGTGGCGAACTGTTTGAGCCGGTCGCGGGCGGCCGGGGTTTTATACGATGCGATTGCCTGTGCTGCGGCTTCGGTCAGGGCGCGATCCTGGCTGAGCAGGGACGAGAGGACATCATAGAACATGGGATCGGGCGGGCTTTGGCCGGCGATGGCACGGGCCACGGCGATCTGGCCGTCGCGGTTGCTGACATCCTGGAGGACGGTAAGGAGGGTGCGGTTGGCGTCGGGGGCGTTTCGCTGGGCGAGGCGGCGGGCGGCTTCTTCACGCTGGGGAAGTGTCGAGGCGCCTTCCTGAAGCACGGATTGCTGTGCGTGGATATCGCGGCCGGCGGCAGCGTCAACCTGGGCGTACGAAACGACCGGTGCAGCAGCCATGGCGGCGGCGAACAGGACAAGGGATTGGAGTTGGCGACGCGAAACCACCGAAGTCTGTTTCCTTCTTCCCGATACAAGACGAAACCGCATCCATGCGGTCGGTTCACTCAACCAAAGAGACACGCGGCCGGGAAGAAAGTTGCCGCCAGTTTGAGATTATTACGCGGTTACGGTGATTTTTCCTTGCGGCCGGCGGCCGGGAGGCTCTAATATTTCCAAGCGGCGACGCCCGCCGCCCGAGCCGCACATGCACGACTGGTACGATGCCGAGCAACGTGTCGAACGAGCGCAGGAGTTTTTCGCCCAGCAGCGCTGGGTGGAAGCCCTTGAGGAATTGCGCGCAGCCATTGCCATCAATCCGCACAACGCCGCGTACCATTTTAATGCCGGGCTGACGCTCGACCAGATCGGCCGGGTGGACGAGGCCGTGGACGAGTACCGGCAGGCGATGAGCATCGAGCCGGAGGATATCGACGCGATATTCCGGCTGGGGCGGGGCCTGGGCCGGCTGGGCCGGTTTCGCGAATCCATCGAGATGCTCGAACGCATCGAGCAACTCGACGCGGCGTGGGAGCCGTGTTACTGCGGGCGGATCATGCCGTACGTGGCGCTGGGGAATCATGAGAAGGCCGAGGAGATGTTCTACATCGCCCGGCAGTACAAGGATGAGTGCCCCAACTGCTACTTTGCCATCGCGCAGAGTCTCTACGAACGTGGTCTGTACGACAAGGCGCTGTACTGCTGGTTCAAGACGCTCGATCTGGACGAGACCTATCCCGAAGTTCACCTGAACATCGCCCGCTGTTTCTGGCAGAAGGGGGAGTTGGAGCGGGCCCGGGGGCACTATCAGAAGGAATGGCGGCAGAGCCCGCGCTGCATCGACGCGCTGGTTGAACTTGGCCGGCTGCTGCTTCAGATGCACCGGATCGAGGAGGCGGGCGAGAAGTTTCGGAGGGCGATCGAGTTGGCGCCGGAGGCGCCTCAGGCGTATATCGAGTTCGCCCGCTGGTTGTTGGCGACGGATCAACTGGACGCGGCCCGGAATCTGCTTGATCGCGTGCGTCTGTCGGCGCTGGATTATCCCGGTGTACAGATGCGCCTTGGGGAGATAGCGGCGCGCCAGGGGAAACTGGCCGAGGCCAGGCGGTTCTTGCGAAATGAACTGCGGCTGCAGCCGCGACAGCCGCAACTTCTGCTCGATCTGGCGAACATCATGCTCGACTGTGGGCAGCGGCGGCTGGCGGTGATCTGCCTGCGGCGGCTGACGTCGTTCTATCCCGGGCGGGCGGATGGGTGGCAGAACCTGGCGGTGGCCCAGTTCATGCGGCGGCGCTGGAACGAGGGAATTGCGGCATCGGCGAAGGCGTTGGAATGCGACCCGCGTCGGGCGTCGGCGATGTATAACCTGGCGATCGCGTTCGAACGTTGCGGCGAGTATGAGAAGGCCGTGGCGTGGGTCCGCAGCGCGGCTCAGATCGACGCGCACGATCCGGCTTTGCACCGGCTGGGGCTGCGGATGAGGGCGCTCATTTTTCTGCGGGGTCTGGGACGCGGGATTGCGGAGTTCTTTCGAAGGCGTGGTCGCTGACCATAGACGCTGGTCTTTGCATTTTCCCCTGCGCCTTCTTACATTCCCTGAGCCATGTCCAGGTCTGCAATCACTATCGCGGCATTGTGCTTCGTCGCCATTCTATCCGGATGCACTGCGTCGTTGCCTGAACCGAAGGTGCGCGAAGGGGAGCCTCTGGGCATGCAGATGGTTCGCACCGAAGGGCAACTGGCGAAGTATCCGTTCTTTACGCTGCTGAGCTTCGAGACGGAGGCAGACCCCGTGTTCGTCAGGACCGAGGGCGGCCAGGCCACGGCGGATGCCACGCGACGCCACACCGGAGGGGGCAGTTTGAGACTGGCGCCCGGTACGAAATCGGCCGTGGTGAAACTCGCCTCGCTGCACAGCGGCCGCGAATGGCCGGGGCGATGGACGCTGATCGGAGCCTATTGCTACAGCAGCCGGCCGCAGGTGCTGTCAGCGGCATTCGAAGCCGATGGCAGAACGCTCGAGCAGTACACCGTGGAGATTCCGGCGAATCAATGGACGCCGGTTGTACTCGATATCCTCTCGGCACTTTCTCGTGGTTCGGCCAATACGATTGGAACCCTGCGGTTTACGTTCCCCGATGGGTTGCCGGAGGGGTTGTGGGTGGATGATCTTGTGGAGATCGACAACACCGGCACGCTCTACGACGGACCTGCCGATGGGCTTTCGATTGGCGAGAAGGGGTTTTCTTTTACGGTTGAGCGGTCGGGAAGATTCAAGCAGACGTTCCGCACGCCCGAGGCAGACCCGGCCGGGTGGAAGATCGAAGAGACCAACCCGATTCGAGTGCGGCTGTCGTCGCGCGGGCCCCAGCGGTCGATGCTGATTTATCCGGACGGCCGGCAGATCATCGACGGGGTTTTGCAGCCGCTGCTGGGAAATCCGGCCGACGCGGCGGGACTCGTGGCGTCGCACAATTCTCCGGCGCGGATCGCCGTAACCGGCGATACCGGCCGGCTCGATCGCAACTCGCCTGGCGATGCCAATAATGACGGCTACGCCGAGCAGAGCGGGACGTATCAGATCATCGCCGGTGGGCCGCGGCTGGAGATGCGCATTGAGCCACAGGGGGTCCCGGCGGTTCGGCCGCTGTTGGAGGTGCGCGAACTGCCCAAGGGCAGTGTCCTGGTGACGATGGAAGGTGTGTTGGTGGAGCGGATCGTCAGGCTCGAAAACGGGAGTACGCTGATCGAACTGCCGGGCGTGCTGACGCGGCCGACGCTGGTGAATGTCCGTGTGGGTCAGTAGCGTCCTCCTTAAGCCACCTCGTTATTGGGCCGATCCACCCAATGCGGACCCTGGTCCGCGAGGTGGATGATCGAGCAGACCCAACCAACTTCCTCCGTCTGGCCGGGCTGGATCCTGCGCTTGCGCCGCAGTTCGATCGGTCGTCTTGGCTTGCAGGGCAAGGTCGTGCTGGCCTTCAGCATGCTGCTGATGGCCGCCCTGGCGACGGCGACGGGGTTTGCCCTGGAGCGCAGCCAGTCGACGCTGGCCGGACTGATGGGCGAGCAGGCTCGGCAACTGTCGCAGACGCTGGCGTTTGCGGCCGTCGAGCCGTATCAAAGCGGCGATGCCGAGCAACTGCATCGTTTGGGGTCGGATCTGATCAAGAGTCGCAACATCGTTCTCGTTGCCTTCTTCGACGCACAGGGCAAGGCACTTACCACGGCCTGCCGGGATCCAGATTTCCGAATCGGCCACTCTCCCGGGGATTCACCGCGGTCGCAGTTGCTCATGCGCGTCCAGGAGAGACACTTGCCGACGCTGGGTGATTTTCTTCAGGTTACCGCCCCGGTGTTCGATCGCCATCCGCCTGGGAAAACGCGGGCGGAGACGGGACATGACTCCACCGATACGCAGGGGCCTGGCGTGCGCCTGCACGGTTACATCACCGTGGGTGTTTCCCAGAATGCCGCCCAGGCGGAACTCCATCGTGTGTCCATCGTTGCCCTGGGCTTGGGATTGGCGATCTTCGCGTTGTGCCTGCCTCTGGCGATCGCCCTGATTCACCGGATATTCCTTCCTATCCGCCAGCTTGTCTCGGCCACGAACCGAATATCCACCGGCCAATACGACGCGCACGTCGAGATGTGCCGGCCCGACGAGATCGGGAAGCTGGCCACGTCATTCAACGAAATGGTGGACTGCATCCACGAGCACCGGCGGGAACTGGAGGACGCCAACCACGAGTTGGAGGGCAAGGTTCGCCGTCGCACGAGCGAGTTGGAGGCGTCGAACGGACGGTTGTCGGCCGAGATTGCCGAGAAGGAGGACTTCCTCCGGGCGGTGTCGCACGACCTGAATGCGCCTCTTCGCAACATCAGCGGGATGGCGATGCTTCTGCTTACAAAGTATCGCGGCCGGCTCGATGAGGAGGTGGTGCATCGCCTGGAGCGCATCCGCAAGAACGTCGAGGCGGAGTCGGATCTCATTGCCGAGTTGCTGGAGTTGTCGCGGATCAAGACGCGGCGCCACAAGATGGAATCGGTGGACATCGACGGCCTGGTGCGGGAACTCGTGGACTGTTTCGAGCCGGATCTGCGGGAGAAGAATATTTCAATCAGCGTGGACAACGTGCTGCCATCGTTGGGCTGCGAACGAATGCGGGTGCGCCAGGTGTTTCAGAATCTGATCGACAATGCGATCAAATACATGGGAGAGAGTGTCGAACGGCGGATAAATATTGGCTGGAGCGAGATGGCCGGCGGACATGGGTTCTACGTTCGTGACACGGGTATGGGGATTCATGCCGAGGATGTGCAGAAAGTGTTCTATGTGTTCCGGCGCGGGAAGAATGCGGCCGGGAGCAACGTCGTTGGCAAGGGGGTGGGTCTGGCCAGTGTGAAGAGCATCATTGAGACCTACGGTGGAAGGATATGGGTCGAGTCGGAGGTTGGCCGGGGCAGTACGTTCTGGTTCTTTATTCCGAACGCGTCCGGGTGTGAGGTGTCGCTTGCGGCCGCATGAGGCGGCGGGAATTGCGGGAGTTGTTATGCGAAGGACTGGCGAGAAAATTATCATCCTGGTGGTTGACGACGACCCGGATTGCCGACTTCTGATCCGTGAGGCCATCGGCGAGTGTCGTGGCCGCAACGAAGTACACGAAGTCTGTGATGGCCAGGCTGCACTCGACTTCGTGTTTCAGCAGGGCGAGTACACCGACGCCCCGCGGCCGAGCCTCATATACCTGGATATCGAGATGCCCGGCCTGACCGGCCAGGACGTACTGGCGGCCATCAAGTCATCGCCGGAGCACCGGGACATACCCGTCGTTATGTTGACGGGCGTATGTGACGAGAGGCAGATGCAGATTGCCGCCCGCAATGGTGCCAACAGCTATACGCTCAAACCGGCCAGGGCCGACCAGTTCTACAAAACCCTTCGCGTTAGCACCGCCTACTGGGTTTCCATCCACCAGCATCCGAGTTGTCATTGGGTGGAGGAAGAGTGCCGTCGATAACCCTATGTCTGATAGATGATTAGGAGAATCCGGGAATAATATTGGTCATCGGAGCCGAATATATTGTAAGTCAGAACAGTCGTGTTGTGTCGTGCAAATTCTTACAAATGCAGAGGTCGGGACCGTGTCGTACGCAGAACCCGTCAAACTTCTTGTGGTCGAGGATGATTCCGATCAGCTTGAGCTGATCGGGGAGACGCTGGAGGACCATTTCGGCCGCGGCTGCGTCATGGAAGCGAGCTCGATGGCTGAGGCACTGCGGCAGGACATTGCCGGCTTCGACATGATCCTCTGTGACTACAACCTGCCGGACGGCTCGGGTCTTGATCTGCTCGATCAGGTCGTGAACCGCTTCTCGACGCCGATCATCATGGTTACCGGCGAAAATGTCGGTGCTATTGCAGCGGAGTCGATCCGGCGGGGCGCCTGCGACTATGTGGTCAAGGTCGGCGACTACCTGTACACCATCCCCGTCGTCGTTGAGAAGAACCTCGCCGTGGCCAAGATCAAGCGGGAGAACGAGCATCTGCGTGTGGAGCTTGAGAACACCCTGGGCGAGCTTCGCGAGAAGAATGGGCAACTCGAGGAGTCTCTGCGGCGGGTGGAGGAACTGGCGGCCACCGATCCCCTGACGTCTCTGTACAACCGCCGGCACTTCGGCCGCGTTCTGGACCAGCTTTTCGCCGAGGCACAGCGTTACGATAAGGAATTGTCGTGCGTGATGATTGACCTGGACAACTACAAGCAGCTCAACGACACCTACGGACACCAGGTTGGCGACCAGATCCTGGTGTTGGCCGGTAAGGTCATCCAGTCGAATCTTCGTCGCATGGACGCAGCCGTGCGTTACGGCGGCGATGAGTTTGTGCTGCTCCTGCCGCATGCGGACGGGACCGAGGCGGCGCGCGTGGTGCAGCGTATCCGCGAGGAGTTTGAGACGGCGACGGCTCCGCTGCTCAAACGCGCCACGGGCGTATCGATGTCCGTGGGGATCGCCTGCTCGCGCAGCCAGCGGCCCGCCCATGCGGAACAACTGGTGTCGGCTGCAGACGTGGCGTTGTATCAGGCGAAGGGATCAGGTCGGGGTCGGACGGTTGTGTCGGCAAGCGCGGCCACGACGCGAGCGGTAGGCGCATAGCAGCAGCCACCGGCCGGATCCGCACGGGTGATATCTCACACCGCCACGACTTCCCTCGGGTGCAGGAATACGAGCATGGCCCCGATGATCGGCCGGGCGAGGATCTTCTCCAGGGCCTCCCGGTAGAGCGACAACTGGCCGCGGTAGGTTTCGATGCGCTGGGCGAGCAATGCGCCCGTCACCTGGTCCGTCTTGTAGTCCACCAGCACGAATCCGCCGTTCTGCGGCACAAGCAGGTCCGTCCGGCCACGGATCACAACCTGGTCCTGCAAGCCGCCCGCGGGTCGGCCGAAACGCTCGGGGGATGCCGCGTAACACATCGGCAGCTCGCGCAGTAGTCCATGGGCGTTCTTTCGCACCCCCTGGCCAAGCTCGGTCGCTACGAACCAGGCGATGGCGCCCAGATCACATGCCTTGGCCTGGATCGGCGCCATCAGGCGTCGATCGACTAGCTGGTTGAGCTGGTCCTGAAGATCGTCGGCCGTCAGCGGACGTGAGAAGTCCAAGTATTGCAGGAACAGGTGGGTGGCCGACCCGCGGTCGGCACCCGACAATTTCGGCGAGTCAATGAGTCGCGCGGGCGGCTTCAAATCTGACGGGCGATGTTCCACGCCGCCGTGTTTGGCGAGCGAAGTTACCGTCGCGGTCGCCCGTAGATCCGCGAAGGCCGTGTACGGATAGACATATGCGAGCTGATCGAGTGCGGCGACAACCTCTGGGGCGACAGGCGGTGGCGACGCGAGTGGTGCCAGGGCGATGCGCTCGGAGAGCACGCCCTTTCGGCCGGGCGCGATGCGGTGCTCCTTCATCCACTGCGCGACCTCATCGCTGGGATGATCCAGCACCGCAAGCGCCGGCGGCTCGCCCTGTGCGAGCATCATGGCGGTCGGGCCGAGCCAGTGGAGCATGGTGCGGGCCGCGAGAATGCCGCTGACCGGCATCGGACCCTCGTGGCCGAACCAGCGGCGTTCCCACGCCTCAGCCGCCCCGGCGGGCGCGGAGCCGACGAGGATCAACTGTTCCTTGGCACGCGTCATGGCCACATACAACACGCGCATTTCCTCGGCCAGAGAGGCACGCAACAGGCGACGCTCGACCACCACTTGCGCGAGTGACGGATACTTGATGCGGTGATCGAGGTCGATTGCCGGCAAGGCCAGACCGGCCTGGCGGTCGACAAGCACGGCGCCCGTCGTCGATGCGAGGTTGATCTTTTTGCCAAGTTGCGGCAGGAAGACGACGGGGAACTCCAGTCCTTTGGACTTGTGCACGCTGAGGATTCGAACCACATCCTCGGCCTCGGAAAGTTCGGCCGCCTGCGAGGCGTCAACTTCCTGGTCCAATTCCGCCAGGAACTGGTTGAAGCGATACAGCCCCTGGCTGGAGAAGGAAGCAAACTGCCGGGCGCGGTCGTACATGTGCAGGAGATTGGCGGCGCGGCGCTGGCCGGATTCCAGGCCCTGGACGTAAGCGAGGTAGCCGGTGTCTTCGTAGATGAGCCAGATCAGTTCAGCGACGGGGCGATGTTGCGCGATGCCGCGCCAGTCGTCGAGCCGGGAAAGAAATGCGCGAAGCCGGGCGGCCAGATCGTCGGATTTCTCCGTCGCGTAACGGATTACGGCCTGCGCGAACGATATCGCGGAATACGCGATTCGGATGCGCGCCATGGCATCATCCGCGCCGGGCAACGCCGTCAGTGGGCTGCGCAGCACCGCGGCCATCGGGATGTCCTGCAAGCGGTTGTCCAGCAGACGCAGCAGGGCGAGCATGTCGCGGATTTCCGTGGCGTCGAAATAGCCGCCGCCCTCGGTGTTGTGGACGGGTATGCCCTCGCGCCGCAGCACTTCGGCGTACTGTTCGGCGTGGTGCTTCATCGCCCGCAGCAGGATGACAATGTGGTCAAATCGCAATGGTTCCGTGGTCAGTGTTCCGTCCGGCCGCCGGAGGGTAATCTGGGTTCGCGGGCGGCCGGTCTCGCCCATGAGTTCCCGGATGCGGCGAGCAATGAGCAACGCTTCCCGGCCGGCGCGCTCGAGCTCGGTGGCAGTCTCGTTTGAGCTGTCCGTGCCTTCGTCGGCCTGCGCATCGTCAAGCTTGTCGGGCAGGATGTGCAATTCGATGGGCCGGCCGGTTGGCGTCGTCCCAACGGGCAAGTCGACAAACTTGGCGCTGGCCTTGAGTTCCTGCGACTCGTCGTAGTCGATATCCACGGCGGTGGCGATCATGGTCCGCCGGAAGACTTCGTTGATGGCCTCGAGCAACGGTCCGCGGCTGCGGAAGTTCGCCTGCAGGTCGATGACCCGGCCCTGCCCGTTGTCCGGCTTGCGGAACCGGGCGTAGCGCTCCAGGAATCGGCCAGGATCGGCCAGCCGGAACCCGTAAATGCTCTGCTTGACGTCGCCGACGCAGAAGAGGTTGCCCACGGGTCGTGCGTCAGGCGTCGGGGTCGGTTTGTCCGGCATCAGACATTCACGACTGACCAGCCGCAGAATCGCATCCTGGATCTCGTTGATGTCCTGGTACTCATCAACCAGCACATGCTCAAACCGGCGATGCAGTTCCCGGGCGATGGCCGAGGGCCGGCGTGCATCGCCGTCTTCGCTGAGCAGTCGCAGCGTGAGCCGTTCCAGGTCGTTGAAGTCGAGCACGCGCTGCGATGTTTTCTCGGCCGTGTATCGTTCGTCAAGCTCCGTGACCAGTCCCAGCAGCACGGTGGCGTGCGGCACGATGAGTCGAACCGATTGCTGCCATTCCTCGGTCGTGAAACGGAAGCCCAGCGCCAGCGGGCCCTTGCTGATTGACTCCTTGAGCTGGTCGGCCAGCGCCTTGGCCTGGTCCTTGCCCGGCACGGTCGATGCCACCGCGGGAAGCCGCCCGAGTCCCTGGGCCATCGTGGCGCACAGTGCCGCCGCGTCATCGTAGCTGCCGACAGTCAATGCTGATCGCAGTGCTGTCAGTTGCTCCAGCAGGGGGGTGAAGTAATCAGCGTATTTGGTGAACGACTTCTTTCGAAACTCGGCGATGCCGCTATGGAAGTCATCAAGTGTGTCCGAGACTTGCAGCGACAATGCCCCCAAGTACTCCCGGCCCAGGTGCGATTCACCGAGCGGCCGGTCCGCTGCGTCCTGGAGCCGGCCGATCGCATCGCGCATCCACCGTTGCCGGTCGACGACGCTGCAGAGGATCTGATGCACACGCATGACTTCCTGCACGAGCCACGCATCGCGGCCCTCACCCAGCGCATCCACGAACGCGCAGAAGTCGGCCGGCTGCTTCTCCTCGTATTTATCTAGAAACGCCTCGCGGGCGATCTGCAGTCGCAGCAACAGTGCCTCATCCCCGTCCAGCACGCGGAAATCCGGATCCAGCCCAAGGTGCGTGAAGTTCTGCTTGAGCAGGCGCACGCAGAGCGCGTGCAGCGTGCTGATGTTGGCGTGATCGATCAGCGCCAACTGCTTCCGAAGGCGCGGGTCGGTTGTCGATCCCTTGGAGAGCGTCGTGCGCAGTGTCTTCTCGATCCGCGTCCGCATCTCCATCGCGGCCGCCTCGGTGAACGTCACCACGAGTAATCGCGAAACATCACACGGCTTGGCCGCGCTGGATACAAGAAAAGCGCATCGCGCCGCCAGCACGGACGTCTTGCCCGAGCCCGCCGCCGCTGAGACCAGCAGCGAGCCTTCGGCGCAGACGGCGTCCCATTGTTCCGGCGTCCATTTGCCGACCTTCGCCTGTTCGCTCATTCCGCCCCTCCCGTCGCCCGGCCCATCAGGTCATCGAGCAACTCATTGCGTGGAACCGGTTCAAGTCGGCGGCAAGGGTTGATGGCCGGGTCGTATCGGCAGACCGAGCGGTACTCGCACCAGCCGCACGGCGTGCTGGTGCCAATGCGGTATGGCCGGACGGTAATCTCGCCGTCGATAATCCGGTCGGCCAGTTCCGCTACGACCCCGCGAACCAGTTCGAGCAGCGCCGACATTTCATCACCCGCCACATGGTCGCCGTTGCGCTTGTTGCCGAGCGAGTTGTCCTTGTTCACGCGAGCCTTGACGACGGGCGACGATTCGCTGGCCTGCACATCGGCGTCGAAACTCCGGAGGTATCGCTCGTCGAACACGCCGCGGCGCGGTTCCTTGAGGTAATATTCCGGAGCCTGCGGCGAGGGCGTTTCACTTGGATGATCGACCTGCGAAAGCTCATCCAGCAGTTTCACATACAACGCCCCGGCCGGCACCATGGCGCCGCTGGAAAGCTTGCCGGCGTGCGTCTTCACGGCCAGCAGGCTCACCAGGAGTTGCAGCGACAGTCCCTCACTCACGCGCCACAAGTCCAGCTTGTCGCCGCCCAGCCGGTAATCGAGCACGGCGAACGCCGCATCTTTTTCCAGCACATCGACCCGATCAATCCGGCCGTGCAGCGCCACCTGTCGGTTCTTGAGCGTTTCGAGTTCCACAGGTGGCAGGATCGCGGGCGATGGTCCATACGCGATCGCGGCAAAGCGGCTGGCCAACTCTCCGCGGTCGGCCGCAATGCGGTGGGCCTCGATGATCCGCTCGATCGACTGCTCCACCCGGCCGAGCAGATATTCGTTGCGCCCCACACCCAGCATGAGTTCTCCGCCGATCTCTTCCGGCAGGCGCTTGGCGATGGCCGCCACGATTTGCGATGCGCTGGCGTCGGAGAACTCGCGCCAGTCCTGCCGCCGTTTGATCATTTCCGCCACCAGCCGCTCCAGCGCCGTGTGGTACGCCCGATCCAGGTTCACCTCCGCCAGCGGCGACTCGTCGCGCTTGGCCAGTCCGAGTCCGTATTTTGCAAAGTGCTTGTACGGGCAGGTCGCGAAGATCTCGAATCGTCGCGGTGACGCCGCCAGCGGCAACGGGAATAGTGCGGCTGCCGTCGCGGCCGCCAGGGATGCGTCATTGACGTACGCCAGTGCCGGCCAGGCCTGCTTCACCATCCGGCCGATGTGCGCCGGCAGACTGCTGTGGTTTATCGCAAGGTATTGGTATAGGGCCGGCCAGGGGGAATCCGGTTTCGGTTCTTCGCCGCTGCGCACCCACTGAACCACCGCGGTGACCAGTCGCCGCGCCGACGTCACCGCCGACAGCGTCATTCCGCTCTTCGGCAATTGTGTGAGCGGAGCATCCGGCAGCAGTGTCCGCAACTCCTCCCAGAACATGCTGGGCGCATTAGGCCGGCCGGCGTCGTCGGCCGTGACGCGACTGAGATACAGATGATGGGATGCCCGCGTCAGTGCGATGTATCCCCAGAACCGTTCGTCCAGCGTCATCCGCTCGGTGGCGGGGTCCACATCGAAATCCCGCCGCCGCAATTCCGTTCGCTCGGCGTCCGAGAGGATCGACTCGTCGTGCCAGATCCGCGGGAAGACACCTTCATTGAGCCCCAGCACCAGTGTCGCTTTCACATCGCCCGTCGCCGTGCGGTCCACAGCCCCGACCAGCACCTGATCGACTGTCGGCGGCGCGATTGCCAATTCGAACTGCTCGAGCCCCGCCTCGACGATGCGCGCGAAGTCCTCCATCGTCGCCGGCTCATCGCCCATGAGTTCGATAAGCTGGTCGAACAACTCGCACACCTTTTCCCATGCCTGATCGTGCTCATCTGCCAATTCGTGTTGCTCGGCCTTTCGCGCCGCATCGATCCACTCCGCGAGCTTCTGCCTCGCCCCGAGTTTGTCGATGAGCACAAACAGTGCCTCCACCCGACGCCGCAGCGGCAGGGGGGTCTTGGCCTGCTCGGCGAACTCCTTGAGCGGCCCGGCGAGGCGTTGGCGCATCGCGTCGATGGCCGCAATCTCCTCGTCAATCGCCTGCTCGTCTTCCGCCTCATTGGGCCGGCGCCTCCATTGCCACGGCTCGGGTGATATCCACACCCGCCCGCGCAACCGATGCTCCAGCACATAATTCTCGAGCGCGTCCACATCGTCCCCGCCAAGCCCGGCCAGCCCCGTCTTGATGAGCATCATAACCGCCTCGTGTGGCCAGGTTCGCCCCGCCACCGTCAGCGCCGCCCGCATCAACTGCACGAGCGGATGATGCGCCATGCTCCGTCGCCGATCCGCAAAGAACGGTATCCCATGCTCCGTGAACGCCGCCGACACCAGATCATGATAATTGTCCAGCGACCGCACCAGCACCACGATGTCCCGCAGCCGCATTCCCTGCGACAGAAGCTGGCGTATTTGCCCCGCCGCGTGTTCCACTTCCTGTCGCCGGTCCCCGGCCTCGACGAAGCACACGGCCGCTGGCGCTCCCCCCGCGAGAGAGCCTCCTGTCCCCTCGCCTTCCGGGAGAGGGTTAGGGCGAGGGCCATTCTTTCCGGCCATCCGCTCCTCGACTAACCGCATCTCCCCATTCACATACCGCCTGCTCTCCTTCATTAGCACAGCCTTCTCGACGCCCGTTCCTTCTTCCGCACACGCCTTAAGCAGTTTCTGACACGTATACTCCACCCGATGCAGAACGCCCAGTTCATCCGGCATCGCATCCGCGCCGATTGCCGTGTCCGCATCCAGCAGCAGTGTCACCTCCACGCGCTCGCACAGCCGCCCGAGTCGCACCAGCATCCGCCGTTCCGGATCGGAGAACTCGCTGAATCCATCCACGAACACGGTCGCTCCGCGCAGGCACGCGGCTTCCTTCATCCGTTCCATGATGGCCGCGATCCGCCGTCGCGGGTCGAGGCGTTCCTGCCCCAGGTAGTCGTTGTACGCCCGGTACAGCAGGGCCAGATCCGACAGTTTGGCCGCGAACATCCCACCCGCCTCGCCGGCCAGTGTCTCGATATCCTCCGGCCGTTTGCCCGCGCGGTCGAACTCCCAGAGCGTCGCCTCGATCTTCGCCGGCAGCCCGGCCTGATGCGCGCTCCGCGAGAAGAACCTCAACTGCCCCGCATGCCGCCGCAGCAGTTGCCCCAGGATCATGTTTCGCCCCAGCGCATCCACCTGTGGCACGGCCGATCCGCCGACCTCCGCCATGATCTGCTCGGCCAGTTCATCAAACGACATCACCCCCAGTCGGCAAAACCCCGGCACGGTTCCATCGCAAGCGATCTGCCGCTGCGCCGTAAACGTCGCCTGCCGCGGCAGGATCAGATAGATCGGCGGCCCCAGCGGGCTGGCTTTCAGTTCGCGCAGGATCTCCTCGCGGCAATAATATGTCTTGCCCGTTCCCGCGCGGCCGATGATGAGGCGAATCCCCATAAAGGCGCATTATCCACGGCGAGCGTTCTGCGGCAATGGGCGAGTGTCGTCGGCTACAGATTTGAGTATTGCGCGCCCTGGTGGCTATGCTCGCTTCCAGACTTGGATACCGGGTGCTCGTGGAGTCAATGCGTGGATGCGATCGATCCAACACGGGTCGATCCTCGGAATACGGGATGAGATCGCGCGCGCGACCTCATCGAAACCTAGCCAATTGTCCATTAGCTCAAAGTATTCGCCAAAGTCCCAATCCAGCGTCACCACGGTAACGACGTGGGTTATGTAATCCAGCTTGTGGGCGCTAATGCAGTAAATCTCATCCCAAGTGATACCGAAACGGCGGCCAGGCGTATCTTCTCGCCACACGCCATTGGCATCCGCGATCAAGAATGGTCCATCACCCGTGTGCATACTCAATATCCAAACGCGTCTCACAGCCACACCTGCTGGCCGCCTCCCATGACGGCACAACTGTTCACAACGAAACTCTCGTGGCAATGCCCGCACAATTCGCGATACACCATTCACCACGAAATCAGCAACGTCGCCGACACCGGCCCCGTTTGAAGATATTGGCCAAAGTGGTCATTGTGGTTCTCTGCTTTCAGGAAGTTCCCGGTGATGAACGGAAACGTCGGATTCAGCAGGAACTTCACCTGATCCTGCGTGCCGGTCTCGGGGTAGAAGCGGACGATGGCGTTCTTCAGGCCGGTGAGCTGCAGGCGGCGGGAGATGCCGATTTCGCCGGAGTGGGGCTCGACGCAGAATACTTCACCGGCCGGTTGTTCGATGAAGACGCGGCACTCCTTGTGCCAGGCACGCGGCATGTGGTAGCACGCCATGCCCTCGTCGATCTCCGTGTCGCAATTGGTGAACAGCGGAGCGCCCTGCGGAAAACGCAGTTTGAGACCGGTGTTCGTGTTCGGCGTGTAGCCGGAGACGAAGAAGCCATTGCGATGCCGGGCGATGCCCAGCACTGGATTGCGCTGCTCGGGGCTGCGCTTGGTGACGGACAATTGATAGCCGAAGGATTCCAGGGCGTAGCGCAAGAGCAGATCGCCGGGGAACGACTGGCGGGGATCGTCGGGTGTGAGCAGGTGGCCGCCTTTGTAGTCGCTGGAGTTGGTGCCGCGCACCCAGCAGATCACGCCGCCGCTCGACCAGTTCGGATATGGCCGCCAGAGTGCGGCCACGCGGCGCTCGGTCCCCTGCACGGCCGTTGCCAGGAGGTGAGTCATCGCATCGTCCGGATCGGCCGTGACGGCTTCCATGCCGCCGGCCGACATCAGCGCACGGTGCTGGAGGCGCGCCGGCGATCCCTTCGTCACGAACTCGTCCAGGCAATGCTCCAGCCGGAGTTCGAAATCGCCCGTCAGCGGTTCCACACGCTTGACGTTCAGCGCCGCCAGCATGTCGTCCCCCGCATGCGCCAGCGGCCCGTACAGCAGCACGCGTCCTCCGGCTTTGACGAAATCCAGCAGAACCGTCGAAAGCGGCGTTCCCGCATCCGGCACCGGCGTCAGTAAAATTGACTCGCGATAGAGACCTGCCTTACGCTTCAATGACGACAGGAAGTTCGTGGTGGACACGACCGTGTTCAGCGGCAGGCTGTTGTTGACCGCCGCCCGCATAAGCCAATCGCCGAAGAACGGTTCTTCCGGGCGGGGATTCGCTCCGAACACCATCTGGTGATATTCCTCAAATGGATACGCCCACACCAGCGGCCCTGGTTGGTCGGGAACATGATCCAGCGCCGCCAGCAGATGCGGGATCACCTCGTTGGGCACCTGCTCCGGCATCCGGCCATACGAATCATCGATCGTCAGCAGCGACAGCGAACTTGGATTCTCCACCCGTCCCTCGGCATCAATCCGGCCAACCGACAGTGGCAGATAGATGTCGTGCGGCTCGCGCCCGTAGCGATCCAGCCACGGGCTGTTCAGCCACCAGGGATCGTGCGTGTAGTAGCGGAACGGGAATCCCTTGCCCGGCGGCAACTCGGCGATCCGCGACATGTACCCCACCAGTTCCAGCCCGAAATCGCCGTTCAGCGCCGCCCACGGCGAATTCGGCGGCGGCATCATGTTAAACCCGCCCGCGTAAATGTCCTTCAGCGGCGTGGCATTGGATGCCAGGTCCGAACCCGTGACCAGGTTGGTGCCCCGCGTCTCAATCGGGAAACCGGGACACTCGGTTCGGAACCGCCGCCAGAAATCCAGGATCTTGTCGCGGTTCTCCCCGGCCTTGTCGGGCGTGAACTTCTTGCCGTCGAACATCGGCCCGGTTGCCTTCCATGTCTCCATGCCAAAGCCGAATCCGTTGGAGAACCAGATGTAGTCGTACCCCAGGTCCTTGAGGAAATGCTGACTCTGCCGGCCCAGGAACGTTCCCAGCGGCGTCCCCTGCGGAATGCCATCGGGGAAGCCCGCATACGCCTGCGAATCGGCATTCAGCACGCCATAGCAGCAGACAAAGCTGCCGTGGCCCATGGTGCCGCCCAGGCAGATTTCGTTGTGCTTCTCGTACTTGAAAGGGGACTTGGCAAACTCGCCGCCCGGGTCAAACGTCGCGCCCACGCGGATCGGCTTGCCGGTCGCCTCGCGTCCCACTTCCTTGATTATCCGAATAATCGTCGCCAGCCGGCCATAAGTCAGTTGCGGCGGGTTCTCCATGTACAGGCGCGCCCGGCTGTGCAGCGCCTTCTTCTCCGGATCACCTTTCAGTTCCTCGCGCGGATTGGGATGCCCGATGTAGCGTGCCCACTCAATGGGATCCTCCGCCTTTCCACGGTATTCGAGAATCTCCGACCCATCCGCCGCCCACAGCATGATCGAGACGCCGTCCGCATGTCGCGTCAGCGGCGACCACGACCGGAACAGTTCCCGGCAGATGCCGCGGACAAACTCCTCGCCCATCTCACGAAACGGTTTGAGGCTCATCTCCAGGGTGATGTTCTTGAGTTTCATATTCATAGGCGTTGCGTCCTCTGCGTCGGGACTGTCCGATCATGCTGATGCCGATCTGCATAACGGTACACGGTGTGGCCGGCAGTCGCAACCAACACCCACCCAAGGCACGAAGGCACCAAGGCATTGAGGCACGAAGTGGCAGAGACATTCTCTTTCGGGATGCTGCACTCCGCACTCTTCATTTTGCATTTTGCATTTTGCACTTTGCATTTTGAATTCGTCTTTGCACTTGCCTCCGCTACTGTTACTCTGTCCCCATGGCCCTTCCTGAACTCGACAACAAGAACAAACGCCTGTTGGACCTGCTCGACCGTCTCCATCTCGATGGCGTGCTCCTCACCGATCGCGCCAATTTCCGCTGGATCAGCGGCGGCCGCGACAACGCCCAGTCCGCCGCCTGGCCATCGCCAGCCGCCTCGATACTCTTTACGCGCGCCGAGCGCACTTGCCTGGCCAGTTCCCTGGCGACCGCCCGCATGGAGGCCGAGGAAATGATGGGCCTCGGCTGGAAGACCGTCTCCTATCCCTGGGACAACCGCCCGGCCGCCCAGAAGGTCGCCCGCGATCTCATTGGTAGCAAACGCATCGCGGCCGACGCCGATCTCTTTGGCCTGAACCTGCCCCCATTGCCCACGGCCTTTGACGAACTGAAGCTTGTGCTGACCGACGGCGAAATCGCCCGCTATCGCGAAGGCGCCAAGCGCACCACCGCCGCCGTTCAGGCCGCATCCCGCGAACTTCGTCCCGGCCAGACCGAACACGACATCGCCGGTGTCGTCGAGCATCATCTTCACCGGCAGGGGGTCACGCCCACGCGCGTCTGGGCGACGGCCGACGACCGGGCCACGCGCTTCGTCTTTGCCCCGCCCACGGAACTCAAGACCCTGCAGTGCGTCGTGATCGTGGTCAGCGCCGACTATCGCGGCCTGGTCTGCACCATGACCCGTATGGTCCATTTCGGCCCGCCGTCGGCCGACTTCCGCAAACGCTTCCAGGCGGTCAGCAACCTGGACGCCGCGCTGATCCTCTCCACGCGCATCGGCCGGTCGCTCGCCGAGTTCGGCGGCATCATCCAACAGGTATGCACGCAGGAAGGCTACCCCAATTCCGCCGGCGCCTTCCATCCCGGCGGCGTCAGCGGCTATGGCATTTGCGATATCAGTGCCGGCCCCGAGGCGACGTGGGCCTTACGCGAGAACCAGTCGATCGCCTGGACCCCCACGCTTCCCGGCGTGCGTACCGGCGACACCCTCCTGCTCACCGCCAAAGGCCCCGAGATGCTCACGCAGATCCAGGGCGACTGGCCCAAGCTTGTCGGACACCACGGCGGCCAGACCCTGCCCCGCCCGGATGTGCTCGTCCTGTGATGCCATGCACGGTTTGGCTGTGGGAGGGCCGCAGTCTCTGCGGCCGTTCGCGAGGTCGCCGTCCCGGCCGTGCAGAAGCACGGCCCTCCCGGTTCCCAAACTCGTCGTTCACGCTTCCACCATTTCCATCGCGTCTCCAACCGCGTGACTCCCGCCTTCTCTGCTGCTAAACTTCCTCGCTTCACTATTTACGGAGACCCAACATCATGGCCATCAGCGATATGATCAAGAAAGGCGCCATCCGCGCCCCGCACCGCTCCCTCCTTCGCGCCACGGGCGTCATCACCTCCGATGCCGACTTCGACAAGCCCTTCATCGCCGTCTGCAACTCCTTCGTCCAGATCATCCCCGGCCACGCCCATCTCGACGTCGTCGGCCGCAAGGTCCGCGAGGCTGTCCGCGCCGCCGGCGGCATCCCGTTCGAATTCAACACCATCGGCGTCGACGACGGCATCGCCATGGGCCACGGCGGCATGAAGTACTCGCTCGCCTCGCGCGAACTCATCGCCGATTGCGTCGAGACCATGCTCCGCGCCCACTGTTTCGACGGCATGGTCTGCATCCCCAACTGCGACAAGATCGTGCCCGGCATGATGATGGCCGCCGCTCGCGTCAATATCCCCACAGTGTTCGTCTCCGGCGGACCCATGAAGGCCGGCAAGCTGCCGTCCACCGGCAAGGCCATCGACCTCGCCACCGTCTTCGAGGGCGTCGGCGCCCAGGCGGCCGGCAAGATCACGCTCGATCAGCTCAAGGAAATCGAAGACAACGCCTGCCCCACCTGCGGTTCCTGCTCCGGCATGTTCACCGCCAACTCCATGAATTGCCTCTGCGAAGCCCTCGGCCTGGCCCTGCCCGGCAACGGCTCGATCCTCGCCACCGATCCCGGCCGCGACCGTCTCTTCCAACAGGCCGGCCGCGCCATCGTCGAACTCGTCGCCCGCAACATCCGCCCGCGCGACATCCTCACCCACGCCGCCTTTGAGAACGCCTTCGCCCTGGACATGGCCATGGGCGGCTCGACCAACACCGTGCTGCACACGCTCGCCGTCGCCATCGAGGCCGGCCAGCCGTTCGACTTGAAACACCTCAACGAAGTGGCCGCCCGCGTGCCGCACGTCTGCAAGGTCGCCCCCTCCGGCACGCACCACATGGAAGACGTCGACCGCGCCGGCGGCATCTCGGCCATTCTCAAGAGCATCAGTAAGAAGCCCGGCACCTTGAATCTCGGCTGCATCACCGTCACCGGCAAGACGCTCGGCGAGAACATCGCCACCGCCGTCATCAACGACACGGACGTCATCCGCTCCGTCGAAACCGCCTACTCGCAGACCGGCGGCCTGGCGATCCTCTTCGGCAACCTCGCCCCCGGCGGCTCGGTCATCAAGGCCGCCGGCGTCACGCCCAACATGATGAAGTTCAAAGGCCCCGCGATCATCTTCGAGTCGCAGGATGCGGCCTACGAAGGCATCCTCGCCGGCAAGGTCAAACCCGGCCACGTTGTCGTCATCCGCTACGAAGGCCCGCGCGGCGGCCCTGGCATGCAGGAAATGCTCGCCCCCACCAGCGCCATCGCCGGCCAGGGCCTTGGCGAATCCGTCGCCCTCATCACCGACGGCCGTTTCAGCGGCGCCACCAAGGGCGGCTGCATCGGCCACATCTCCCCCGAAGCCGCCGCCGGCGGCCCCATCGGCCTGGTCGAGGAAGGCGACATCATCGAGATCGACATCCCCGCCCGGAGTCTGAAACTCAACGTCTCCGACGCCGAGCTGGCCAAGCGCAAAGCCGCCTGGAAGTGCCCGCCGCCGAACGTGAACTACGGCTACCTCGCCCGCTATGCCAGCCAGGTGACCAGTGCCGACACGGGCGCCGTGCTCAAGACGCCGGTGCTGTGAAGGATGCCCGGGGGAAGGTAAAAGGTAAAAGATAAAAGGTAAAAGGAATTCATCTTCCCTTTTACCTTTTATCTTTTACCTTTTTCCTTGCATCTCCGGCTCCCGGCCGCATTCGGGGCAGCGGGCCACGCGCGGGCCGGTGGAGTCGGGCGTGGCGCGTAGATCGTAGCCGCAGTGGAGACAGAGCCCCAGCCGCACCCGCCGGGCCTGCCGCCTCCAGCGCCGCAGCCAGCAGAGGGGAGCAATCAGCGTCAAGACCATGGGGAACCAGAGGGGGATATATACCGTGGTAATGTGCCATCCCCCGCCCTGATGCGGCTTATCCTCGCGGCTTAGGCCGAAGCCAAGCCATGAACTTTTCCACATCATTGTCAGGAACGAGGGTACTTCTTGCGGATCACATTCGCCGGATCCGTAATGCCAGCCGCCCGGATCGTGTCGGGGAACACCCCAAGGGATATAGCAGAGGAAACAGATCCCATGTGGAACTGTGTCGAGAGTCAACGATTCGCCCGAGGATCGACCGTATCCGAGCTGCTCGCCTACCCGCAACGTCCGCTCCCACAACCACCCCAGCCCGATGCCCAGCAGCAGCGACAGGGCCGCGAGGAAGGAGAGGTTGAACACGCGGCGAAGGCCCGCGCGGAGCAAGCGGAGGATCACGCGGGGGATTTTAACCGATTGAGCGGACGCGGCAATTGCGGTCGTTCTTCCGGGAGCAGGAGCAGAGGATCTCACGCAAAGGCGCCAAGACGCAAAGAAGACAAAATCACCTCCGCTGTATTCTTTGTGGCTTGGCGCCTTTGCGTGAGACTCTTCCGCGATTGCCGCAGTGGCTCGCCGGGTTCAGGACGGTTCGCGGCCGCATTCGGGGCAGCGGGCGACGCGCGGGCCGGTGGAGTCGGGGGTGGCGCGGAGATCGTAGCCGCAGTGGAGACAGAGCCCCAGTCGCACCCGCCGGACCTGCCGCCTCCTGCGCCGGAGCCAGCAGAGGGGAGCAATCAGCGTCAAGGCCATGGGGAACCAGAGCGGGATGGTTAGCTTGGTGGTATGCCATTCCCCGCCTTGATACGGATCATTCCCACGCAGTAGGTCGAAGCCAAGCCACGAACGTTTCCCCATCAGCGCCAAGTACGGGTCGAGAAGTTGGGGATCCCAGTGCTCGGATTGGTAATGCCAGCCGGCCGGATCGTCTCGGTTAACACTAGACGGGATTCTCACGACCAACCAGAACTGTCGCGGAAACATGATGAGGGTCACCTGTGAGCCCGTGGATCGGCGGTATGTGAGGTACTCGGTTGCCCGCAGCGACCGCTCCCACAAGCAACCCAGCCCGATGCCCATCAGCAGCGACAGGGCCGCGAGGAAGGAGAGGTTAAACACGCGGCGAAGGCAGGCACGGAGCAAGCGGAGGATCACACCCAGAATCGTACCCGATTGAGGCGTCCCGGCAATCGCAGGGTGAAGGTAATAGGCAAAAGGAACAAGGTAAGAGGGAAGACGAATTCCTCTATTACCTCTTAGTGCTCGGGGCTTCGGTCGTTCGTCATTCACTCGGATTTCGGATTTCGGGTTTCGTCATTCGAGCTGCGGCTTGTGGGTTTCGTCATTCCCTGGAGCTTCGCGTCTCCGGCTGCGTTGTTGGTTCAGCGTTCGGGCTGGGGACCTCGCCAGTCCCAACCGGCGCCTGACCCAGCTTCTCACGGATCGCCGCCACCAGCCGGATCTCCATTTGGGCGTCGCGGCGCAGGGCATACCAGTATTTGGTTACCTGGTTCGGGTCGTCGCTCGTGCGATACTTGGCTTCAATGATCGATTCCCGCTCGACGATCACCTTTGGCGCCACCGTGTACGAGCCGTCGAGATTTTGTGTGAATTGAAAGTAGACCGTGCGGCGGATGCCCCCGAGCGATGCCTCTTCCACGTCGCGGTTGGTCGGCCCGTCCTTGCGCCAGAACTCGAACCACTGTTTGCTGATCTCCGGCTTGGTCGTCATCAGCCCGTGCCGATAGTCGCGGCGCTCGATCTTCAGCAGATATCCGTATGCCACCGACTCGCAACTGTCCCAGAGCTTCTGGAAATCCTGGTAGCTCGTTTCCGAGGTGGCCGGCTGGTCGAGCCAGTACTTGGGCGTCGCCAGTTGTGCGTCGATGTCCGTCGCCACCGGCCGGGTCGTCGTCGGCATGATCGACTTGGGCTTGTCCGTGGTCGTCCCGCCGCAGCCGGCCAGCATCGCCCCCAGCGCCGCCACCACGAACAGTGGCCTGTGCCAGCCATTTCGTGCCTCAATGCCTGTGTGCCTTCGTGCCTCGCCTGCCTTCATGCGTTCTCCGGTTTCATGTTCCGCGTATGATAGAGACAATTCCCGGAGAACCCAAATGCCGGAGGGATCAGGGATCAGAGTTCAGGGATCAGGGTTCGGGTAACGCGGCGCGTGCCCGGTGCCTGAGGGTCGCCCGCCTGCTGGCCCCAAGCGTCGCGTGCATGATCAGCTCCGCGCGCCTCCTGCTCCCTCTCCCGCTGGGAGAGTGCTGGGGTGAGTGCATTTCTCACCACAATCCGTGGCCGTATCCCCGTGACCTGCCGATTTGTCCCATCGCTGGTGTATTCGCGACCGTCCATTTAGGATACCCGCCATGAGCCAGCAGGATCTGATTGCCAGCTATCGCGAGAAGATTCTCCACACCATGCAGGATGCGGGCGCGCGGACTCCCGAGTCCGGCCCGCCGGTGCCGGCCGCGGCCCTGGGAGAACAGATGCTCGACGAGGCGATCGCACTTCCCGAGTCTACGCGCAACGCGTTGATGCACGGCCTCACGCCGGAAGATTCGACCTTGCTGCTGGGTATGGCGTCGGGCAAGGCGGTTTGCGCGGTTCGTGATGGTGCCCCGGAGGAACTCCGCTACGGGCTCATCGCCCTGGTCCTGGAGGATCGCCGCCAGGACTGGCGGGAAACACTCCGCATGCTCTGCCTGCTCAATCACAGCGCGGGGAAGCTGGGCGTCAATCTTGAAGCCATCTACCAGAGCCTCAAACCGCTGGCGTCAACCGAAACCGCGCGTCTGATGAGCGGCTACTTCGAAGGCGGCGAGCGCGATATCCGCGCCATGGGCTACAAGGAAGACACCTCGCCGGACGGCTTCATCTATACGCGGACGGGGTGACCCCACCATGTCAGACCGAGTTCTCCAACCCCTCAGCCGGCCGTTCATGGCCGAGTTCGCCCCGCCGGGCTCCAAGAGCCTCACCAATCGCGCGCTCGTGCTGGCGGCCATGGCCGATGGCACGAGCGAACTGACCAACTGTCTCTTCGCGGACGACACGCTGGTCATGATCCAGAGCCTGCAACGCCTCGGCTTCACTCTCGACGTCGATCAAGCAAATGCCCGCCTCGGCGTTCATGGGCAGGGGGGCCGCATCCCGGCCGCGTCGGCCGATCTCGCCTGCGGCAACTCCGGCACCTCCATTCGCTTCCTGACCGCGCTCTGCGCCCTGGGCAAGGGCGAGTACCGTCTCGACGGCGTCGCCCGTATGCGCGAGCGGCCGATCGGCCAACTCGTCGATATGCTGCGGAACCTGGGCGTGCGGATCGGTTACCTGGACAACGACGGATTCCCCCCGATCGAGGTACAGGCGCACGGCCTGGCCGGTGGCATCGCACGCTTCAGCCACGCACGCAGTTCCCAATATCTGTCGGCCGTTCTGCAAGTCTGTCCATTCGCCAAGCACGAGGTGAAGGTCGATCTCGACGGCGAGGTGACAAGCTGGCCGTACGTCGCCATGACCATGCAGCTGATGGACCATTTCGGCGTGATGGCCGAGTTGCTGCGTGACAAGGCGACCGGGCTGCCGAAACAGATCGTCGTTCCGCAGGAACGCTATCGCGCCTGCCGGTACGACGTCGAGCCGGATGCGTCCAACGCCTCCTATTTCCTGGCCCTGGCCGCCCTGCACAAGGGGTCAAAGATCACGCTCAACGGACTTGGCAAGCACAGCCTGCAGGGTGATGTCGGCTTTGGTGACGTGCTGCACCGCATGGGCGCGGGCCTGGTGTTTGGCCGCGATTTCATCACTGTCATGGGCGCCGATCACCTCCAGGGCATCGACATCGACCTCCGCGACATGCCCGACACCGCCCAGACGCTGGCCGTGGTCGCCCTGTTCGCCCAAGGCCCGACCACAATCCGCGGCCTGCACACGTTGCGGGTCAAGGAGACCGATCGCATCGCCGCCCTCGCGGCCGAGTTGACCAAGCTCGGGGCCGATGTGGATGTCGAGGACGACACGCTCTCCATCCAACCCCCCGAGAAATTCAAGGCCGCGACGATCGCAACCTATGACGATCACCGTATGGCCATGAGCTTCTCGCTTGCCGGAACAAGGGTGTCAGGCGTGACGATACAGAACGCCGAGTGTGTCAACAAAACGTATCCGGGCTATTTCGACGACCTCGCGAAGGTGACGGGGGCGGAGTGAGTTTGTAGCACAGCCGTCCCGGCTGTGTCTCGCGGGCCACAGCGGGGATGGCTGCGCTGCTTGTCATCGTCAACGTTGTGGTATACTCCCCAGTCATGTCGAAGACGCATCGTCAGCGACTGTGGTGTCGGGGTGACCTCGCGGCCGTCATCGCGAGCACATTGGCCGCGTGGCCGGCCATGGCCGGAATGCCGCATATCACCTTCTCCGATGTCGTGAGCCTGAGGGTGCAGGCCATCTCGTTCTTCGCTCTGCTGTTCCTGCTGCTCTCCGCCGCGGTGATGAAACTGTGGAACTGGCTGCGCAGAGATTTCCCCAACATGCCACTGCTGAGCTATCGGCGAGCGCTGGGGCTGGTGGGATTGTGGGGCGCGTTGTTTGTGTTGATCCTGACGATGATCTCGGGTGCTCGCGAACTGCTGACCCCGGGCGCCTGGGAAAAGGACGGAGCGATCTACAAGCTCAAGGACCGGAAATAATGCGAACCCGGGTCAAGGTTTTGGTCGTGGTCTTTGTCGTTCTGATGCTCTTTTCATGCCTGGGAATGGACATCATTCCCATGGCTCCGGTACTGACCTTCCTATTCGGCTGGGCCGGGTTCATCGGGCGGGTTCTTCCACAGATTTCACCCAATCCGGGCGGGTTTGTCATGGCTGTTCTCGCGTTGGCGGTCTCGGCGACGCTGGCGCACTCCATCGGCTCGTGGTGCTGGAACCCGTCGCACCCGCAGAAACCATGGCGATTCAAGTGGACGGCAATGTTCCTGGCCATGGTCGCCATGATGTTCGCGGCGGGCATCTCGGTGGTCGCCATCACGCATCAGACGATCTGGCTCGTGCAAACGCCCGGACGGTGGTTTGTGTACTCGGGAATGGCAGGGGCGAATCGCGTCAAGTGCGCGTCGAACCTGCGGCAGATCGGCAAGGCGATTCAGCTCTACGCGAATGACAATGGTGGACGCTATCCGGATTCCCTGCCGGTGCTCCTGGTCACCGTGGACCTGTCTGCGCACCCTCTTGTGTGTCCGGCAAGCGATGACGAGCCGGCCACCGGGACCAACAAAGAGGAAATATTGAAGCAACTCACGAAGCCAGGGCACACGTCTTACGTCTACCTCGGCAAGGGTATGACGACTTCAACACCGGACGACGCGGTTGTGGCCTATGAACCACTTCAAAACCACGATGGCGACGGCGGCAATGTGCTCTATGCGGACGGACACGCCGAATGGTGCGACGCAAAGTGGCTGGCGGCGTTCATCACGCGGGCCCAAACCCGCCCCGCACCGACGACGATCCATTCAACAACCCGTCCCATGAAGTAGCCCATCGTCTACGCGTCCCCCATTTTGCACTTTTCACTTTGCATTTTGCATTCTCCCGCCCCCTTTTGCCTTTTACCTTCTTCCTTTTTCCTTAACTTCATTTCCCTTCCCACGCCATCTTCTGTACCGCCCGGAATACGCGGTCGGTCAGTCCGTCCTGAAAGGTCACCCGCACTTCAATCTCGCTCGTACCAGGTGCGGTCTTCCAGGGGAGTTCGAGCACGAACGCCTGGAGCGGTCCGAGCGAGCGCCAGCGGGATTTGAGTTCGGCCGAGCCCAACTCCCAGCGGTCCAGGACGCGGTTATTGGGATCGGCCAGATCGGCCGCCTCGATGGTTACGCGGCCGGGCGCTTTGGCGGCGTCGCCGTCCTGATCCTGGGGGGTGACATACACCTTGATGCCCGCGGGGTTGGCGATGCAGAGCCGGCCGAGTTTGATGCTGTGGACGGTGTAGATGCTGTCCAGCGTGCGTTGCGTGGCCGGTGCGGCTGTGCGCTTCTCGAGTCCTTCGATACGCGCGTGGGCCGCGGCGTCATCCTGTTCGAGCTGGGCAATCCTCTCGTTGAGCTGCTGGTTCTGCTTGCGGAGTTCGATGTTGGCCTTGCTCGGCGATCCGCAGCCGGCGATGAGCAGGGGGGCCAGGCACAGGATGTGTCGGAGTACCGACACCACAGGCGAGACGCCTGTGCTACGAAAGAAGATGTGTCGGAGTACCGACACCACGGGCTGGAAGCCCGTGCCACCAAATTGGGGCGGGCCCTTACGTGGCGAATCAGTGCCGCCGGTGTCCTCACCGGCGGAATCCGTGGACTGGCACCCCGCCAGTGTGGATATTGGCGGCACTTCATTGACCTGCGGCAATACCGGGTCGGCCTGGGTTGAGTGTGTGACCATAAGAAGACACGGGCGAGGTTGTTCGCCCGTGTCGGGGATTATAGTGCAAATCGGGGGACTATTCCTTGTCGGCTTCGATTGCCGGCCGGACCGCGTCGGGGACGCGCTCGATGATCTTGTCGGCGCAACCGTATTCGACGGCTTCCTCGGCGAAGAGCCATTTGTTGCGGTCGAAGTCCCGGTGGATGTTCTCGGGCGTCTTGCCGCAGAAATCGGCCATCAGTTTATACAGCCGCTCGCGCAGGCGGATCATGTGCTTGGCTTCGATGCCCAGGTCGGTGGCCGACCCCTGCAGCACGCCGCCCAGCAGCGGCTGGTGCAGCATTACCTGCGAGTTGGGCAGGACATAGCGCTTGCCCTTGGTGCCCGCGGCCAGCAGACAGGCGCCCATCGACGCGGCCATGCCGATGCAGGTCGTGGCGACCTCGCAGCGGATGAAACGCATGGTATCGATGATGCCCATGCCGGCCGACACGCTTCCGCCGGGGGAGTTGATGTAAAACTGGATGTCGGCCTTGGGGTCTTCGTTGGAGAGGAACAGAAGCTGGGCGACGATGATGGCGGCCGTTTCGTCGACGACAGCGCCGGACAGCATTATAATACGGTCCTTGAGTAGACGTGAATAAATGTCGTAGGCTCGCTCGCCGCGGCCGGACTTTTCGATAACGATCGGAACCATGTAATTGTCTTGGGTCATGGGTTATTTCTTCTGGTGGTCGACTTCGCCGATGATTTCGTCGCACAAGCCGTAGGCCATGGCTTCCTTGGCGTCAAAGAACCGGTCACGCTCGGAATCCTCGCGGATGCGGTCGATGGTCTGGCCGCTGCAGCGGGCCATGATCGACAGGAGGTTTTCCTTGTCCTTGAGGATCTGCTCGGCCTGGATCTCGATGTCCGAGGCCTGGCCGTAGACGCCGCCGAAGGGCTGGTGGATCATCACCTTGGCGTTGGGCAGGATGAAGCGTTTTCCCTTCTTGCCGGCCATGAACACCACCGCGCCGCCGCTGGCGCACTCGCCGATGCAGTAGGTGGCGACGTCGCAGTTCAGGAAGTTCATGACGTCGTAGATGGCGAGCGTGTCGGTGACATGCCCGCCGGGGCTGTTGATGTAGAGGTTGATGTCCTGGTCGCGTTTCTGGCTCTGCAGGTAGAGCATCTGCATGTAAACGCGGGCCGCCGAGACATAGTTGATCTCGCCGACCAGGAAGATGACGCGGTTTTCGAGGAGCATCTCCTCGAGCGTCATCTCGCGATAGCGCGAGTAGCCGGACGGCATGGGTGCCGCGGGCATGTTGATGGGCGAAATCGCCCCGCCGCCGGGCCGAGCCATCGTGCCTTGCGGCGCGTTGGCGTAGCGGGCGAAGTTCGCCATCAGCCGCGGGTCGATATTATGATCAGTTTTTTCGTTCATGCGTTACTTGTCCCTTCAACACTGAAGCGAAGCGATCCTACGCCGCATTACCGCAAGCGTCAATGCAGGCATTTCACGGCATCGGGCGAACTCGCGTTATGGGACCGGCGTGCCACGATGCTGCGTGCCGGCCATGCGACCACGATCTTCCCTCCTACATCGCATGAATCAGGTCGCGACATGAGCAGCTACAGCGACCAGCCCGCCCGGCGCGGGGGCGAGATCAGGGCGTTGGCGATCGGGCTGTTGGTGACGGACGCGGTGGCGGAATCCCATTCCAGCAGCCGGCCGGTGCGCAGCGCCAGGGCGCCGAGCAGTGCGACTTCGGACATTTCGCAGCCGAACTCGATCGGGCAAGCCGTGCGGCCGCCGGTCTTGCAGGCGCTGGTCCACTCGCCGTAGTGATCCGGCACGCGCGGCAGGGTCCGGGCCGGCTCGGGGAAATCGCTGAAGTCCTTCTCGGGCAGAAGCAGTCCGCCGCTGAGCCCCCGGCCGACCGGGAACTTGCCGCCGTTGGATCCCGCCAGCAGTTTGCCTTTCTCGCCGACGAACATCATGCCGTTTCGCGGCAGGGCGATGGTGCGATCCAGTTCGGCCGGGCGCGGAGGCTTCATGCCGCCGTCGTACCAGGTGACCTGCATGGGCGGGAGTTCTCCCCTGGCGGGGTAGTCCCAGGTGATGATGTTGGCCTGCGACTGGCACTCGGGCGTGGCGATGCGCTTGTTGGTGTCGTCGCAGAGCGTGGAGCCGTTGGCGTAGATTGTTGCAGGTGCGCCCAGGCGTAGCTGTTTGAAGTAAATGTGCAGCCTGTGGCAGGCCATGTCGCCCACGGTGCCGGCGCCGAAGTCCCACCAGGCGCGCCATTTCCAGGGGTGGTAGGCCGAGTTGTACGGCCGATACGGCGCGGGGCCGAGCCAGAGATCCCAGTCCATGCCGCGCGGCGGTGCTTGTTCCCCGGCCGGTCGGAGCAGGCCGCAGGGATAGCTCGGGTGATCGCACCAGAGGTGGAGCTCTCGCACCGGGCCGATGGCGCCGGTATCGAGCAGCTCGGCCGTGGAGCAAGCCCCGTCGCTGGCGGCCGACTGCACGCTCGTGAGCGTGACCAGATTGCTCGCGCCCGCGAAAGCCTGGCGGACAGCCCGCAGTTCGCCGATGGTATGCGCTACCGGCTTGGCACAATAGACGTGTTTGCCGAGCTG
Organism: Phycisphaerales bacterium; assembly: GCA_025361735.1. Taxonomy (GTDB): domain Bacteria; phylum Planctomycetota; class Phycisphaerae; order Tepidisphaerales; family Tepidisphaeraceae; genus JANYKD01. Next base: position 31,072 of record JANYKD010000213.1, read on the forward strand.
CAGGGCGGCCATGAGGATGACGGCGTGCGTCTGATCGGGCGTGGCGATGATGAGGGCATCGAAGTTCTTCGCCTCGCGGGCGAACATCTCGCGGAAGTCGTGGTAGCGTGCGGCGCCGGGGTACTTGTCGAAGACCGGCCCGGCGAATTTGTGGTCCAGATCACACAGGGCGACAAAGTGTTCGCTCTTGCACCCGGCCATGTAGTGCTGACCCATGCCGCCAATGCCGACGGCCGCGATGCGGAGCCGATCATCCGACGGCAGGCTGGCCGGGGAATCCTGCGAACCCGCGGTATGGCACCCGGCGATGAGTGGCGCCAGTCCGCCGGCCGCCGCGACCTTGAGGCCGTTTGCCAGCAGCGAGCGGCGGGACAGATTACCAGAGGTGTGTTGTTCGGGTGTGGTGTTGGGCGTGCGCTTCATGGGACGGCTTTCGGGGTACGAATGCAGGACGGAGGAATTATACTCGTGTCCGGGTTGGGTGGTATCGGGCGCGCGGGGAGCGGGCCGAGGCCGAATGGCGGGAAGGGGTACTGGGAGAAAAAACACTTGTTAGGGGCGTCGAAAATCGTAAGTCATTGTCGCGATGTCGGTTGCGTTCATCGGCGGGGTGAAAACCATGGAAAAAGCG
>JANYKD010000409.1 GCA_025361735.1 Phycisphaerales bacterium
CAATGTCCAGCCCGCGGAGGAAACACCCGATGTCGAACATCTGCTGCTCGATACCGCCCGCGTGACGTCGGCCAATTCGCGGCTCTTTGTGATGGCGGCCAGTTGGCTGGCGCGGTACGGCGACTACGTGGCCAAACACCGACTCGCAACGTCGATTCGGGACGAACTTGAAGCGGAACATCGGCCCACCCTTGGGTTCCTGCTGGACTGGGCACGCAGCCACGGAGACGTCAACACGTCTCACTTCAATCTCGCCATCGATGCCTGTGGATCGGCCATCGACGCCCGTCCCATGTTCGATGTCGAGCGACGCAATGTGGCGCTTGCCCGGCTGGCCCGGGAACGGGCCTCCGCGCTGTCGCAGAGTTGGGGTCGGTGGATGCAGGAGTTTGAATTGAAGGACGACGCGCTGCGTCCGGAAGAGTGGATTGCCAGGCACAATCCGGTGTTGGCCGAGCGGGCATTGACTGGAGGCGACCTGATCGCATCGGTTCTGGCCGAATGCCAGGCTCATGGCGGTATCATTGAGAGCGAGGCCGAACTCGCGCGGCGCTGCGGCGTGTCGCGCCCGGCTATTCACGGCGCGATACGTCGGCTGAGGTTGGCCGGGCGACTTCACCTCGCCAAACGAGGCAGGGCCAATGGCGTGACCCTGTGTGTACACTCCGCGACTCGCTAACATGGAAACCAATCGCATGCTCATCCACAACGAACAACTCCGCGGCCTCGTGAAGGACCGTTACACACTCGACGAGATACACTGGCTCTGGGATATCCTCCAGTCGCACGGCGTCCTGGACTTCCCCTGTCTCGACAACGGGCTCTTTCCCGCGGCCGTGGTTACCGCTGAAACTGAATACACCGGCTATGCCAACGTCTGGGTGCGCGACAATGTTCACATTGCTCACGCCCGCCACTTCATCGGCCAGACCGACGTGGCCGTCCGCACGGTTCGCTCGCTGATGGTGTTCTTTCACGCGCAGCGTTCCCGATTTGAGTCAATCATTCGCGGCGATGTCGATCCCGATGACGTCATGAATCGGCCGCACATCCGCTTTGATGGCCGATCGCTCGGCGACATCGACCAGAAATGGCCGCACGCCCAGAACGACGCCCTAGGGTATTTTCTCTGGCTCTATTGCCGGCTGGCCCGCGCGGGACACATTCAAGTCGGCGAAGCCGAGCAGGAAATGCTCTGGCTCTTTCCCCAATACTTCGAGGCGATCCAGTTTTGGCACGACCAGGACAGCGGCCACTGGGAAGAGCGGAGGAAGATCTCGGCATCGAGCATCGGCGCCGTGGTGGCGGGACTGCGGGAACTGCGGCTGTTGGTGGAGGCGTCCAGACCTCGCGATGTGCTGAACCTGCTGATTACTTCCGGCGAGTCGGCGCTGCAACACATTCTCCCCTGGGAATGCCGGCAACCAGATCCGGCAAAGAAGCGGCAGTTCGACGCGGCGTTGCTCTTCCTCATTTTCCCATTGGAGGCCGTTGATGCCGCCATGGCCGGGCGAATTCTTGGCGATGTCAGCGGCCATTTGCAGGGCGATTACGGCATCCGCCGCTACCTCGGCGATTCGTTCTGGGCTCCGGACTACAAACAGAAGCTGGCGCCGGAACTGCGTACCGCCGACGTGGGCGACGACATGGCCGTCCGCGATGCCCTGGCCCGCAAAGACTGCGAGGCGCAATGGTGCGTCTTCGATCCCATCCTCTCCACGATCTACGGCCGGCAATTCCAGTCATCGCGCGATCCGAAACTGCTCGAGTTGCAGACCGTCTACCTGAACCGTGCCCTCGGCCAGATCACCGGCGACAGCGCAACCGTGCCGCCATGGAAGTGCCCGGAACTGTACTATCTCGAAAACGGCCAATACGTCGCCAACGACGCCACGCCTCTCCTGTGGACGCAGGCCAATCTGATGATGGCGATCAAGACGATGTGCGAGAGTGCCACAGCGGGGAATCAACCGTAGGGTCCGCTTCAGCGCTTATCTTTCCCCACATCGTACTGACATAGCGATTTCATATCCATCAACAAGAATCATCAATTTCTGCCATCCTCTCCAGAGCGTCAGCCATCCGGGATGACCGTCGCCTTTGCGGCCCAG
>JANYKD010000268.1 GCA_025361735.1 Phycisphaerales bacterium
CACCTCCATGGGCCGGCTGGTCCTCAACGTGCTGCTCTCTTTCGCCCAGTTCGAACGCGAGATCATCTCCGAGCGGACCCGTGACAAGATCGCCGCCGCCCGGCGCAAGGGGAAGTTCGCGGGCGGCAAGCCCGTGCTTGGCTACGACCTACTCAGCAACCCGACCGGCCCCAAGCTCCTGGTCAACGACGACGAGGCCACGCAGGTGCGGGCGATCTTTGAGTTGTATCTTGAACACCATGCGCTCATCCCGGTGGTGAAGGAGTTGGACAAGCGAGGTTGGACGACCAAGCGGTGGACCAGCAAGGCCGGAAATACCAAGGGTGGTCGGCCCTTCAACAAGAACCTCCTCTACCACCTGCTCACCAACGTGGTGTACGTCGGCAAGGTGCGTTACCGGGAAGAGATTCATCCCGGCCAGCATGCCGCCATTGTGAACGAGGATATTTGGCAGCGGGTGCAGTCGGTGCTGGGACGAAACGGACGCACGGGCGGCGCGCCGGTGAAGAACAAGCACGGGGCGCTGCTCAAGGGGATTCTCCGGTGCGAACCCTGCGACTGCTCGATGGGCCACGCATACACAGCGGATAAGAACAAGCGATATCGATACTACGTCTGCCTTAACGCCCAGAAGCGGGGATGGCACACCTGCCCCAGCAAGTCCGTGCCCGCGGGCGACATCGAGCGGTTCGTTATCGAGCAGATCAAGGCGATCGGCAAAGACCCGGCGGTGCTGGCCGCAACCGTGCGCCAGGCCCGCAGCCAAGGAAACCGATCCCTCGCGGAGTTGCAGGCCGAGGAGCGCACTCTCCAGAAGGAACTGGCCCGCCACAACGCCGATTTCCAGAAGCTCTCAACCATCGCCTCCAAGGCCAGCGAGATGGCGGTCGTGCAGGAACGTATCGGTCTCGCCGAGCAACATGCCACCGAACTCCGGGAGCGCATTGTCGGATTGAGCCGCGAGATCGTGGACGAGCGCGAGGTCGAGACGGCGCTGTCGGTCTTCGACCCGGTATGGGACACGCTCAACCCGAAGGAGCAGGCCCGGATCATCAACCTGCTGGTTGAGCGGGTTGATTACGACGGCAAGAACGGAACGATCTCGGTGACGTTCCGGCCCAACGGGATCAAGACCCTGGCCCAAGAACTTAAGGAGGCAGCATGACTACGGCGACGACAAGTTTGAAGGTTCAGTGCAACGTCCATTTCCAGCAGAAGCGGTACGGACGGAAACAGATGACGGTGGGCGAAGCGCCCGCGCCGGCCCCCGTGCCCCTCGGACGAGTGCCCCGAATCAGTCGGCTCATGGCGCTGGCGATCCGGTTCGAGAACCTCCTCGCGGCGGGCGACGTGTCCGACTATGCCGAACTGGCTCGGCTCGGCCACGTCACTCGCGCTCGCGTCACCCAGATTTGTAATCTCCTGAACCTCGCGCCAGACATCCAGGAGGCCCTGTTGTTCCTGCCGGCGGTTGAGGAGGGCCGGGACGCGGTAAAGGAGTGGCAGGTGCGGCCGGTCGCGGCAACGCCCGACTGGCGCGAGCAGCGGCGGATGTGGCGGCGGTTGGTCTCGTAGCAACGCTTCCTATTGTGGAGGCGAATTGATTCAGCCCCACATGATGTTGTCAATACATGCAGAACTGGCGATAATACGCTCGGGCGGTTGAGCCCGCCCGCGTCCTTTCAGGCCTTCGCGGTTTTGCATCGCACGTCGCATGTCATCCGCTGGCGGGGGACCATTTTCGAGCATGGAGGCTCCGGAGGTTTGCGGATGTCTCAGCATTTCGACCCACGAAAGGTTCTACGCCAGGTTTCCAACGCCCTGCTGAAGCGGTTTTTCGAGAAAATCAAGGTGCCGTTGGACATCAAATGGGATGACATCACTGAAACCGCTATCGAGCCGATCTTCCAAGCCTGGCAGGATCTGAAGGACCGCCACCGCCGCGAGGTCGAGGTGATCTTGCAGGACATCCACGCGATGGCCAACGAAGATGGCGTGAAGGTTTTGGTCCAGGACGGCGACACATGGGGAAAAGACCTGCGCGACGAGCTCGACAAATTGGAGAGCCGCCATGACAAGGTGATGTCGACCTTTCTGAACCACCACGACGTCTGGTCGCTTGCAGTTCAGTTTGCCCGCGCCGATCGGTTGGAGGGAACGCGTCCTTGGGTCAAACGGGCGAACGTGCCGAAGAAGGCCGCGAAGATAGATGTTGCGGCATGCGAGGAATTGGAATCGTCGCTCTGCGCCTACTACCGCAAGAGCGAGGGCCGAGGCCACTGTTGCAGGGTCTTGTATCACCGACGCGCAAAGACACTCGACTACTTCTTCGTCAACCTTTCCGACTACGCCGATACCTACGACAAACTCGACGCCGACAAACACGATTTTGTTCGCGAGTCGGAACAGCGCGCGTTCTCGCTCGTCTTCGTTTACGACAAGAGCGCTGGGTCGCTAGACGTCTACGCGCGGGGTGGCAAGAAGGTCATCGAGGCGCTGCAGGATATTTTCGGTCGCGTCATCCTGGACGAGAACCTCCCGCCCGAAGACGGCAAACCCGCGCCATTCAAACTGTCCGTCGCCTTGAACGCGGCGTTCGACTTCCCCGTCGATCCGGCCGACGGATTGGGCCATGTCCGCGTCCGCAGAATGCGATGCTCAATCAAAGGCTGCAAGCGCCGCCTCCAGTTCGAGGCCGATCCGGACAAAGCGCCGAGCGATATCCACAAGATGATGGCGGACTATATCAACCACGCCAATCTCCCCAAGGCCTTACTGGACGTCGATCAACTAAGCTTGACTTTTCAATTCAACGAGGATGGGAACGGTAAGCCACGATCATTCTCGTGCAGCCTCTCGCGAAACAGTTGCGACCTGAAGAGCAAGCGCGAGGAGTACCGCGAGATTGGTGAGAAGTATCTCAAGCAATGGAACATCGACTGTGCCTAGTCCGCTCGACAATATCCTGGCGCTGGCGTCCGCGCCCGAGGCAGTTCTTACTGGCGATGACGTCGCGGAATGGCCCACGGAATTCTTCGACCTTGTCTCCGCGCTGGGATTGGTCCGCGCTGCCGCTCCCGCCAAACACGCTGAGTGTGACCAATGCGCCGAAGGCCATATCGAACTGGTGCATCGACAGCGGGGGAAAGGTGATGCGCCGCGGTTTTTCATCACTTGCCCAGAAGCCGGACGAGTCCTGGTTGGAGTAGAACGCCTGAAGCGCTGGGCCATTGACTACGACGCGCTCGCCACGGCGGTCGCCAAAGCCATCTCCGCGTCCGCAACAGTGGAATCATTGGTTGCTGCCCGCGCTTGGCGTCTCGGCGCTCTTGTTGTCACCGAACAGAGCTACTCGGTTGTTCTCTTCCGGGGCGCAGCGATGGCGGACTCCGCCGACGTGCTGACTCGAGCCTTCTCAACGTTGGCGCGTAGCAAGTCGATCCTGTTGGCCGTGGATGAATCGGTGGACCTGATACCCGATTCGGGCGAGTTCGCCGCCGTCATCGCCTTGGCTTCGGTGGTTCGCATCCGAGACAAGAAGGTCTGGATAGACCAATCCCGCATTGAGGCGGCGATCCCGGCGACGATGGAAATCGCTGACAAGCCGGTCGTGGACGAGAATGCCCGTTCGCTGACGTACCGCAATAAGACCTGCCGTTTCTCGGCCAGGGCGGAAGACCAGTTTGCCCTGTTCAAACGGCTCAATCGGCGTCCAAACCAACCCGTGCAGTTCAACACCATGCGCCAACCCGGCGACGTGTTTGGCGATTACGCCGTCGCCGATGTGTCCATTCGCAGCGCCGTGAGACGGCTGCGTGCGCGCTTCGAGAAAGCCCAAATGGGTCGCCTCGCCCGGTGCCTCCGCACTGCCGACCGATACGCGATTTTGGATCTCTCCCACTACGATTCCACCTCGCACTGAAGTCGCACTCAACTCGCACGGGGACGCGCACGGCGCGCTTCGATGCTTCCTTCGTCGTGGCTGTCATTCCGACGGTCACCCAACGAGGAGCATCTATGCTCAAGTCCATTCAGCACCGCGCGACGGCCTCGCCGTGCGCGGACGTTCGCAAGTGCGATGTGTCTCGGTCTCGCCAGCGCCTGACCGAACTGATGCAGAAACTCTGCTTCGGCACAATCTACATTCTTCCCGTTCTTAACGGCGAGCCCGTGCTTGATCCGCTGCCCCGTACTGTGCGCCGGCAGAAGGTCGGTGCCCTCCGTCATTCTCGGCCACAAGGCGATTTCACTCTGAAGCGCGAGCTGGTCGAGTTCTTTGATGAACTGACGGCGATCGGCAACGGGATCATTCTCATGATTGAAGTGGCGCATGGTCTGCCCACTGTCTACGAGTTCGAGGAAACCATTCCGGTTTAATCCTCGAAGACAACCTTCGTTCCCCAACACCAGACATCGAATCGGCCGCGAAGCGGAGATCGCTGTGGGTGGAAGCCAGAAACGGCTCCCTCACAGCGCTCGCGCTTCGGCCGCCCGATGTCTGCGACCCTCGCGCTCCGCTCGTTCTTGGCTGACACCCACGCATGCCTCCGCTCCGCCGCCCGCGGAGACGAGCAATGCGCGAGCTTACGGACGAGCGGTTTAGCCCCGCAGACGACAAGATCATCAAGGCAAAGGCGTGGAAGCTGGCTGGGCATTACGGGTACGGCACAAGCGACGTTGACGACATTCGGCAGGACATCAGATGTCGATGGATTGAACAGTCGCATCGCCACGATCCCACCCGAGGGTCGCGCGCGACATTCGTGAACACCGTCGCCGACAACCACATGGCAAATCTGATCGAGAAGAAGACCGCCCAACGGCGAGACAATCGAGGCGACATCCCGATTGGGGATGCCGACGACCGCGCGTTGATTGATGGGTGGACCGACGCAAAGCAGGTCGAGCTGCAAGTTGACCTGCGCGAAGCAATGTCACGCCTGTCACCAGAGCTCCAGGAAATCGCTGTGCGCAATGTCAACGAAGGAGAAGAGGAAATCGCCGAGGCGATGGGCCTGACACGAGCGGCGGTTCGTCATCGACTCAAGATTATCCGGCGTCACCTGACGGAATGGGGATTCGGTCCAGATTCTGATGATGAACAGCCAATTCGCCGCTGATTCCTGTAGGTAATGAATGAGGTGTTACGCTCATGTCAAAGCATTCAATCCGCCTGGTGTTCGATCCCCACGTCCCGATGGCGGAAGTGGAAGCGACGTTGCGGCTGGCAAGATTGGCCGCCGAGTGCATCCACGGTGCCGAGCGCGTCCGCCTCGAGGCACGCTGCGGTCTGGATGAATTAATCCGCGCCGTCGAGATCGATGTGTCGGGCAGGGTTGGCCGCACCCTCGCCCTGATCTTTGGCGGATTTATCCGGCGCGAGTTCGGTCACGATGCTGTGCGGCTCAATCGGACGGCCGGGCAACGCCCGGAACCGGCGGAGGCCAGCGCATGAAGCCACTGGACGCCGCCATCCAGTACACGCGCCTCGGCTGGTCGGTTATTCCGATCCCGCACCAGCGCAAGAACCCCGGCTTCAACGGATGGGAACAGACCCGATTGAAGGAGGGAGATCTGGCATCCCGATTCAATGGGCAACCGCAGAACATCGGGGTGTTGCTTGGCGAACCGTCTGGTTGGTTGATTGATGTCGATCTGGACCACCTGCGCTGCGTTGAGTTGGCGGATCAGTTCCTTCCCCCAACGCCGGCGGTGTTCGGTCGGCCGGGCAAGCCGCGTTCCCATCGCATCTACCGTGTCAGCGCCCCGGTGCCGACCAAGAAGCACAAGAGCAAGTCCGCAGGCATGCTGGTCGAGCTTCGCTCCACGGGAATGCAGACCGTCTTCCCACCCAGCACACACGAATGCGGCGAGAGCATCACCTGGGAGACCGAGGGCGCAGAACCGGCCCTTATCGATCCCAAGGAACTACTGAAAGCGGTCGAGCAACTGGGCAACACCGTCAGAATCGAACTGGGCGAGAAACCAGCCCCCAAACCACCGAAGGTTCCCAAGCAACCCGCACCAGACGGCCAGGCCAAACCTGTCGCGGCCAAGGCGAAAAGGATCACCGAGCGCATCCGCGCCTGCGCGGCGGCGATGCTTCGGATGAAGTTGGTCGATCACAACGACGGCTCGGGGCGTTTGTTCGCCGCCGCCTGCCGGGTGGTTGAGCATGACTTGAATGACGACAACGGCCTAACCGCGATCCGCGACTACGCGCGGCAGCGCCCGTTTCCCAAGGAATGGTCCGCCGACGAAATCTTCCAGCGCATCCGCGACGCCGAGAACAAGGTTGAACGCGGAGTCATCAAGCGCGAGACGACCGAGCGTGGCAAGAGGAAGGTGATAATCGACCCCGACGAACACCGTGTCGTCACCGAGACGGTCGAGGCCCTTGCCGTTGATGACACGATCTTCCATCGTGGGGGCGTACTCGTGCGGGTCATCCATGAGCATCCTACCGGAGAGTTGATCCGTCGCGCGGCCGGCACCGCAGCCATCACGTTCCTGCCCCAAGCGGCGCTGCGCGAACGCATGACCAAGTTCATCGAGTTCACGCAGTTTGTCAGGCACGGGGACGGGGTCGAGGAGGTCTTGACGCACCCTACGCCGTGGCTTGTGGCGGCGGTCGATGCCCGGGGCGAATGGCCTGGCATCCGGCACCTCAAGGGAATCTCCGACGTGCCGGTGCTGCGTGCTGATGGAAGCCTTTGGCAGACCCCCGGATACGACGAGCAGACCGGCGTGCTATTCGAGCCGTCCGATGACTTTCCCATCATCCCGGATGACGTCACCATCGACGACGCGGATGCGGCGCTCTCCGAACTGCTCGATGTCGTCGGCGATTTCCAGTTCGAGAGCGATGATCACCGCGCCGCCTGGCTCGCGGGATTGCTGACGCCTCTGGCGCGGTTTGCCTTCGACGGCCCGACCCCGCTCTTTCTCATCGACGCCAATGTCCGTGGCGCGGGCAAGGGCCTGCTGGCCCAGACCATCGGTTGGATCGTGCTCGGGCGGGAGATGCCCGTCTCCAGCTACGCCCACGAATCGGAGGAGATGCGCAAGAAGATCACTTCCATCGCCATCGCCGGCGACCGGATGGTGTTGCTCGACAACCTCGAGGGCAACTTCGGCAACGACGCCCTGGACCGGGCGCTGACCAGCACTCGCTGGAAGGATCGCATCCTCGGCAAGAGCGAGATGGTGGACCTGCCGCTGATCCCCGCCTGGTACGGCACGGGGAACAATGTTGCCGTCGCCGCCGATACCGCCCGCCGCATCATTCACGTGCGCCTCGACGTACTCGACGAGCATCCCGAGGATCGCACTGATTTCAAGCATCCCGACCTGATCGCCTGGGTGCGCCAGCACCGGGGCAGTCTGTTGGCGGACGCCTTGACCATCCTGGCGGCGTACTGCCGCGCCGGGCGACCCTCGCAGAACCTCACACCCTTCGGCAGTTTTGAAGGGTGGTCGAGCATCGTCCGCGAGGCGGTCGTGTGGGTCGGATTGTCCGATCCCTGCCTCACCCGCACCCGCCTGGCCGAATCCTCGGATACCACAGCCGACACCCTCGGCCAACTCATCTCCGCCTGGCAGGCCTTCGACCGCTTTGGTCACGGCGTGGTCATCTCCGAGATGCTCGAGCGCCTTTACCGCACCGACTTCCGCCCCAGCGATCCGGAGAGCGTCACCATGCGGGCGGCGCTGGAGAACCTGGTGGGGTGCCCACCGGGTAAGTCGCCGACGGCGCGACAGGTCGGCAACAAACTGCGGCACTATCGCCGGCGGGTGCTGGGCGGAAATTTCATCGACACGACCACCACGCGCGACGGCAAGGGGATGGTCTGGCGGCTCTTCACGACGGAGAAACAGCCATGATCCACCCACGCGCCCAGAATCGTGTATCTGGCGTTTCGGAACATACATTCTGCAACCGCCGGCAACTTCAAGCGCTTACGTCGATTCGTGTATCTGGTGTATCTGAAACCAACCCTTACGCGCGAGAGGCGGGGAAAACAGAAATATTAGAAATGTACGTTTCCCCGGCGCTGGGCGGGGTGGCGGAAAAACATACACCAGATACATCAGATACACAGAATCCCCGTTTTCAGGATCGCAGCGGGGGTCGCGCTGAGCAACCGAGTGACCATCGGGTAGAGGGTTCAAGGGTGTCGGGGAGCATCGCCCATGACACCCGCGCCGGGCGCGAGGATGTGAGCAAGCAAGGGTCGCTCGGCCGCAGGTTCCGAGGGTGCCGAGGGTCGATGGGCATGTTGTCGCGTCGCTGCCAGCGATGCTCGGTCCCTCCCGTTCCTCGGCATGAGGGTCCAAGGGTTCGCAGGGCAGATGGCGGTCATGCGCAACGGGCGCGGGTCATGCCCTGCAATCCTGCAACCCTTGTCACCAGCATCCAAGGGTACGCAGGGCACGACGCCATTGCCCAGGTATGCATCGTCCATACGCCAACGCCGTCCCGCCC
>JANYKD010000289.1 GCA_025361735.1 Phycisphaerales bacterium
CCGGCCGAGGCCGAGAAGGAGCGACGGGAACAGATGCGCGCTGATCGTGTGGCCAATGGCACACCCCTCAGTTGCGGCAACAGCCCCGGAACGAACGTCAAAGACGATCCCAAGCGCGAGCCAGGCGCACACTACACCCCGGGCAGTTATCGCAAGGCCATTCAGCGAGCGTGCATCAAGGCTTTCCCGATGCCCAAAGAACTCTCCCGCCGACGAATCCTCGGCAACAAGAGCGAGAAGTCCAAACGGTGGGAGACAATGGCGGAATGGCGCAAGCGGCTGGGCGAAGAGAAATGGCTGACGCTTCAGCAGTGGATACGCGAGCACCGTTGGCATCCGCACCAACTGCGGCACACGGCCGCCACCGTCATTCGCCGCGAGTTCGGCCTTGAGGCGGCCCAGGTGACTTTGGGGCATAGCTCAGCGTTGGTCACAGACGCGGTTTACGCCGAACGCGACATGACCAAGGTCGAAGAGGTGATGTTCAAGATCGGCTGAACCGACGCTGATCGCGGTTTCGGCTCATCATTTCCGGAACACGCGGGCATGCGCGTTCAACTGTGATGTCCTCGCTTCGGTGAGCGTCAGAGACTCCATCGCGTGAAGCTGAGGCGAGAGGCTTCCTCCGCGGGCAGCGTCGGCCGCGAGAGCGCATTCGGCATCGCGGAACTTGATCCAGGCCCGCTGCGCCGTCTTGAGCTTCTCCTGGCCTTCGGCATCGAGTAGCAACATCAACTCCTTGTAGGCCGCATTCATCGCCTTGTCGGCCTTGGCCGCCTCATCGACCGCCTGCTGAGTCATCTTGGCCTGGGACTGTGCCCGACCAACATGCCCATAGGCCAAGATCGCCAACACGAGAATACAGCTCATCCAGATGGCGCGTTTCATGTCACTCCGTTAACCATGCTACAAGGAACGAGGCACATTCTATCCGGCCAGCAGTCCTGCCGATGATCAATATCTTCCGAGGGCGGGAACGTCAAAGCAGAACAATCGGCAGCGCGCTCCAGGTTCCACGTTGCCAAGCACTTTCGTTCGGTCCTCGCGGTGAGATCCCGGTGCTGTGATTGATTGAGACGCGGCGTCGACAAGCCGCCAATGACAGCACCGTCATCATCGGCAACAGCGAGAGCAATCACAATAATGCGGGCTTTGCAGCATACCGCCGCTCCCGTGGTCGTGCAGTCCCGATGCGGCGAGACGAAGTTTCCTGCTGAACTTACTGACCGCCCGCGAATGCAGGCTCAGCGGACTTGTCCCCCGCACACGTGTTGCACCTGAGCGACGCGGGCCAGTTCGGGTATGGAGGTCATGTCATCTGCGGCCGATTGACGGAGACCGCAATGACGCCCGATGAAGCCCGCAGACAGGACGCACTCATCAGCCAACTCGTCGAAACTCTCATGACTGCTGCCATTGTTGCACAGGAAATCCAGTCCAATGTGCGCGCCCGACTCGATGATGATGGGCACGCCGACCCAGGCCACGCCGCCGCGCTTACACCGAGTCGGGCAGGTCTTAAGCAGCGTCCGCTGCTGGATGAGTCCACGCTCTCGGTGATCTGGAAAAGCAGGACGCTGCATCTGGGCCACACGCTTTCGTTTGCGCTGCTGGCACGGCTGGCCCGTCGTCCGAACCAGTACGTTACCCACCTGGACTTGCTTCGGGATGTGTGGGACGACGACGATTTGCTTACGGCTACGGCTACCATTCGCAGCTTGGTTCGGGATCTGCGACGAAAGCTCCGCGACGGCGGAATGACCGACTTGGCAGTCGCAATCCGTGGCCATAACGGACGCTACATTCTGGACCTTTAGGGCCACCATTGTCATCGCACGCGCTTCGCACGCAAACACCCCACTGAATCGCACGGGCATGGCGCATACTGCTTTGCGACGGTGCGAGTTCCGCCGCAACCGGCAGGTAGCCGGCTGCGGCGGAGCCCCTGGATCGCGATGAGTAAGAAATTGGCGAGGCCACGATGAGCAATGGCAATCAACGTCCCTGGTGGGTGAAAGAGCAACCGGCCACAGCGCCAGCGGCGCCACGGTTCCGTGGCGTGGCGTACTACCGCCACTCGGCACGGGACCGGCAGGAGAACTCTGTCGCCATCCAGCAGGAACTGGTCCAGAAATGGGCCAAAGAGAATGGCGTGGACATCATCCATGACTTTGCCGACCGCGGGAAATCCGGCCTGACCGCCGAAGGCCGCGACGGCTTCAACGACATGATGGACAACTGGGTCAAGCAACGGAAGGACTTTGATTTTGTCCTGTGCCTGGATGTCAGCCGGTGGGGCCGTTTCCAGGACATCGACCTCTCGGCGACCTACAGCGCCGAATGCAAGAAGCACGGCAAGCAGGTCATCTACACCACCCTGGGCATGCCGCGCCCCGATGACCCACTCTACCCGGTCTACCTCCAGTTCGAGAGGTTCCGCGCTGCGCAGTACAGCAAGGAACTCAGCGTCAAGGTCTCCTACGGCTGCATCAAGATCGCCCAGCAGGGTTATTGGGTCGGAGGCAGTCCGCCCTATGGCTACGATCGATTGCTTCTGGACGAAGCCCGAAAACCCGTGCATGTGCTTGAGCACCGACAGAAAAAGGGTATCCAGAACCAGCGCGTGACCCTCACCCTGGGCCCCGAAGAGCAGGTCTCGACGGTCTGCCGCATCTTTGCTGAGTTGATTGACAACGGCCCTGACTTGGATCATCTCGCCGCGTCGCTCAACCGGGACGGCCTGCGGTCTGCCCGGGGTGGTCCTTGGAACGCCGACAAGATCCGCCGAATTCTCACGAACCAGATCTACGCCGGCACGATGGTCTACAACAAGACGACCCAGAAGCTGATGACCCCCACGCGGCGAAATCCTCACAAGGACTGGATCATAACCCCGGGGGCATTTACACCGTTGGTCGAGCAATCGATCTTCGACCAGGCCCAGGCCATCTTGGCAAAAGCAGCGCAGCGATACTCGCCTGAGACGATGCTCGGCCATCTGGAGCGACTCCATCGGGAGCACGGCTTTCTGCGGGCGTCATTACTGCGGGCCGACGCCGAGGCGCCATCGGCCTCAACGTATGCTACCCACTTCGCCTCTCTCGATGCTGCGTACCAGCAGGTGTTCCGCACGGCCGTCCACGACGTGAGAGCCGAGGTGGAATCCCTGCTGCGCGGCTTGGTCGAAGAGGTGGAGGCCTACGAGGACTTCCTCGTGGTCAACGGGAAGTTCACCGTCCTGATTCAACCGTCGGTGCCAGTGCCCCACGGTTACAACCAGTACTGGTACTTCCGCCCGGATATGCGGGGGATCGTGGACATCACGCTGGGCGTGCCGGTGTCCGGCCCCGATGTCCCCAAGATTCTCGGCTACCTGGCATTGCCCCGCCTGCTGGTCCGGGACCACGGGATTCGTCTCTTCGGCTCGTCGGAAACGCGGCTGGATATGTACGGCCACACCGGACTCGAAATCATCTTCCAACTTGCTAGGTCATGAATGGATACCGCACCGATCAGGCTCATGAAGGACCGCCGGCGGGAAATGATCCCCATCGACAAGATCAAGGTGATCAACTCTCGCACGCGCGACGAGGCGCAATTCGCCTTGAATGTCCAAAGCATCGATGCCATTGGGCAGATCAAGGACATCCGTGTCAACGACAAGTTCCTCGCCAAGGACGGGGTCTACGAACTTATTTGTGGGGAGGGCCGTCTGATTGCCCAGCAGCGGCTGGGCAAGACCCACATCCGCGCCGAGGTGGTGACATGCAGCCGCAAGCAAGCCTACCTGGAATCGCTCGTCGAGAACCTGGCGCGTAGTCACCCCGGTACGATGGACTTCGCGCGGGAACTCAAGAGCCTGCACGACGAGGGGTGGGAGTATGAGAAGATCGCCAGGATTGCGTGCCGTAGCGTGGAGTACATCCGGCAGTACATCCGCCTGGTCGAGAATGGCGAAGAGCGGCTCATCCAGGGCGTTGAGCAAGAGGTATTCCCTATCTCCTTTGCTGTTCTGGTCGCCCAGGCTGACGACGCCAGCATCCAGAACGTCCTCATGGACGCCTTTGACCAGGGCATCGTCAACAGCGCCAACTTCGCCAAAGCCCGCGCCATCATCAACGCACGGATGGACGGCCGCAAACGCAAAAAAGGCGCCAATGAATACACGGTTGCGGCATTGACCGAGGACATTGCCACGGCCACGCAGGCGAAGGACTCATACGTGCGCGAGGCCCAGGGCAAAGAGAGCCGGCTTTTTACGCTGCTGGATGGGCTTGCCGCACTGTGGAACGACGCTGGCTTCATGCAGATGATTCAGGCCGAGCACCTCGAAAAGCGGCCCGAGTTGGCCGGCACATACAACATAGCCATAGCTCGATAACCCCGGACTATAGAAAGGCAGTAACCGTATGGATGGCTCCGAAGGACTGGACATACCCCTCATCCGTCTTCGCCCCTTGCGCGACCGAAATGTCAGTAAGCGGGAGTTCGACCGCATTCTGGCCAGCATCAAGGCGGTCGGGCTCATCGAACCGCTGGTGGTGTATCCCGAAAACGGCGATTACGTCATTCTCGACGGCGTGCAATGCTACCGGGCACTACTGGAAATGGGCGTTGAAATGGCGCCCTGCATCATCCGCCAACAGCGTGAGGCGTTCACCGGCAACCGCATGGTCAATCGCGTCTCGCCGGTGCAGGAACACCGGATGATCGAGAAGTCCCTGGCCGAAGTCGATGAAGCGAGCATTGCCGCCGCCCTGGGAATTGCTGGCCTTGCCCACCGACTGAAGAAGACGCTGCTCAAGCAGTTGCACGCGGATGTGGCTACGGCATTCGATCACGGCAAGATCAATCGCGCCTGCGCCAAAGAGTTCACACACGTGAAGCCTCCGCGTCAGAAAGAGATTCTCGATGCGATGGAGGGCCACAAGGACTACAGCACCGCCTTCGTGCGAACGCTGGTGGTGAAGACCCCGCCGCAGCAGCGCGACACGCGCGGCCGCAAGAACAACCCGTGGGACAAGACCACGCAACGGAAGAATGACTTGCTCAAGAAACTGGCCGACGCCGAGCAGAAACACGACTTCTACTCGCGACTCTACAAGCAGTACACCATCGACCTGCTCCGTCTGGCCATCTATGCGCGGTCGCTGCTGACCAACACCCGCATCCGGGAATATCTGGACCAGCATCACGCCGATATCGTGGTACGGTTTGAGGCGGTAATCGCTGATGCACGAGGTTAATGCCATGCGCAACAAGTGGACGCGCGAGCGAATCATCCACGACATTCTGGCCTGCGAGGCGGAGGGGCGGCCGTTAACGGCCGGCGAGCCTGGCGTCAGCCACGCCCTTTACCAGGCGGGTTCGCGAGTCTTCGGCTCCTGGCGGAACGCCATCCAGGCCGCGGGCATCCCGCCAGAACGGGCCAACTGCGGAGAAAAGTGGCCGCCGGCGAAGATTCTCATGATCATCCGCAATCTGTCTCGGCGTCATCGTCCACTGAGCACAACACAACTGGAACGCCGCTATGGCAGCATGCTGTCGGCGGCGCGCCGACTTTTTGGGTCCTGGTCCAAGGCGGTGTTGGCGGCTGGCGTCGATCCTGCGAAACTCCAGCGGGTCGTCCCGTGGACGCGGGAGCGGGTCGTCGAGGCCATCTTGACCCGTGCGTTGCGCAACGAATCGCTGGCCGCGAGAGCCACCCAACCCCGATCGCTGGTCGAGGCGGGGCAGAGGTTCTTCGGCAGTTGGGCGGCGGCGGTGGACGCCGCAGGACTGGACCCCAAAGCAACTACCCATCGGCCGACCGAGCTTTCAGACCGCCCACCAGTCAGGGAACCAGCTATTCGTGCTACGCCCCAGCACAGGCCGCGACAGCGGTGGACAACGGAGGCAGTCATCGCCGGCATCCGCGCTCGGTTGCAG
>JANYKD010000290.1 GCA_025361735.1 Phycisphaerales bacterium
CCGTCTCCCGGTCTATGTTCAGTTCCCGGGCGATCCGCCGGGCCGACCAGTTGAGCCGATGAAGTGACAATATCGCCTGTATATCCGCCATCTTGAGTTGATTCGCCATCTGACCGTTCGCTCCTTTTTCGCGAAAAGAACTAACCGTAAACGGCAAATCTCCTTGGTCTCAAAGTGGCTGGTTTTGAAGCGCCCACGACTGGCTGGTTTTCAGCGCCCGGTGACAGGCAACTGGGCATTGAGGATCATGCAGGGATACTTCTTGGCCTTGTCATCACGCCGCTGGCCGAAGGTCTAGGCGTGTTTGAGGCGCTGAGCGGCCCAGAGATCGTGTACGTTCTATTGCTGATGCTGAATCCATTGCACCATTTCCGCCAGCAACGCCGGGTCTTCGCGCTGGAGTTTCGCGGCAATCTCGTTCACTTTCGACGGGTCACGCATCAGTTCCTCGATGACCGCCTGAAGACGGGGTGACGGGCGGATTCCCGACTGCCCGCCGGCATTCCCCAGGTCAATACCGTAAGGCTGACACAGGTCCCGCAGCGCGTTGCGGACCTGATCGGGGCTCTGGCCCATGGCCTGCAGCAGGCTGGCGTAGTTGTTCAAGAGTGTCTGTGTGTTCGGATGCTGTATTCCAAGGCTCTCCAGGCAGATATGGAGCGCCCACTTCATCAGCGGCTCGGCCTCGCTCAGGCGGTTGGTGGCTACGAGCAGCTGGGCCAGGTTGTTCAGGCCGATGGCGACGTCGGGATGCTCCGGTCCGTGGCTCTTTTCGTCGATGGCCAAGGCTCGCTTGATCAGCGGCTCGGCCTCGCTCAGGCGGTTGGTGGCGTAGTACATCGCGACCAGGTTGTTCAGGGCGATGGCGACGTCGGGATGCTCCGGTCCGTAGTTCTTTTCGGCGATGGCCAAGGCTCGCTTGATCAGCGGCTCGGCTTCGCTCAGGCGGTTGGTGGCATAGTACAACGCGACCAGGTTGTTCAGCGCTCCCGCGACCTTGGGATGCTCCGGTCCGTTGCACTTTTCGAAGATGGCCAAGGCCCGCTCGATCAGCGGCTCAGCCTCGCTCAGGCGGTTGGTGGCTACGAGCAACTGGGCCAGGTTGTTCAGGCCGATGGCGACGTCGGGATGCTCCAGCCCGTAGCACTTTTCGTCGATGGCCAAGGCCCGCTTGATCAGCGGCTCGGCCTCGCTCAGCCGGTTGGTGTCCTGGAGCAACTGAGCCAAGTTGCTCAGGGCCGTGGCGACGTTGGGATGGTCCGGTCCGCAGCTCTTCTCGAAGATGGTCACCACCCGTTTCATCAGCGGCTCAGCTTCGCTCAGGCGGTTGGTGTCCTGGAGCAGCCCGGCCAGATTGTTCAGTACTGTGGCGGACTTGGGATGCTCCGGTCCGTGGCTCTTTTCGTCGATGGCCAAGGCCCGCTTCATCAGCGACTCGGCCTCGCTTAGACGATTGGTGGCCCTGAGGAACTGGGCCAGGTTGCTCAGGGCCGTGGCGACCTTGGGATGCTCCGGTCCGTAGCACTTTTCGAAGATGGCCAAGGTTCGCTTGATCAGGGGCTCAGCCTCGCTCAGGCGGTTGGTCTCCTGGAGCAACCGGGCCAGATTGTTCAGGTATGTGGCGACATTGGGATGCTCCGGGCCGCAGCTCTTCTCGCCGATGGCCAAGGCCCGCTCGATCAGCGACTCAGCCAGCGACCATTCGGCCAGAGCGTGCCATCGATTACCAACGCAGTCGCATAGCCAAGATGCAGGCTCGTGACCCGTATCCGCCCACAGTTCGGCCACGCCTTGCATCGGCTGAAGCTCCCACCGGATTTCCTGCCAGTGCGTTTCCTTCTCCAGAACCGTCGCTCGCTGGATGATGAACTGGTCGACTGCAGCCTGCCTCTCGGCCAGAGCGGTCGCACCACACTCCTTACGAACCAGTTCCTGCACGAGCCGGTGTACCCGCACCACCCGGCCCGCCGAATCTGTGGTCTGCTGCGGCCAATCCCCATCACGCACGCCATCTTCCCGCCGGCGCACCAGAAGGGCCAGACTCCAGAGTTCGTCCAGCAGTCCATCCCAGGCGCTCTCGCCGATGCCTTGGGCCGGCCGGGCCACTTCCGGATAGTCGGCGCTGACCAGAGCCTTCAGCCAAGGGAGCGCCACCAGGTCGGCCGGTAGGAGCGCGGCATAATCCATGGCCCTTCGCCCGGCCGGGCTTAGGGATTGCAGCGTCGGTAGTAGGACTGCGTGCAGCCGCTTCTCGTGGTTGTGGCGCACCAGTTTGGTCTTGGGATCGGCGGCCACTTCGTCCAGTTCGGCAAGGTGTACATCGCGGAAGGCGGCGTAAGTGACGGACGAGTGGATCGGGGCCGCCAGATATGCCCCCACAAGTTCCACCGCCATGGCAAAGCCGCCCAGACGCCGCACGATCTGCCGGGCGGCCTGCTGCTCGGCCTCGCCGGTGAAGGCGCGGTGTTTTTCGAGGATGGCCAGGGCATCGTCTTCGGGCAGTTCGCCCAGAGTAAGCCACTTGATTCCTCCGGCTTCTTCGTCCGGAGGCAGGCGCGTGGTGGCCAGCAGGTGCAGTTTCGGGCCGATGACCGTGAGGTGGTTGGTCTGCTCGCGGCTCAGCAGGTCGGGACTGTTGACATTGTCCAGCACCAGCAGAATCGCGCCTTTGCTCTCGATACGTTCACGCAAACAGCGAACGACGGCGGGGAAGTAGCGGTCGGAGGTCTTGCGCTCCTCCTCGCTGATGGCCGGACCGAAAAAGTCGCCCATTTTCAGCACGGCCTGGCGCAGGCCGGTCTGGTGTTCACAGGGGATGAGAAACCGGCCGCCGGGATAGACGCCGGCGAACGCATGGGCATAGGTGAAGGCCAGTTCGGTCTTGCCGACGCCGCCCAGGCCGTGAATGCCGGTGATCACGCCGGCCCGGTTGTCCTGGAGTTTCTGGCGAAGGTCGAGCAATTCCTCGACGCGCCCGGAGAAGTAGCGGTTGTAACGAGGAACGGTGTTGACGCTGCGGCCGCCGATTTCGGCGAGTTGGCACGCATCGTCCACCTCGTGGGCCAGTTTGTCCAGCACCTTGGTGAGGTCGGCCTTCTGCAAGGCTTCCAGGCCGGCGTTGTAGAACGGCCGGACGGTGTTGATCTGGCGCTGGCGCATCTGGCGGACGACGGTGGCGGTTTCGGCGAGCATGTCTTGTGGCAGCGAGCACAGTTCGGCGACCTTCTTCGCCACCGCGTGTTCGTCGAGCATGGGCTTGTCGGCCAGCCCAGGCACCTCGACAATGTAGATGGGAGCAGCGCTGCCGGAGAGTGTGTGCGCCGCGATCTCGTGGTCGATCCACGTCCGCCATTCCCGGCGGCACCATTCGCTGGCGAAATAGCCGGGGGAGATGAAGGCGACGAAGACATGGCTGTGGGTGATGCCTTCGAGAATCCGCAAGCGCCAGTCATGCAGGCCACCGATGCTCTGCTTGTCAAAGAACACGCGCAGCCGGCGCTCGCCTGCAAAGGTGGCATGTTGCCCCACCAGCGCATCGACAAATGCGCTGATCCACCCGGACTTGTTGTCATCGCGGGCATACGAGATAAACAGATCCCACTGCTCTGGCACCTTTGCCGCTTGGTCTGACTCACCCATCAGATCTCCCGTTCAGGTACCGCATCATCGTCGCCGAAGCGCAAAATGGAAGGCACGGGCATTGTTTCGGCAACAGACAGCGCCGGCGTACCATCGCCTCGACACGCTGCGGCACCGTCATCCCCTCCCCAATTCAACTTTTTTTCCAGCCCCGATTTGCGTAAACTCCCGGCCGGCCGTCAGATCGTGCCCGGGAAACTGCCGCCACAGGCGGATGCACCGAGTGGCGATGCGGCGAGCGGTTCGCGGAAAACGAAAACACCATGCAAACCACCGCCGGCCACCAGCTTGAACCCCTCACCGCAGAGCATCCCGAGCTTTTCCCCGAAGCCCGCTGCTGGCGCGCCTTGCTCATTCTCGACCTCGTCTTCCTGGCCGCGTCCGCCGTCACGCTCCATCTCGCCCCGTGCGGCGCCTGGACCAACTTCGTCGTTGGCGTCGAGTTCTGGCAAAACACCGATCCGGGCGGACCTTATGTCGCGTCATCGCTCTACTTCTTTCGCTCAGGAACCTATCCCCCATTCCCCGGCCATCCCGGGCTCACGCTCCAACTCCCCATCGCCATCTTCGCCCGCGTCGTCTATGCCGTCGCCCACGCCACTGGCACCACCGCGCCATACCTGCTCTTCTGGGCCAAAAACCTCCGCTGCCTCTTCATCTTCGCCGGCTACATGATCGCGGCCTGGCACATCATCTCATTCCACGCCCTCTATGCACTTGCCCGCCGGTTTGTCGATGCCCGGGCCGCGTTTCTCGGAGTCCTCGCCTACGCCACCGTTTTCTTCACGCTCTATTTCTGCACGCGCCTCTCCGGCGAACCCATCATCGTGTCCATGTTTCTCTTCGTGACCCTGTCGCTCTGGAATGCCAACGACGCCCTCGCCCAAGCGCGACGCGGCCGGGCGTTCGCGTGGATCGCCCTGGCCGCCATCTGCACGGGCTGCGCCTTCTTCACCAAGATCCAGCTTGGCGGCCTGCTGCCCGCGTTTGGTCTGCTCCAACTGCTCGTCCAGCGCCAACAGAATCCGCGGCCTCTGCGACGCCGCCTCCGTGCCCGGCTGGTGCCGGCCGGGTGGTATGTCGTCGTCGCGGCCGCCACCCTGTTCCTCTGGAACCTGAAGATGGACTGGATCAGTTTCTTCAAACTCTGGTTCTTTTACACACCCGGCCAGAAGGATTCCCAAGCCGTCAATCAACTTCTGCGCAACCACAGCTACACCCAGATCGTGCAGACCTACTGGCACGATGCCTCGAACATGCTCGTTGGATTCTTCCAGAGCTCCTGGCACAACACCGGCCTCTTCTTCTCACCGCGTACGCCGCAGGGCCTTTTCGCCCTGAGCGAGGCCATCTTCCTGCCGGCCTGCCTGCTCGGACTCGCCATCTACTGGCGCACCCACACCGACAAACGCCGCCAGTTGTTCTGGCCACTGCTCTACCTCGTTGTCCTGATTCCGCTGCTCGCCTATCGCGGCCTCTGGCACTATTCCTGCATGCACCTGGCCATCGGCTCAGTCTTCTTCGGCTTCCTTCTGAATCGACTCCTGCGCCCTCCACGCCTGCGCTACGGCATCCTCGCCGTCGTTCTCATGCACGCCCTGTCCATCGGGCTGGTCGCCCAGGGCAAGCTCTTTGATATTCACATCTACCGCGAGCGTATTCTTCCTTTTCAGCAGGCCATCGACCGCGTGCCCTACGGCCACCATGTGGCCATGGTCGGCGCGTACATCCCGCCGATCTGGCATATGCACGGCGTGCTGCCCCAATGGCTCTGGCTGGACGGTCCCTTCCAGCGCACCTGCGAGAGTTTCTTCCTGCCCCTGCCCGACGGCCAGCCGCTGACTCGCGACTGGGCACGAGAGAATCGCGTCGATTCCGTCCTGGATTTCCGCGGTGACACGCGGCTCGTCCCGATCGACCAGTGGGACTTTGCGGCCGGAGACACCAGATGAACAAAGCAGCCGGAATGACACGCCACTTCCGCTCCGGCGGGCGAGTATTTCTTTGGTGTCCGTGTAACGACACTACTGACAATCTGCGGTTTGATGGGGTATACTTGTCATCATGTCGAGCATCGCGGCTCAACTTCCGCCTGGCCCCCCCCCCGAACCGGTGTTTCGGCTGTCGGTGCAACAGTACCACACGATGATCGATGCGGGGATTCTTACCGGTGACGACCCGGTCGAATTGCTTGAGGGAATTCTGGTTCTGAAGATGCCCAAGAAACCCAACCACCCGTTGGCTGTTCGCCTGCTGACGACGGCGATCGACAGCGTGTTGCCACCCCGTTGGCACTTCCGCGCGCAGGAACCGATCACGCTTGAGGATGGCGAGCCTGAGCCCGACGGGGCCGTGGTGATCGGCCAGCCGCGTGACTACGCCGACCGGCATCCCGCGTCAGCCGATGTCAGAATCGTCGTGGAGGTTGCTGATGCGACGCTTGAACGTGACCGCGGAATCAAACTCCGCAGCTACGCCCGGGCGGGGATACCCGTCTATTGGATCATCAATCTTCCCGACCACTGTGTTGAGGTCATGACCCTGCCGGACTCCAGCGCCGACGAGCCCTGCTACAACTCGCGGGAAGTATTTGCCAAGGGTCAGACGATTGAATTGGTGGTCGATCACACGCGCATTGCTGCCATTTGTGTAACTGATTTATTGCCTTAAGAAACACGGTCCAGCCGATCCAGCGCGAACGCGTAAGCCCCGATGGCGATCGCCTCGCTGGTGCCCAGGCGCGTGATGCCGACGCCGACTCTGAGCAGGCCATCGAACCGCACGGTTCGGCCACTGCCCGGCACGGCAAGTTCCTTCGTCCGGCCCTTGAGGAAGATGTCCAGTTGGGCCGGATCCTCCAGGTTGAACGCCCGCGAAATCAGCCTCTGGAACCGCCGGCCGTCGGGCGCGAGGTAGGTGCCGTTCATCTCCTCAATGACCGCCGGAAGGAACTGGCGGTGAGCCCCGGAAATGCCGCCGCCGATCACCACCAGGCCGTCCACCAGGGCCGTGGCCTGGGCGATGGCATCGCCGGCGATTTCGCCAAGGCGGCGGAACGCTTCTGTCGCGGCAGCGCGATGGCCGGCGCGGCGGCCTTCGGCGATCTCGCAGATCACCCGGGGCTCCGGGACATCTGCCGTCGGTATCCCGGCGACTTGGGCATAGACGCGCCGGACCGCGCGGATGGACGCGCCGTCTTCGGCATTCCTGTGCGTGTCGAACTTGTGGCGCAACAGCCAGAGTTCACCGCTGGTTGAGTTGTCGCCCGCCAGCAACTGCCCATCGCGCACGATGCCGCCGCCCAGGCCCGTCCCGAGCGTCACGCCCAGCAGGTTCCGGAATCGCTTGGGATTTCCGGCCTTCTCGAGCAGCCCGTTGACGTACGGCAGAAACCCCGACGCCGCCTCGCCATAGGCGAACAAATCGCCGTCGTTGTTGATGAACGTCGGCAGGCCAAACTCATCTTCGAGCATCGGGCCCACGGCCACATCGCGATAAGCCGGCAGGTTCTGCGGACTGATGATGATGCCGTTGGCGTAATCCGTCGGTGCCGGGAAGGAGAAGTTGATGGCGGCCGGCTTGTCGGCCAGTCGCGCCTGGACCGTGCGAAATCCTTCCACCATGGTCCTCAGCGAACGCTCCAGGTTGTTTGCATGGGAAGGCAACGCAAAGCTCTCCACGACCGCGCGGTTCGCCCGCAGCGCGGAGAATACGAAATTCGTGCCCCCGGCATCGAGTGTCATCACGGTTCGCTGATCGGTCGAGTAGTTGTGCATGTCGGCAAACCCTTGGCTGTGTGGCGGGGAACATAGCAGGCGCAGTCACTGATGCAAGTGGGGCCAGCGTCTCGCTGGCCTAGCCTGGCAAGATGCGATCTTTGGCGGAACAAAGGGCCAGCAAGATGCTGGCCCCACTTTAGCGCGAATTGACGGACAGCCGCGGCGTCCCTTAGACTCCCGCTCATGTCCACAAACACGACTGCTTCGTCTTCGACCAAACAGATCAACCAACTTCGCGCCGGCGTCATCGGCACCGGCTTCATCGGGCCCGTGCATATCGAGGGGCTCCGTCGCCTGGGCGTGCAGGTTGTCGCCCTGGCCGATGTGCCGGATCGCGTGGCCGCGGCATCGGCCAAGCTGGGCATCCCCCAGGCCTTCGGCGACTATCGCGAACTGCTCAAGTCGGCCGACATCGACGTGGTCCACGTCGCCTCGCCCAATCGCTTTCATTGCGAGATGTCCCTGGCCGCCCTGCGGGCGGGCAAGCACTGCGTCTGCGAGAAGCCGCTGGCCATGGACACCACGGAAGCTGCCGAGATTGTCAAGACCGCCCAGAGCAGTGGCACCGTCTTCGCCGTCAACTACAACATCCGCTTCTACCCGGCCGTGCTCCAGCTTCGCAAGCTCGTCGAGCGCGGCGAACTCGGCGAGATCATGCACGTCAACGGCTCCTACTTCCAGGACTGGCTCTTCCACGACACCGACTACAACTGGCGCCTGCTGCCCAAGGAAGGCGGCAAGCTCCGCGCCGTGGCCGACATCGGCACGCATTGGATGGACACGGTCTCGTTCATCATGGACTCGAAGATCACCTCGGTGCTGGCCGACATGTCCACGTTCCACAAGACGCGCCGCCGCCCGCTGGGCGAGGTGGAGTCGTTCTCCAAGGCCGATTCCGCGATGAAATATGCCGAGTACAAGGTGGAGACCGAGGACTTCGCCAGCATCCTGCTGCGGTTCAGCAACGGCGCCCGGGGCAACCTCGGCGTGTCGCAGGTGGCCGCGGGCCGGAAGAACTGCATCCGCGTCGAGCTCTACGGCTCGAAGAAG
The DNA here is from genome assembly GCA_025361735.1 of Phycisphaerales bacterium. GTDB lineage: Bacteria > Planctomycetota > Phycisphaerae > Tepidisphaerales > Tepidisphaeraceae > JANYKD01. The sequence continues at coordinate 8,469 of JANYKD010000290.1, forward strand.
TCGGCCTGGTGGTGCTCGGAGGATCCCGAGATGCTGCACTTCGGCAATCGCGACACCGCCAACCAGACCGCCGTCCGCGGCACTCCGGTCTTCGGGCCTGACGTGGCGCCTTTCACCGACTATCCCGGCGGCCACGTCGAAGGATTCCCCGACACGTTCAAGCAGAACTTCCGTTCGATCTACGGCACGATCGTCTCCGGCGGCAAGAGCGGCCTCTTCGCTAGCGCCACCGACGGCGCCCAGGAAGTGGCCGTCTGCGAAGCGATCGTCGAGAGCAACGAGAAGCAGGCGTGGGTCAAGGTCTGAAGGAAGGTAGAAGGAAAAAGGTAAAAGGAAAAAGGAAGAGGCGCGCCTGGATGCCGTCTTTTACCTTTTATCTTTTGCCTTTTTCCTTCTTTGCGGAGCAACGCCATGAAACTTGGGTTTACGACGCCTGTCGTCGCCGAGATGTCGCTTGAAGAGGTGCTCGCCTTTGCTCACGAGGAAGGCTTCGCCTGCATCGAGGCGTGTTGCTGGCCGGTCGGCAAGGCCGACCGGAAGTTTGCCGGGGTCACCCATGTTGATGTCGCCGGGTTCACCAGGAATCGGGCCGAGGATGTCAACGCCCTGCGTGCCAAGTACGACGTCGGCTTCTCGGCCCTGGGCTACTATCCCAATCCACTGGACCCGGACCCCGCGGCGGCCAAGCGATGCGTCGATCATCTGAAGAAGGTGATTGTCGCCGCGGAGATGCTGGGGCTGAAGAACGTCAACAGCTTCATCGGCCGCGACTGGACCAGGACGGTTGACGACAACTGGCCGCGGTTCCTCAAGACCTGGAAGCCGCTCATCGCTTTTGCCGAAGACCACGACATCCGTATCGGCATCGAGAACTGTCCGATGTCCTTCACGCGCGACGAGTGGCCGGGCGGCAAGAACCTGGCGACGTCTCCCGTCATCTGGCGGCGGATGTTCAACGACATCCCGTCCAAGAACTTCGGCCTCAACTACGATCCGTCGCACTTCATTCTCCAGTTCATGGACCCGATCCGCCCGCTGAAGGAGTTTAAGGAGAAGCTCTTTCACCTGCATGCCAAGGATGTGAAGATCCAGCATGACCGGCTTGACGAAGTCGGGGCATTTGCGTTTCCACTGCAGTGGCATCAGCCGCGGATTCCGGGTTATGGCGATGTGAACTGGGCGAAGTTCATGGCCACGCTCACGGAGATCGGCTATGCCGGTGACGTGTGCATCGAAGTTGAAGACGACACGTTTGGCAAGACTCTCGAAGGCCGCCAGAATGCACTGCGGGTCGCCCGAAATATCCTCAAACCCTACTTTGTGTGAACACCATGAAATACACCTACGAACAAATGGCCAAGATGATCGATCATTCGCTTCTGCATCCGACCATGACGGACCAGGATCTGGAGGAGGGCTGCCGGGTGGCCGCGAAATATGGCGTGGCATCGGTGTGCATCAAGCCCTACGCAGTCAAGCGCGGCGTTGAGTTGCTCAAGGGCAGCGGCGTTCTCGTCGGCGCGGTCATCGGCTTTCCGCATGGCAACAGCATGACCGAGTCCAAACGCTACGAGACCGAGCTCGCCTGCCGCGATGGGGCGGCCGAGATCGACATGGTCATCAACATCGGCAAAGCGCTCGGTGGCGACTGGGCGTACGTCGAGCGCGACATCAAGGCTGTCTGCGATGAGGCCCACAAGCACGGCGCCAAGGTCAAGGTGATCTTCGAAAACGACTACCTCACGGCCGGCGGCGCTGGCCTGAGCAGCGATGACTTCAAGCGCAAGCTCTGCCAGATTTCCGAGCGAGCCGGAGCCGACTGGGTCAAGACCTCCACCGGCTACGGCTTTGTGAAAGGCCCGGACGGCAAGTACAGCTACAAGGGTGCCACCGAGCACGATCTACGCCTGATGCGCGAATCCTGCTCGGCCAAAGTGCAGGTCAAGGCGGCCGGTGGCGTACGCGATCTCGACGGCCTGATTCTCGTCCGCGATCTCGGCGGCTCGCGCTGTGGAGCGACGGCGACGGCCGCCATGCTCGATGAATACCGTCGGCGTGAAGCCGCTGAGAAATCGGGACAGCAGGGGGGTTCGAAATCCGGCGCGATTGGCAGCGGAGGGTATTGAACTTGCTTGGATGCCATGGGCAAGCGTACTTGCCCATGGCATCCAAGATCAATCCTGGAAATCGACGGTCCATCTGTCCTTCGCGCCGTTCGCTTCACGACCGCAGTGTCCACGAATCCACGACACGCTCGGCGGTTCGGTCCTGGCCCTGAAGGGGCCGAAGAATTTAGCCCAGGGTTTGCATGTCGCTTGACACGCCGGGCGCCCGAAAGTGAACTGGCGGCCATGCGACCCCAACCGACATTCCCGCAATCGGCTCTCGCCACGTTCTGTCAACGACGAGCCCTACTCGTCATCACCATTCTGCTGTCCGCCTTGCCGTGGATGGTGCGGGCAGCGGACACCGCGCCCGATCTGATCCGCGACGCCAACGCGGCCATCGAGAAGCATCGCAAAGGCACGCTGATCATCGAGGCCGCGCCCAACATCGAGGTCGTCGTCGAGCAGGTGCGCCACGAGTTCTGGTTCGGCGCTGCCCTGACCAGCCAGGCGTTCGGCAGGGCGATGCGGCCGGAGGAGCGGGAGAAATACCTGGCCACGTTCCTCGCGAATTTCAACTCGGCCGTGACCGAGAACGCCCTGAAGTGGCACAGCATGGAACAGAAGCGAGGCAACGTGGATTATGCCACCGTCGATGCCATCCTGAAATGGACCGACGAAAACCACCTCCCCTTGCGCGGGCACAACATCTACTGGGGCGTGCCCAACATGGTGCAGCCGTGGATGAAGCAGTTACCCGATGATGAACTGCGCGAGGTTCTCAAAAACCGCGGGCTGGATGTCGGCCGGCGTTACAAGGGCCGGTTCGCGGAATACGACCTCAACAACGAGATGATCCACGGCAATTACTACCAGGATCGCCTCGGCAAGGACATCACCAGGCAAATGGCCCAGTGGGTGCGCGAAGCCGACCCCGCGGCCGTTCTGTTTCTCAACGACTACGACATCCTCACCGGCAACAAGCTCAACGACTACGTCAAGCACATCCAGGGCCTGCTTGACCAGGGCGTCCCCATCGGCGGCATCGGCGCCCAAGGTCATCTGCACGGCGACACGTTTGATGCCGCGGTCCTGCGCAGTTCGCTCGAGAAACTGGCCGAGTTCAAGCTGCCCATCCGCATCACCGAGTTCAACATGCCCGGCCAGCGTTCGCGCTTCTACAAGGACCGCAACCTGCGCCTGACCGACACCGAGGAAAAGGCCAAGGCCCAGGCCCTGGTCGACTACTACCGCATCTGTTTCGCCGAGCCCCGCGTCGAGGGCATTCTCATGTGGGGCTTCTGGGAAGGTGCCAACTGGATCCCGGCCAGTTCCCTCTTCCAGAAGGACTGGACCCCGCTGCCGGCCGCGACGGCCTACCACGACCTGGTGTTAAACCAGTGGTGGACAAAATGGCACGGCCGCACCGACGCCCAGGGCCGCTGCGAAGTGCGGGCGTTCTTCGGCAAACATCGCGTAACCGTCGGCGGGAAGGAAGTTGTCGTGGATCTGCCAAAGGCGCAGGGGACGAAGGCCGTGGCGTTGAAGTGACCGGGCGGCATGACAGGGGGCCAGACCAGGTCTCGTGCCGGTACTTGATAGGCGGAGAGGAGTCACCGTGAATGATTGCGAAGGCGACGAGCAGTTCATGCGCAAGCTGCTAAAACGTAAGGA
>JANYKD010000323.1 GCA_025361735.1 Phycisphaerales bacterium
CGTGGTCGATGAATCGACCACGCCGGGGAAGCGGGGATCGGGGGTGTGGGTGTAAGAACGGGCGCGACCGGAGCAACGGGTGGGACTCACCGACCGAGGTCGGTGGGCGTTGGGGGTGGGTGTTTTCGGGGTTGCGCGCGCCTGGGGATATTGATCGGGGTGGGGACGTGGTCGATGAATCGACCACGCCGGGGATCTGGGGACCTGGGGTGAAGGCGGGCGCAAAGACAGACGCGAAGAGGAAGGCTCTTCGCGTCTGGTGAGATGGCTCGTAGCGTTCGCTGGCGAGATGCCGCGATCAACAAACGTCCACAAAGCTTTCCACCCTGAAAGGCTGGCGGGATATTTCCGCCACCCCTTCAGGGTGGATTACTGGTTGATCTATTGCACCCAGGGTAGGGCTGCGCCCAACCCTGGGCTGAAATCTCAGACCCCGTTGGGGTCTTTCCTGCTCGGTTATGCCTTGGCTTTCTTGATCGTCAGTGAGGCATACTCGGGCATGGGGCCGACAAGCGGGGTGACGTAGTCGATGAACGCCTTGGTGACGAACATGCCGTCCTTGGTGATGTACTTCTTGTCCATGGGCTTGGCCTCCACGGCGACTTCCTTGAGGGCGATGGTGCCGAAGCCGGACTTGTAGGGCTGGCCGGGCTTGGAGAGGCGCTCGATTGTGACCATGACGCCGGAAGTGCCGGCGCTGGCGAGACGCACGGCCTCGCGGCCGGCGTTGTAGGCTTCGTCGAAGTCGAGCTTGACGGCGCGGTCGGAGGCGCACATCTGGAGTGACTCGACGATCTGGGCTTCGCCGCGCCAGCCGAGTTCATCGCGGAGCAGTTCGTGCAGGACCAGGCCGGCGCACTTGCCGCCCTTGTTGCCGAACTCGAGATTGCCGTGGGAGTCGCGCTTGTTGGCCTGGGCGACGGGAGTGCCATCCGTGTAGGTGATGCCTTCGCCGCAGCAGATGGAGACCCAGCCGTACTTCTTCTTGGCGGCCTGGGCGGCGGTGAGGAAGTCCTCCTTCTTGAAGGGGGCCTCGGGCATGAGGATGATGTGCGGCGGATCCTCGGGCGAGCGCTTGCCGGCGACGGAGGCGGCGGGGAGCCAGCCGGCGCTGCGGCCGACGGTCTGGAAGATGGTGTAGGGGTCGACGCGCTGCATGTCGCGGGCGAGGCGGCCGCCCTGCTGGACCGAGAGGGCGACGTAGCGTGCGGCCGAGGGATAGCCGGGGGTGTGGTCGGTGCCGAAGAGGTCGTTGTCGACGGTCTTGCAGATGCCGACGCCGATCATCTCATAGCCGGTCTCGGCGGCGTATTCGGTGACGCGATGGATGGTGTCCATCGTGTCGTTGCCGCCGATGAGGAAGAAGTAGCGGATGTTGTATTTCTTGAGCTGGGAGAGGATGCGTTCGAATTCCTTCTTGCTCGCCGCTTCCTGTTCCTTGTTGCCTGCTTCGGCCTTGATGAGCTTGCGGCGGGTGGAGCCCAGGGCGCTGGAGGGAGTGCTGCGCAGGAGCTTGAGGGTGGCCGGCGATTCCTTGCCGAGATCGAGCAGGAAATCGTCGAACATGCACTCGATGCCGAAGCGCATGCCGAAGATGCGCTGGATGCACTTGGACTTGAGGGCGGCGTCGACGACGCCGACCATGGAGGAGTTGATGACGGTGGTTGGGCCGCCGGACTGGCCTACGATAGCGTTACCTTTGAGCATGATTGAATTGCTCTCCTTTGCACGAATTAACGGGTGAACAAGGGTCCGTAAACAGGGGGCGGATATTACGGGAAGGGGGGAAAGGGTTCAAGAGTTCGAGGGTTCAAGGGTTCGAGGCTGGGGGATGAAGGGTAAGTGATGCCCTGAGGAAGGCAGACGAGCCAAAGAGGAATGGACTATCCGGTCCCTTCTTGTAGGATATATGCTTATCGGTAGTCAAGGGTAATGGTCACGAGCTACCGATGCGTTGGGCGGGCGTCAGTCAACGTCGTTCGAGCGAGGCTATCTGAACGTGAGCGATTTGAGCAGGCCGTAAAGAAAGGCTAAGCATGTTCGGCTTCTTTAAGAAGAAAAAGCGTCACGAAGACGTACCCTTCGAAGTGGCACCGGGGGCGGAAACGATTGTTCCACGAATCAAGCACTTGCACTTCCTGGCGGCGGCAGCCACATTGAGCGACAAGTCCAGCGACAGGCCAGTCACGATGCCCTTTGTTGCCGATTTGGTTGTCGCGTACTCGTTCGACTTGCCGCAGATATTTCAGAGTGTCATGCAACGAGATCTGACGCGGCTCGGAATGTCGGTAGAATCGCTTCACGAGCGTGCCATTCGGAACCTCATGGAACATATGCCGCCAATTGAGTATGTGGGCGATCCTGAAGAACCATCAGTCCTCGCGTTGAAGTGCGGTTACGACATGGAGGCGTGCATGTTGCTGGTTCCTGAGTACTGGAACGCCGCCTCTGCGAACTTGCCCAATGGCAAGTTGGTTGTTGCTGTACCGATGCGGAATTTGGTATTGTTAACTAGTAGTGCGTCCATGTCGGGCTTGGAAGTGCTTCGCGAAGTGATCCGGCAAGCCAGTCTCGTCGAGGATCGCACGCACAACTTGAGCAAATCGCTATTGGTTTGGGGCGAGGGCCGGTGGACAGAGTTCGGCAATCCGGCGAGGAGTTGATTAAGACATGGTGGTGAACCACAGAGAGCACAGAGATGTGTCTGGTTGTCGAGGCGGATTGGCGAAGTTGGCCCGCTCATGGTCTTGGGCTTGTGGGATCAATTCGCGAACGGTCATTCGTCGTCCGCGTTGGTCTCTGTGGTTCCAATAATCCCATTGCCGGGCATCGAGCGCGTGGGCCGAAACACGTCGTCCAGCCAAGGAAATTGAACAATCGCTTGAAAACATCCGTGCAGGTGTGCGATGATCTGTAGTAAAGGTCACTTCGCGATGAGTGGACCCGTTGACTATCTCCTGGATTTCAGCGATTGCCGCACGACCCGCCCATTCTCGACTACTACACCCCTGTGGCGGGCCCGCGCCAGTGGCCACAACTTCTGCTTACTGCCGCCCTCAACCTCCTGGGGGTCTTTCTTGGCGGGTTCGTGCCCGCTGCCATTACTTTCTCTATGATCAACTCGGAGGCGGCCGAATGGGCCGTCCCAATTGCCATGATCGTTGTGGGCATGGCCACCGGCGTGCAGGCAATCGTCCTGCTTGTGGTTATCGTGATCCGCCGCCGCGTGTTGCGCGGCGAGTTCGCGATGCGTGGCCTCGGGGTGTCGTTCCTTGCCGGATTGGCCGCGGGCGCTGGTCCGACGTTATTTGCCATTACTCCGACTGCCGATGGCGATAGTCGCGGGGCGGGTGTGGTTTTGCTTCTCTTCCTTTGTTGCCTGCTCCCGTTATGGTCGGGCGTGTTCATCGTCATCGCCCCTGCGCCTGCCGCGCCGTCGAATCGGTAGCATCTGTGCATCGCGCTTTTGCCGGGCGTTGTGCGGGGCGAGGCAGAGGGCATATACTATTGCCGCATTGAGGACAACCGCTGGAATCGGATGGGCGCGATCATGTGCGGCCATCCACTGAAGGAACACTTATGCTGGACCTCGAGAAGGCCCTTGGAATTTATGTCGCGCCGGCATCCCAATCGGATGAGGATCGGCGCAAACTCGTCTGGTCGATCCACCTGCAACTGGCGACGCTGGGACTGCCCACGCCGGTGGAGGATGACGAGCAGCGGTTCTTCCATGTGGCCCACGGGTTGCTCGACCGGTATCAGACGCAGCGGCGGATGCTGGGGGACCATCGGTGCCCGGCCGACTCGCGGATCGAGGACTATCTTGGACGGCATCTGGCGGATTCGGGGATGGCTGAGCGGCCACGGTTGCCGGGGACGACGTTTGACCTGGTCAGCTATGGGATGGCCCGGGAGCTGTCGCTGCCGACCGACGGGGATGCGTTCATCAGCCCGTTGGTGCGGTCGTATCGCGTGAAGAATGGCGTGCTGCACAACCCGGCCAGTGATCGCCGGACGACGGCGGGGACGTTTCATGTCGCCGAGGGCGGATTGCCGATTCCCTGGGACAAGAAGGCGGTGCCCAAGCGGGTGTTCGCCGAGCTGCTGCACCGGGCGATCAGTCCGCCGGAAGAGATGCTCATCCTGCCGTTCACGGCCAACATGCCCGCGCCGGCGCATGCGTGGGTTTCCCTGCTCTTGCGGCCGGTGGTGTGCCCGGAGGTGCCGGGGTATTGCCCCGAGAAGTCGATGGAGGTCCGCTTTTTCGCCCCGGGAAGCCTGGTCAGCAATCTGGATTTCGTGGAGTCGATCTTCGGCAATGGGGGCGATCCGCAACTGGCCGAGAACGACGCGGGGCTGGATGTGGAACACTGGAGCGGGCATACGGGGTGTGTGATCCTGGCGCCCCATCTGTCGCGATGCACGAAGAAGGAACTGGGGCTGCCGCCGTGGGAACAGGCCAGCGAGCGCCAGCGCCGCGACGGCATGTGCTGGAAGGACCGCAACGAACTCTACAACGAGGGCAGCGCCTTCAAGATCACCTGCCGCACGCACGAAGGCGTGATCGTGACGCTCATCGCCGACAACTATTTCGGCTACTGCAAGAAGGAAGTGAAGACCCAGATCAGTTACGCCGCGAATCTGATGGGCAACGTCGAGGAGGAACACGCGGGCGGGGCGATTGCCTACGCGAGCTACAGCATCGGCGAGGAGTTTGACGGCGCCAACCGCCGCTACAACGATCGCACGTTCGAGGATGTGGCCCGCGACTATGCGGGGTTTATTGACGTGCGGCCCGAAGGCTACGGCGTCGATCGCAAGTTTCCGGAACTGATCTATGTCCGCGAGGACGTCCACATCAGCATTCCCGGCCGGAAAGTCACCTGGAAGAAGGACGGGATCGACCGCGAACTGCCGCTGTATCCCGGCAAGGTGTACATGACGCCATGCGGCTACAAGGTGCGCATGGAAAAGCACCCCGGCGCGCCAAGCTGGCGGCTGGTGGGCGTGATGGGCGAGGGCGTGTTCTGCCACAAGCCGTGCACGGTGTCCGGCGGCGGCAAGAGCGAGATCAGCAAGTCGCTGGTTGACTACATGCTGTATGGTCCGATCTTCGTTTCCGACATGGAGAAGGACATCGACCTGGTCGACCAGGTGTTCAACCGCGACTTCTCCACGCGCTGGAAGCCCGGGTCGAAGGAAAAACCGGACTACAGCAAGCGGTCGAGCCGGCCGGTGCTCAGCCCGGAACGCTCGCTCGGCAGCGTCATCAAGCTGCTGACGCCGTCGCCGGAATACAAGGACCCGTACAACGCCTGGCTGAAGTCGGTGCCCAATTACATCTGGCCGATCATTTTCGTGATCAAGCGGTTTGCCTCGCCCGACTGGGGGGACAACTGGCGCGAGCACTTCAGCGTGGACATCGTCAACGGCGTGCCGGGGCACGAGTTGAAATACCAGGGCCGCAAGCTGGTCGGCACGTATCTGCGCGTGGGCTTTCGCGACAACAAAGCCTGGCGCACGTACAAGGCCCGGCAGGATTTCATCGCCGCCGCCAAGGTGCAGACGGAAGATGACATCACGGCATCGGTCGTGGTTCCCAAGCGGTTTTTGGAGAATCTGCACGAGTCGGAACTGGACGGCGTCAGCGTCAAGTTCGTGACCAACTGCGAGTACCGATTGTTCCAGCGTCCGGACGACGCGGTGGTGCGCGGGCTGGACCGCCAGACGGAGACGGACCTGGCGCAGGGCGCCAACTTCATCTCCAACTTCGAGCCGCTGACGCGCGAGCAGGTGCGGCAGATGGCCGCCTATGCGACGGAACTGGAAGAGTTCACGCCGGTGATGCGGGACTTCCTGCGCAGCTTCGCCGAGGGTGGCGGACGGTACATTGTTTCGTCGGCGCAGCCGCGTATGGTGGATGGCAAGCCGTCGAAGAATCCGCGGTACTTGCAGATCCGGCCGGACGTGGCCAAGCCATTTGACCGCTATCTCGCCGAGCGCGGCGTGCGTCTGTTCCGGGCCATTCCGCCGGAGAAGCCGGTGCACATTCCCGTGGTGGCGGTGCTGACGGGGCGGCGCAACAATCCGCCCGAGCCGGGAATCCGTCCGCTGGCCGTGTACAACCCGATTCACTATCAGGAACTGCCTGAGCTGTTCATGGAGTTTGTCTGTTCGCTGACCGGCAAGAGCCCCTCGACCACCGGCGTCGGCAGCGAAGGCGCGCTGACCAAGGGACCATTCAACGCGGTTCGCACCACGGCCGATCTGAACACGGCGCTGGTCAGCTTCATACTGACGGGTCTGGGTGGATTCTCGACGGCGGCGGGTTATGTCGGGCCGCGGATCAAGGTCGAGCACGACATCAGTTTGCTCGTGCCGGAGCTCTGGTGCCGCTTGACGGCGCAGGAGCAGAACCCCAGGTGGCTCATCGAGAACGGGCTGCTCGAGCGGCTCGCGGACTTCGACCATAAGGGCGAGCGGATTCTCGCCAGCCGGCTGGGCTGGCGCATGACCTACAAGTTCGTGCAGATGTTCTTCGGCCGGATTTTCGACAATCCGGGCATGGTGCTCGAGGAAGAGATGCTCAAGCCCGAGAAGCAGGATCTGGATGCGTTTGTCGACGGGATCAAGAACATCACCGAGGCCCAGCAGCGTGTTGCCAGGGGCTACTTCGACGATGGGTCCATCGAAGAAGCCTGCCCGCCACTGCAGGCATTGCTGGAGATCATGGCCAACGGGTCGTGGCAGGGCAAGGATGCAGGGCATCCCGACGTGCGCAACATGTTCACGCGCGAGAGCCTGCTGGCCAGCGAGTGGTATCGCCGGCGCCTGGCGACGCGACAGAAGCGCGACATCCGGCTCTGGCAGCGCCATGTGGCGTACCTGGAGCAGGTCATGGACGACTCTCGCTACACGGCCGACGCATCGGCGATGAAGCTGACGCAGCGGCGGATCTACGCGGCCCAGCAGCTTGAGCGGGTGCAGAACGCGGACTATCTGGCGGAACTGGTCGGGACACTGGGCGCGGATCCGATGGGCGAAATGCTATGATGCACAATCTGAAATCTAAAATTTGAAATTGGGAATCCGAATCAAACTGAAGCACGAACGGTGAACGCATGTGACCGTCTTTCGCGGCAGCGAGGATGTGCCGGAGTACCGACACCATGGGCAAGATGCCCATGCCACGAAACTCTACTGAGGCGAGCGAGCCGATGGATGATCCAACCCCGACCGTCCTCGACTCTGAGCGCCTTCGGCCTGCTCCTGCGATGAGCCTGCAGCGATACATGACGCTGGTGGGCTGGGGGTTGCTTGTGACCACGCTCGGGCAGACCAAGAGCATCGGGCGCATCCCGCTGAATGACCTGTTGAAGAACCACATGCTGCTGTCGGCGACGGTCGTGGCGTCCTTCGTCGAACTGGCGGCGGCGCCCTGGTCATTCAAGTTCATTGCCGGATTCGTCGTGGACGCGTTTCCGCTGTTCGGATCGCGCAGACGTTATTACCTGATGCTGAGTTCGCTGGGGGCTGGAATACTGTGGCTGGCGATGGCGATCGTGCCGCGGACGTACCTGATTCTGCTGACCACGGCGTTTGCGTTCAATGTCCTGGCCTCGGTGGCGAGCGTAGTCATCGGCGGATTACTCGTGGAGGGCGCGCAGGCACACGGCGCCACCGGGCGGTTTAGTTCGCTGCGGCTGGTGCTCATCAACGTCACCTACCTGCTCATGGATCCGATCGGGGGGCGCCTGGCCGAGCGGCCGTTCTTCTGGACAACCATCGTCGGGGGCGCGCTCTTCCTTTCCATGGTCCCGGTGACGCTGCTGCTGTTGCGGGAAACCCCGCCGGAACGACGTCCCGATGAAGGCGCCGATGCACTGTCCGGGGCCTGGATGCAACTCAAGAACGTGGGCCTGTCGAAAACACTGTGGATCACCGGGGCGCTGTTGTTCCTCGTGCAGGTCGCCCCCGGCCTGGGCACGCCGCTGTATTACTACCAGACCGACACGCTCAAGCTCTCGAACAAGTTCATCGGCAACCTCGGCTTCCTCTATGGCGGCATGGGCCTGATCGCGTCCTTCGTCTACCCGTTCTTCTGCAGGCGATTCCGGCTGCGGACCCTGTTGGCGCTGGCCATTGTCTGCACGGTTGCCAGCAACCTGGCGTACCTGGGATATCGCTCACGAAACACGGCCATGATTGTCGAAGGCGCGGCCGGGCTCGGGCTGACGCTCGCGCAATTGCCCCTGTTCGACATCGCCTCGCGTGCCACCCCCCGGGGCAGCGAGGCGCTGGCCTACTCGCTGATGATCACCTGCTGGAACCTGGGGTTGATGCTCTCCAATCTGTCGGGAGGCTACCTCTATGACCATTTCAACAAGAACTTCCTGAATCTCGTCTGGGTGAATGCCGGGACGACCGCGCTGGTGCTGGTCGTCGTCCCGTTCCTGCCCGGCCATCTCGTCGACCGCAGGGAAGGAGAGGGCGTCAGCGGCCCCTGAGCTCTGAGGCTCAGGAGCCTTTGAACCCTTTATCGCCTGCGTGGTATACTGGGGAGCGGAAACTCGAAATCCGAAATTCGAATATCGAGTTGAATCCGACGTCTAAATGAGTGGACGGATTCCCGAGTAGTTACCTTTTTTGTTCGAGTCCTGAGTTTCAACTATGCGCGTTCGCCATCTCTTGCTCGTTATTCTCGCATTCACGCTTCCGGCTTGTGCACAGGCCAGGCAGAAGCCGTACTTCCTGCACCTGCCCGGCATTGGTGGGGAGCGCATCACAGAACAATGGCTGTTGAGCGGTCTTAAGGCCGGCGGTGTCGACGCCGAGTACCGCATGTACGACTGGACCGACGGCGACATCGGCCTGCCGGCTTTGCTGGCCCATGACGAGAACATCGCCCGCGCCAAGAAGATCTCCGAATTGCTGGCGACGCACATCCGCAACAACCCCGATCAGCGCGTCATCGTCTCCTCGCATTCCGGCGGCTGTGGGCTGGCCGTCTGGACGCTGGAGTCGCTCCCGGACAATCTCCAGATCGACACGCTGGTCATGATCGCCCCGGCGCTCTCACCGCAATACGACCTCACGCGGGCGCTCAAACACGTCAAGGGCAGGCTGTATGTCTTCAGCAGCCCGGCCGACATCGTCGTCGGCACGGGCACGAGGCTCTTCGGGACCATTGACGGAGTCAAAAGCGAGTCGGCCGGGCTCCACGGTTTTGTCTGCCCGGCCAACGCGGACAAGGAGCAGTACGGCAAGCTCGTCCCTCTGCCTTATAGGAATGAATGGCTTCCGCTCTACGGCAATGCCGGCACGCACATCTGCGCCATGCGGGTGGTTTTTGCCCGGGATTTCATTGCGCCGCTGCTCCTCACGGGGAAGATACCCACGCCCACGACGCGTCCGGCGGAGAAATGAACGCTGCGTAGGGTGCGATTCATCGCACCATGGGTGATATCGAACGACATAGGTGTCCACGCAAATGCGGTGCGATAAATCGCACCTACATCGCTTTCTCCTTCTTCCTTTTCCCTTCGCGCCAGCGAGTCTTCCCCAACGCCGACGCGAAGGTATGATTAGCCCATGCGCACACCACACATCTCGCGTCGCTTCTTTCTCGCCGCCTCGGCGGCGTCGGCACTCGGCGGTTGCACATCGACCGCGAAGGACAAACCCATCGGCGCCAACGACGACATCCGTGTCGCGATCGTCGGTATGAACGGACGTGGCAATTCGCTCCTGAAAGAATGTCGCGACAACCCACACGTTCGCATTGCCGCACTGTGCGACTGCGACGCGAAGATCCTGGCCGATCGCAAGGCCAAAAGCGACAAGCTTGGCGAGAACGCCAAGACCTACACCGACATCCGCAAGTTGCTCGATGACAAGGAAATCGACGCAGTCGTGCTGACGATCCCGAACCACTGGCATGCGCTGGGCACGGTCTGGGCCTGCCAGGCGGGCAAGGATGTTTATGTGGAGAAGCCGATCAGCCACAACATCTGGGAAGGCCGGCAGATGATGGCGGCCGCGAAGAAATATGGCCGGATGGTGCAGTCGGGAACCCAGCGGCGTTCGGACAAGGGTTTCCAGGAGATGGTGGACTACATCCAGGCGGGCAAGCTTGGCAAGGTGCAGTATGTCCGCACCATGTGTTACCGCGACCGCAGCAGCATCGGCAAAGTCACCGGGCCGCAGCCCATTCCCGCGAATATCGACTATGACCTGCATTGTGGCCCGGCCCCGGCCGGGCCGCTGATGCGGAAGAATCTGCACTACGACTGGCACTGGGTCTGGCCGACGGGCAATGGCGATGTCGGCAACCAGGGCATACACGAGGTGGATCAGGCCCGCTGGATTCTCGGCTACCCGAAGTTGCCGCCGCGCGTGTTCTCGGTGGGCGGCCGGTTCCTCTGGGACGACGACGGCACCACGCCCAACACGCAGATTTCGGTCTGGGGCTACGACATCCCGGTCATCACCGAAGTGCGGAACCTCTTCCGCAAGGCCGACGAGAAGGTCATGGATGCGTACAAGGGCACGCGCGTGGGTGTCTATGTTCACTGCGAGGGCGGCTACTACACCGGCGGCGAAAACGGCGGCTGGTCCTACGACCACAAGGACAACAAGATCCAGCAGTTCGTGCAGGATGGCTCCGCCAAGCACACCAACCATTTCTTCCAGGCCATGCGCACTCGCAAGCAGTCGGATATCACGGCGCCGCTGAGCGAATGCCACATCTCCAGTTCGATGTGTCACATGGCCGCGATTTCGCATCGCATCGGCAAGCAGATGGGCTCGAACCAGATCATGGACATCATCAAGGGCGACAAGATCGCGGCCGACACCTGGGCGGCGTTCGAGCAGCATCTCAAGGCCAACAACGTCGATTTCGCCAAGGAACCCCCGACGATGGGCGCGATGCTGACACTGGATCCGAACACCGAGCGATTCACGGGCGAACTGGCCGACCAGGCCAACGCCCTGGTCAAGCGCGAATATCGCGCGCCCTACATCATTCCGGACAACATCTAATTCTTAAACACGAAGTCACGAAGACACGAAGCGGCGCTTGGCATCGGAGAACGATTTAGCGATGGATATCATGCTTGGATTTCTGTTGATCGGGATGGTTAATGGTCGTGCGAGAACAACTCCGCGCTCCTCCCGCTCCCTCTCCTTCCGGGAGAGGGTTGGGGTGAGGGCATTCTGCGAAGTTGTTTCCGCACGTTTCCTTGGGCTTGGAACGTAGACTGTCCCATGACCAGATACCGCTTCGTGTCTTCGTGACTTCGTGTTTAATCCGCTTTGGTTGGATGACGTTGTGACTATGCCCGAAACGTGGATCATCCTCAAATACTCCGGCATCATCGCCGCCATGGTGGTGATGGTCTTTGTCGTTCGAGCTCGTCACCGCCAGCACCACCAGTGGCTGGACGACACGGCCGACGAGGAGATCTGCGACCATCTCCGCCCCGCCCTCGAGGAGCTTCGCCGGCGCGGCCACGTTGTCTGCCGCGTCGGCATGCGCGCTCCCGACATGCCCATGGAAATCCACCTTCTCCCGACGTGGGATGCCGCGCAGCTTATGGCCGACCTGAAGCTCGAGCCACCGGTTTCTGGTTCCGAGCGGAACGTCCTTGTCTGTCAGAAGTGCTCGTGCGAGATAGGCGATTGAGGGGACAGCGGTGATCGGTGATCGGTGATCGGTGATCGGTAATCGGTTATCAGTGATCGGTCGTCGATCATCGGTGGCCGACGCTACTGCTACGGACCACTGACTACGGACTACTGACTACGGACTACTGACTACGGACTACTGACTACTGACTACTGACTACATTGTGATTCCGCCCTCAGCCGCGAACGCCCCAACCGCCCAAGGCCACGAAGAAAAGCAGGGCAAACGCATGTGGAGGACAAAGTCGCCGATAAGTAGGGCCGACGCTCTCGTCGGCCGCTTGGGAGCAACCGGGGAAGGCCGACGAGGGCGTCGGCCCCACTGCATGCGATTGCCCTGCGAAGAAGGGCAGACGACCAACCGCGGATAACCCGGATATCCCGGATCAGAGCCGTCAATCCAGTCTTCTGCTCATCCGCCAAATCCATCAGAATCTTCACAGCCTGCGAGGATTCCTGCTGCCCGGAAGTCGGATCGCTGGCAAAGACATGGCAGGTGAAAAATGAATGCGCTCATCCCATCTGGTTTATCTTTCACCTCCCATTTTTCTGCCTTTATCCGCAGTTGGGCATGGATTCTCCCAACATGGCCGATGGCGGGACGGGCTTCGTATGAAAAGAAGTTCTCGCGGGCATTGGACAGGTCTGGACATTCACAAGCGGTTGCGGCACAAGAGGTTAGACGCTGGCAGGGGCCGCCAGCGGACCGGAAAACCAAGTCCAAACCCCGTCCAAACCACGTCCCGTTCAGTCCCAACCACGTCCCGATCATTTCTGATTGCGGAAGGGTTCGCGAGGGTTGCGGGCGAGCCGCCGGCGCGAGGCGGGTCCGGGGCGAAGAGTATTCGATTATGAAAGAACACGCCGACGTATACATAACATAGTAAGCAGTGGTTGTCAAGGGTTTAATCTGGGAAATTGGTCATTTTCGTTGTGGTGCCGAGACAGAAGAGGCTCATGCAGGCTCTCACGCAAATGGGTGCATTTGCAGGATAGTGACAATGGCAGCGGCGTCTCGCCGCTGATTGGAACCACACAGAGCCGGGACGGCTCTGCGACTCTGTTCAGCTCATCGCGACGTTCGCATAAGCCCCAGCGGGGCGACCGGACTGTAGCCACGCGTGCAGACTGGCCCCGGCCGCCGCAACCCGTGGTTTGGATCGGCAATGAGATCCCGCCCCGGCGGGTCGGAGGAAGCATCCCTACACCACGCCGCCAAGCCCGTCGGCAACCAAAGTGGGGCCAGCGTTTCGCTGGCCTGCCTGCAAGGGTGAGCCGTCTTGAAGCCCCGGCCAGCGACACGCTGGCCCCACTTGCAGAGGCGTCTGGGAATTCAACGGGGACGTAGATAGCGGCTCAATGCTCACTATGTGTGTCCCCGTCTCACTCCTCTCCTTTCGCGAGCTTGCTTGGCGCAATCCCCGCTTCAGTCACCGTCAGGCGCAGCGCCGCCGGTCGCTATCTCATCCAGAATATCAGGAAGTTTAATCTTTGTAACTGGCGCTGCACCAGCCGCCGTCTTCGGATTCAGTACGATCTTCCAGACCCCGATCAGCATACCGAGGACATCAGTGAAGAGCGAGGCTCCCGCGGCAATCACAACGGACGATGGGAATTGCGAATTCTTGAAGAGGATATATGACGCGACCGCCATCACTGCGATCAGCAATACCACAGACGCGTAACCCATCACGAGACGCAAGAAAAACCAGAAATTGTCGTGTTTCTTCCGCTGCTCGAAGACCTCACGCTCTTGACGGAGTTGCTCCGTGGCGCGCTCAATCTGAACCGCCAACAAGTCTTTACTCATCGCCGCGTCTCCCCTGCCAGAAGTAATGCAGCATCGGTCCCATCAAGGCGCCACCGATGAATGAGAGAATTGAAAACGCAACAGAAATCGAGTCTTTCGCGCCGCCGAATTTTCGGAGTGCGGCAAATCCGAGGACTCCAAGCAACCCGACTACAGATGCGGCTACCAGTGTCCGCGTGATGTATCGAAACTGGCGGCGTAGGCCAATCTCCATTGCTTCGCTTTCGGCTTCGAGAACAACGCGCTGTAATCTAAGCCATTCGCCGCGTCGTTTGAGAGATTGAGTTTCGTCTGAACCTAAGGACTGGTCCGAAGGCAATCCACTCAGGAGTTTCGCCAGGTTGTGGCTGAATTTTTCGTCGTCGGATAGATCGACCCATTGCAGGTCACGAAGAAAGAAAGGTGCTTCCACGGAACGATCGGCGAGAACTGGTACAATTCGTTTGCGGCCTCCTTCGAGCCGACTTGCCACAGCCATCGCGATCTCGGCGGTTACTGCCGGGCTTCCGGCAGAGGCTCGCGAAAGGATCGGAATTATGACGTCGGCTCTGCTTACAGCGTCGGTGATGGCCTTTGCGAAATTATCGCCCGGCCGGATCTCCGCGGCGCTCCAGACGTCTATGTCGTGTTCTTTCAGCGCGGAGGCAAGGCGCTGTGCGAAGGCTCGGTCCGTAGCGGCATGACTGATAAAGACGTTCATCGCTCAGCGACAGATATCTGTCATCCTTTTGCACGAAGATCCGCTCGAAATGAACGGACGATGAATACAACCCTGTGCAGATTAAGACGCTACGGGGGTGGCGTCAAGGGCACGGAAATGGACGCCTGGAAACTGGAGTATTCCAAGAGGCGGGGAATTCGGCGAGAGGAATGACACGGGGCGCGGAGGTGGCTCATTCCGTACTCGCTGCGTCCTCGTCGGATTCCATTTCTGGGCCCGATGCCCGATTCCTATCCACGTTAGTGCCATTGGATCCCGTACAAACGTCGTCGGAGTTTTCGGCCCAATTTGGCGTTTGCGTGTTCAATATGGTTCACTTTGCCGTTGAGGCGCGATTTCAATGCGAGAACCTTGACGCCCGTATCTGCCGCCACAATCTCGGCCCCAAATTCGAGGCAGAGCCAGATGAGTTCGTCGACCTCATTGATGAATTCCGCCGTGGGGCGCAACTTGTCATTGACGACGAGATTACACACGATTTGTTGTTCACCTTGTTTGTGAACGTGGAACTTCTCCGGCGACACGCCGAAACCGGTTTCGAGGATGATATCCTTGGCCGCCCCGGCGATGCCAGCCGTCTTATGGTCGCCTGACAGTGCGATATCATCCACGTACCGAGTGAACGCAATGCCATGTTTGCGCGCAATTGCGTGAATGCGGCGATCAATTTGACCGTCCAACACGAGATTGCCAAGAAGACAACTTGTGGGGGCTCCTTGGGGCAGTTGGTCGTCTAAGCATGTCAATCGCAGAAGTGCACGCAGCGCCTGCCCGCCGAAACCTAGCGCAGCGAGGGCCTGCTGAATCATGGCCCCAGTCGTACTCGGGAAGAACGATTTGATATCGAGGGTGGCCACGACGCACTTTCCCACATGCGGCTGGGCATGCTCGAACACAGAGCGCCCGGGCACGCCGCCGATCATCCATTGAGGGAAGCGTATCATGGTGCATATGCGGTCAAGCACCAACCGTTGGATGTCCCGAAGTACAGGGGCGGGAGGACGAATCACTCGGGTGCCGCCGCTCTTCTTGGGGATGTTCCGCAGGCTGTAAAGCCCCGGCGCTCTCTCCACAAGATCCCGCAGCCTGGTTTCGTCGCACGAGCAGAACGCGGCCAGGTCGTGCCACTGACATGCAACCGGGTCAAGTCTCTGACGAATTGTTGGCGGCTCCCCTCTCATGCGCAAGAACCTGTTTCACAATGAGTTTCGCAACTTCACACGTTCTCCGGTCCCGCTCGGTCATTTTCGCAGGAAGCTCGATGGATTCCCAGAGGACCACGTCCACGGGCACTCCGAGTGCGGCGGCGATCCGCTCCGTGACCTTGAGGCTTGCAGCCCGCCGTCCCGATTCGACGAGGCTCAAGAAGGAAGCACTTAAATCCGCGCGTTGCGCGAGCGAGCCTTGGCTGAGGCCAAGCTGAGTCCGTAAAGATCGAATTGCGCGTCCAATGTGAAGCATGGGAGCGTCTAATTTCTGGAAAAGGGGTGTTTTGAAAGCTATTCATCGTCACCAAGCCGGAAATGGATGAGGTCGCCCATCCAGTCGATAGTCAGGGCCGTTGCTTGGAGCACCAAGCCAACGTCTGTCCAAGCCAACTTGACCTGGCCATCGATCTGGTTTCGCTTTGCTGTCATCAGCAACTGCCTCACCTTTTCGACAACATGACGCTGAACGCCAACGAGTGACTTCGTCGTCTTGTCATCTGACAGGACACTAATAACGAAGTCAACTTCAACAATCGGGAGCCATACGGCTCCGCTCTGCGGGGACGTGGGGTCCATGAGGACCTCCTTTAGTAAAACGACTTCTGCCAGCTCGAATGAACTGGCGTTTCAGGAACGGCTGCCCAGCAACATGCTGGACACACCCCGTTCTGAAGATCCTTTTCGGCAACCGCAGAAAAGGATCTGCTGCGCGATTCCGACACCTTGGTAACGACGAACCGACACACTTGGGGTGATCGAGCGACGTCATCTAGGTAGGGAGTCAAAGAAGTGTTTGGCCCGGATGGGCAAGAACACGTCGGGGCAGAAGTCCTACGTCGACACAGAACAACGATTGTTAAAGAGCGCCCACCCTTGTGGGATGACTACAAGATACACTATTTTATCGTAATGTCAATATCGTTCCGCAAAAATCTCTCGAAAACCACAATACCGTGGGCAGCAATGGGATTACCCCGCCACCTGTAGGCTCCGTGCCAACGCAATCCGGCATGGCCCGTCGTCCGATTCCGCTCAGCGACCAATTCTGCGATCCCCGCATGCAACACCAGAAATGATTTCCTGATTTTCCGAATATTCCAATTGTATTCTTATTCGCACGATGTTATAGTGCCAGCGCCGTTCGCTCTTTAACAATCAGATGCAGAAGTTGATAGTGGATAGTTGCCAGTTGATAGTTCCCAGTGCCGAGATCGCCTTCATCGTTCCGCTGCGTCCGGCCCGTCAATTCCACGTCAAATCCATGTCAGTTTTGGTCATTTACACGTCAGATCCATGTCAGTTTCGGTCAGTTCTATGTCAGTTTTGGGTTAGTATTATGTCACTTTTTCCGGCCTCCGCCCGCCTCCCGAAAATCCCAACCACATTAAACACAAGCACTTATGAATCCGCCGGCGAATTTCGCGCGCCCAAAAAAGAATTCTCCCCATGGCTTGCGCCCATGGGCTACGATATGTCGCACCTCTGGGGCTGAAAACAGCCGTCGTCTACTGCAGTTCCTTGACCTTCAGGTTGCGGAACTCGATCCGATAGCCTTCGCCCTCCAGGCCGAGTCGGCCTTTGGGGGTGCCGCATTCTTCAAACTGGCAGGTCACGGCGCCGTTGACCCAGAGGGTCAGGGTCTTGCCGCGGGCGCTGACCTCCATGGTGTTCCACTGCCCGGCCGGTTTCACGCGCATGTCCTTCACCGCTTTGCCGAGGTTGAAATTCTTCTTCTTGCCGTCGGCGCTGTCGGTCTGGCCGAACAGGTAGCCGTCTTTGGCATCGCCGAACTGGGCCTGGTGCCAGATCGATCCATCCTTGGAGTTGCGGACATAGGCGCCGCTGTTGTAGCCCTTCTTGCCCTCGACCTTGGTGTAGCAGAACTCGAAGTGGAAGATGGCGTCGCTGAATTCTTTGTCCATGAGCAGCATGTCATGCCCGCCGTCGCCATCGCAGACGAGCGTCTTGCCATCGGCGTCCACATGCCACTGTTCGCGGCCGAGTTTGCCCGTGGGCGGCACGGACACGCGATACCAGCCCTTCAGATCGGCCGCCGGCGTGATATCCACCCAGCCCTTGGGATCGGCCTCAAGGGCGCTCTTGGTTTCGGCAGCCTTGGCGTCCTGGGCCTGGCATGTAAACGCCCAGCAGGCGGCCAGCATGATCACCGCGGCCATTGAACCGGCGGCCAGGAAATGCCGGCGTGACGTCTCGCTTCCGATCGACGCGCTTGTTGTGTTGTGCATGTTAGGGGATTATGCAGAAATCGCGTCGATTTCAAGCCCCTTCAACAACCGTCGCTGCATCGCTTCTTTGACCTGCGACATTCCCGGCGCCCGGTCGCCGAGGACGCGCTGGATCGACGTCACCGGCCGGCCGAGGCCGCAGGGGTTGATGAGTTCGAAATAGCGCAGGTCCGTGGTCACATTCAGGGCGATGCCGTGCATGGTGACGCCGCGGCGGACGCGTACGCCCAGGGCACAGATCTTGGCCGTATGGTCGCCGTCGCGCGTCCAGATGCCAACGGCCGACGGATCGAGTTCGGCCGCGATTCCGAGGTCGGCGAGCGTGCCGATGACGATTTCCTGCATACGCTTGACGTAGCCGCCGACCGAGAGCCTGCGATCGATGAGACGGACGATGGGGTAGACGACAAGCTGGCCGGGTCCGTGAAAGGTGACGTCGCCGCCGCGGTCGCTGTGGACGACATCGACGCCGAGGCTTGCCAGGCAGTCAGCGCCGGCCAGCACATTTTTCTCCAGGCCCGCGCGGCGGCCGAGCGTGATGACGGGCGGATGTTCCACGAGGAACACGCGTTCCTGCCCGCCGGCGGCGACCTCATCGGCCGCGGCTTCCTGCATGGCCCAGGTGGGGCGGTAGTCGGCTGTGCCGAGGTCGATGAAGTGCATGGGGTCATTGTAGAGCCGGGTTGGGCGGCGGTTAAGAGTCAGTGTTGTCTGTGCAGTGCCGATCGCGGCTGATATGATCCGGTTCAATGAACTCGGCCACGGAGGTTGACCCATGAAGCGACTCGCTCCTCTGATGCAGTTGGTATTGGCCGGCATGCTGGCCGTGCTCATCAGCGCCGCCCCGGCGGCCGACAAGGGCCTTGACGCCAAGCGCAAGGCCGCGGCGCAGTCCGTGCGGGCCGGGAACCTTCCGGATGCGCTGGTGTTCCTGAGCGAAGTCGCCGCGAGTCCCGATGCGACGTACCAGGACCAACTGGCATTGGGGCGTGTGCTGGACAAGCTTGGGCGTCCTCGCGACGCGGCCGAGACCTACCGCAAAGTGCTGGAGGTGACATTCGAGGCTTCGCGGGACACTGACGAGCGTGCCGCGCGGGCGGAAGCGGAACGGCGGCTCCGTGTGTTGGATCCGCTATGGGATAAGGTTCGCATGGCCCGCGATCGATTCTTTAAAGACCTGGACGCGCTGGAGCGCGAGGCGGAGTCCACCGGCAACGATGCCGCGGCCGAGCAACTCTGCCGTCTGCGCGGCGCGCTCCTTCATGCGGAGAACAACAGTAGCTTTGGCGCGCTCGTGTTGCCGGCATCAGCGGCCAACTACTATCCGACGGGCTTCAAGATGATTGCCGGACAGACCTACCGAATTCGGGCACGCGGCAAATGGCGGATGAGCCAGGGTCCGGATGGCGAGAGCACGGCCGACGGAAATCCGAAAATACGAACCGGCTCATTCTGCGAGGGCCAGTTGCTCGGGCTGCTTGATTCGACTCTGCCCAATTTCCACTTTGGCGCCGATGTGGAATTCGTGGCGCCTTCGACGGCGATTCTGGGGCTGGGCCATTTTGAGTCGGGCAATGCGGCCGATAACAGTGGCTCATTGCGAGTCTTCATCGAACGCAAGCCATAAGCCGATGCTAGTGAGAGCGCACGATGACTCGAATCCGGATCTCGACATATTTTCCGACGTGGCCGCTGGAGCGCCAGCTTCCGGGCGGTGGAAGAGTCTGGGGCGAATGCGAGTTTCTCATCAACCAGAAGGATGCGGACTGCGACTGGTGGGTCGTGCTGGATAGCCTGTCGGGGTCGGAAACCGCACACTGCCCGAGACGGAACACCATTCTGGTCACCTGCGAACCTCCGACGCTGGCGCGCTATCCGGATCGTTATCTCCAGCAGTTTGCGTCGGTCATCACCTGTCACCGCAACCTCCGGCACCCGTCGTTGCTCCTTCAGCAACAGGCGCTCCCGTGGTGGATCGGCGCCTATCACGGAATTGCCGGCCGCACGCCACTCACCTACGACGATCTGAAGACGGCACGCTACGAGAAGACTCACTGTCTGTCGGTGATTTCATCCAACCAAACCCTGACGCGCGGGCATCGACTGCGCCTGGCGTTCGTCGAAGCGCTCAAGGCTCGATTGAAAGATCGGGTCGACGTGTATGGGCGGGGCATTCGTGCGATCGATGACAAAATAGAGGCAATCGCGCCGTACAAATATCATATTGCGATTGAGAATTCGCAGTTCGAGGATTACTGGACCGAGAAGCTCAGCGACAGCTTTCTCGGCGGCGCCTTTCCTTTTTACCATGGATGTCCGAACATCGGCCGCTATTTTGATGCGGCCGCTCTACTGCCCATCTGTATCTCAGACATCGATCGCTCCATTGACGCGATTGAAGCCGCGATTGAGGATGGCACCTACGAGAAGGCCTTGCCAGCTCTGGAAAAAGCTCGCCTGCAATGCCTGGATGAATACAATCTGTTCCCCATGCTGGCGGGGATTTGTGTAAATGGAGCATCGGCGTCAGAATCCGGGCCGGTGACAATCCACCCGCGGGATGCGATGCGCAGCGGGGTGCGGAAGTTGATCCAGAGCGCGTCTAGACTGGTGCCAGGATCGGTCAGGAGATGGTTCAAGTGATCGTGCGAAAGCGGTTGTCCTAAACGAAGTCCGTCGAGAGTACCATGATACAGTCGATGATTCGCAACAAATTCGTTGCTCCGCTCCGCCAGATGGCGGCCGCCATACAGCGGCGGCGTCTTCGCGGACTCATACTCAGCCTGCACGACAAGTCGCCCGATCCGGAGATCGCCGAGGTTCTCGACTATCTCAGGCGGCATCCGAAACTTGATCTGCCGCTGAACGCCCGGCCGCCATACGACTATGCGGACGGTATTCCCGAAGCGGGCATTGAGATTCTTCACGACGCCGCCGAATCGTGCCCCTACGTGATGGTGGACGGCAACCGCATCTACTTCCCGCCGGAGTTTACGCAGGATTACATCCGCAAGTCGGTGCAGACTGCCATTATTGAGCAGCACGCCAACTCGCCGCATTTGTACCTGCCGCCCGACTTCCTGCTTGGGCCCAACGCCAACATCGCACTCGTCGGGGCGTCCGACGGCATCTTCGCTCTAAGCGTGCGCGATCGCGTCGCCAAAGGCTGGTTGTTCGAACCCAACGCAGCGTGGCACCGGCCGCTGGCACTGACGCTCCGACCCTGGCCGAGCAAGTTCGAGATCGTTCCGAAGTTCATGTCCAACCGTGACACGGACAATTCCGTGAGCCTGGACAGCTTCATGCGTGGCCGCGGCGAACTGAACTTTCTCCAGGCCGACGTCGAAGGCGCCGAGGCGAGCGTGCTCGAAGGAGCGGCCGGTACGCTCCGCGCCAATCCATCGCTTCGCGTCTCGATTTGCACGTACCACAACCATGATGACGCGGCCGTATTGTCCCGTATGCTGAAGGACGCGGGATTCCAGACCCGGTTTTCGCGCGGCTATTTTGTGATGGGCCTGCGGGCGCCATATCTGCGGCGCGCGGTGGTTTATGGGTGGAAACCGATCGGCGGCTGAACCGGGGAGATGTCCATGTCGCATGCACCAACAGCCTCACTTGGCGTCCGCACGGGGCGCGGAATGATCTGGCTTGTGGTGCAGGCGCTGGGTTCCAAGGCCATCGGCATCGTCGGTCAGCTTGTCATCGCCTGGTTCCTGACCAAGCGGGATTTTGGCCTCATTGGCGAGGCGTTCACGGTCACCGCATTCGCCGGCGTGTTGAACAACACCGGGCTCAAGGAAATTCTCATCCAGCGGCAACTGCACTACCGCCGGCTCGCCAACGCCGCCTTCTGGCTGTCGCTGGCGCTTTCCCTGGTCGGCATGCTCACCACGGCGATCGCCGCGCCGTTTGCGGCTCGCGTGTATCGCGCCCCGGAGCTTATCCCGTTGCTGCTTCTACTTGCGGCATCAACCCCCCTGGGCACCCTGAGCACCGTGCCGTTCGCACGGCTGCATATCGATCTCCACTTCCGATCCGTGGCGGCATTCAATCTCGCCGCCAACACGCTCACCATGGCTCTCAACGTGCTCTTCGCCTGGCTCGGCGCGGGTGCGTACAGCTTTGTCTTCCCGCGGTTGATCGTCAATCTCTGCCAGTCGCTGGTCCTGCTCTATGTCACGCGTCCTCCGATTTCGATCAACCCCCATTTCCGGTTGTGGCGCCATCTCATCGGTGACAGCGGCATCGTGATTGCGACTTGGGTCTGCTACCTCGTATTCACGCAGGGCGACTATGTCATCCTGGGGATTCTCCATACGACCGAGGTGGTTGGGATCTACTATTTCGCGTTCAACCTCTCAACCCAGGCTGTTGCGCTCTTCACGGTCAACCTCTGGAGCGTGCTGATGCCCGCACTGACGCGCATGAACGCCGAGCCCGCCCGGCAGCTCCGTTCTTTTCTGAGCGCCACGCGAATGCTTGCCGTTCTTGGCGTCCCAGTGGCCTTGCTACAGGCCGCCGCCGCCTGGCCGTTCATCCATCTCTTTTTCGCAGCCAAATGGCATCCGGCAGTTCCGCTGCTGCAGATACTCAGCCTTGGAATGGCGCTGATGATGATCGGATCGCCGGCCGGCAGCCTGCTCCAGGCCCAGGGGAGGTTCCGGACCATGTTCTGGATGGCCTTCTGGCACGCGATTCTGTTCGTGGTCATGGTGTTCTTCGCCGGATGGATCGGAGCGGAAACCGCCGTCGCGGTGGCGGTGTCCATCTTCTTCGGGATTTACGGCCCAATGAATCTTTATGCCGGAATCGAAGTCGCCGGAGGAACCTGGCGGGACGTCGGCTGGCTGTACGTGACCTCGTTCGTGCCCTCCGGACTGGCGGCCGCCGCGGCATTCGGCGTGGGAGCGTTACTGCCCGGCGTATTGGCGGGCAATGCCGTAAAATTGACCATCGTGATATTTGTCGGGCTGGCACTTCATTTCGTCCTGCTTCGCGTTCTGTTTGTGGAGGTGTTCAGCGAATTTGCCGGCCATGCGGCATCGGTCATTGGAGTGGCCCCGAAATTGGCTCAAGCCCCGGAACCTGTCCCATGAATCAGCAACAACCACAAGTCAGTCCCGCCGCTCCATCGCTCCTGCAGCGCCTTCGGCAGCGATTTGCCGATCGCGAGTTCTACGGCAGCACAGGTGATTTCCTGTGGGCGCTCTATAGCCGTGTGCTGCGCCGCCCGCGGGTCGGGCCGTTCTTTCCGGGCCACGGCGCCATCCGGCAGTTGAGCCTGCGCGGCATACGCGGGCCGCTGTTTGCACGCCTGGGCTCCACGGACTGGCTCGTGCTGCAGGAGGTGTTCATCGAGGGCGAGTATGCGATGGTGGCCAACGCCGGCCTCCGCGATGTCCGCTTCGTCCTGGACCTGGGTGCGAACGTCGGCTACACCGCCCGCCTCTGGCAGCACCTTTTTCCGGGCACGCGCGTCATCGCCGTCGAACCCGACTCCCGCAATTTTGCGCTGTGCCGGAAGAATGTTGACGCGGGGCCTGATCCGGCGGCCGTGACCCTGGTGCGGGCGGCGGTCGCCGCCAAGCCCGGTACGGTGTTCCTGGATGCAACCGAGGGAGAGTGGGCCGTGCGCGTGACCGCGTCGCCGGCGCGCGGCGAGTCCGTCGAGGCACGTACCGTCCCGGAACTCCTGGCCGGCGCCGGCGCCGGCGGCCGCATCAACCTGCTGAAATGCGACATTGAAGGTGCGGAACAGGATCTCTTTCGCGATTGTTCTGCCTGGATACGCAACGTCGACAACATTGTTATCGAGGTCCACGGGTCTTACACGTCGGAGATGTTCCGCGAGGATATCCGCCGCAACGGTGCTGACTTTGATTGCACGGATGTATTCAGATCGGAGGTCTACTCCGTGCTCTGGCTGCGGGGGCGGCCGGGAACGCAGGTGCCTCTTACGATTCCACCGGCAACACCCGCGGCTTGACCCACATGGCGTCCGTCCAGGCCGCCCGCCCCAGCGCATCTTTTCCGCAGGGATAGATGTCAAAGAGAGCGAACCCGAGGTCGTCGGTGAGCATCCGGTGCAGTTCCCAGAAGGTCGTCTGGCCGTCATACAGCGGCAGCAGGCAGACTTCCGTATAAAACGCCGCGACCCGTTCGGCAAAGACGCGCTTTCCTCCGGCCACCAGGAGTTTCTCGGCCCCTTGGATGTCGGCCTTGACGATGAGTTCGCCGGTCGGCTCGTACTGTTGCGCCCAGTCATCCAGCGACATCGATTTTACCTGGATCTCGGCCACGTGCGCCTGCCAGCGGACGAACGCCGGATCGGCCGTTTTCGCATTGTCCAGCAGTGAATTCGTCTGCGACCCGGTATTTCGGAAGAACGTGAGCGTGCCGGTACGATCCGCCATAGCCAGTTCGTGTACGGTCACATTCGAACGTGACGCCATGCGCTGGCGCAGGACCAGGGCGGTTTCCGGTGTTGGCTCGAAAGCATGGACCTTCGCCTCGGGCAGGAAGTCCAGTATCTTCTGAACCGTGCTGCCTTCGTGGCTGCCGATGTCGAGAATGGCCGCGGCGCGGGCCTTCCGATAGAGCCGCGCCAGATCGTGGTAGGCATCCGGACACCCCACCAGATCCTTGACCCAGTGGACCAGTCGCCGCTGCATGCGGCTGGTCAGCCGATTCCGCGTCAACAAGTGATGAAACTGGCGAAGCATGAGCCGGACTATAACGGCGCTCCAATGCAAGTCAAAAGGCCGGCCAACCCGTTCAGGGCGCTCGGCAGCCAGGTCGTCGCC
>JANYKD010000330.1 GCA_025361735.1 Phycisphaerales bacterium
GCGGCCGACCTGGCGGCACAACTCGACAAGAGCGCCAAGTGCCAACTGACGCCGGCCGCCTGTCCCGACAAACCGATCCCCGACGAGCAGTTCTACGAAACCGTCAAGCCGTCCGTGGTCATCATGGGCGGCGTGTACAAGTGCGACAAGTGCAACAACTGGCACGTTTCCGCGGCCAGCGGGTATGTCATCGGCGCCGGCGGCATCGTCGTGACCAACTATCACGTTATCGCCATAGACAAGAAGGACACGAAACAGGGCATGTTTGCCATGACCTCCGACGGGCGGATTTTTCCGGTGAAGCAGGTTCTGGCCTCCAGCAAGGCCAGCGATGTGGCGATCGTCCAGCTTGACGCCACCGACACGGTCTTCAGGCCGC
Source organism: Phycisphaerales bacterium (assembly GCA_025361735.1). GTDB lineage: Bacteria > Planctomycetota > Phycisphaerae > Tepidisphaerales > Tepidisphaeraceae > JANYKD01. Next base: position 380 of record JANYKD010000330.1, read on the forward strand.
TGCCGATCCAGGGCGATGCACCCGTCGGCACGAAGATTCGCGTGCTGAGTCACCCGGACCAGATGCTCTATTCGCTGACCGAAGGAATTGTTTCCCGATATTTCATCATGCCCGCCCGGCCAAACTCATCCGGCGGGGCGACAATGATGGCGATTACCGCCGACTACGCCAAGGGATCCTCCGGTGGGCCGGTCCTCAACGACCGGGGCGCCGTCGTGGGCATGGTGTCGAGCACGTTCTCCGTCTACTACGATGTCAGGAACGGCCACCAGGACAACCTGCAGATGGTTGTCAAACAGTGCGTCCCGGCGGCGAGTGTGCTGAAACTGATCGAGCGATGACGAGGCTCCCCCGGACCGCTCCGCGCGGACTTCCCCCGTTCGTCATTTTCATGTAAAAGTCCCCCGCTGACCGAAAATGAGAGAGTCTTTCCATTTTGCAGGAGATTGTTCATGCGTCGAACCATTCAGGGCCTCTGCGCCCTCGTTTTTTCTTTGATGTTCCTGGCCGTGGGCGGCTGTAATTCCGGCGGCGCGGTGTTTGAATCCACCAGGGATTTCCCGCCCGGAACCGGGTTCCAGCAGTTCACGATCAAGGTGGACGAAACCGACCGCCGCTATTCCGTCTTCATCCCGCGCGATTACTCGCCGCAGAAGAAATACCCGGCCATCGTCTTCCTGCATGGCGTGCTCGAATCCGGCAACGACGCCACCAAGAATCTCGGCGTCGGCATCGGCCCGCACGTGCGCGATCAGGCGGCCACCTGGCAGTTCATCACCATCTTCCCCCAGTCCCCCAACGACTGGACCTCTCCCGACAAACAGCGCATCTGCATCGCCGCTCTCGACGACGTCTCCCGCCGCTACAACGTCGACCCCGATCGCGTGATCCTCACCGGCCTGTCCAACGGCGGCGAGGGCACCTGGATCATCGGGGCCGCCTACAAGAACCGCTTCGCCGCCCTCGTCCCCATCGCGGGTTTCTCGGCTAAGGACTGCTGCGACAGACTGACAGGGATCCCCATCTGGTGCTTCCACAACAGCATGGACTTCCTGGTTCCGGCGGGTGGTTCGTCCGACATGTGCAAGCGCATCAACGATGCCGGCGGCAACGCCAAGTACACCGAGGCGTCCGGCTTCGGCCACGGCGGCTGGGACGACGTCTACACCGATCCTGAAGTAATCAAGTGGATGCTGGCCCAGCGGCGTGGCGCCACCGCGGGAAAGAGCGCGGCGAGCGTGCCCTGATGCGAGCCCGGTAACAAGCCAGAGAACAACTGAATACTCGACGAGCCCGGAAGTCCTTCCGGGCTCGTTTTCATTTCTGGCCGAAGGGGACGTCCATCCACACTGCGAAGGCCGGCCTGAACGCTGCAAATCACCGCGTTGCGAATACCGGAACGGTCCCGTTCGACGCGCGGGGTGACAACCGCGAAGCCTTGGGAGCCTTCCTACCCCGCATCCACGCCCGCCATCAGGCGCATGAGCGTTTCCTGGGTCGCCTGGTCCCCCGTCACGGAGCCCACCAGTCGCCCTTCGCGCATCACCAGCACTCGCGTCGACAGTTTGAGCAGTTCCGGCAATTCCGACGAGATCAGGATGATCGCCAGACCCTGTCGCGCCAGGTCGGACAGCAACGCGTGAATGGCCGCCTTGGCCCCGACATCGACGCCGCGCGTGGGTTCGTCCACGATCAGAACCTTGCCGCCCTGCGCCAGCCAACGTGTGAGCACGACCTTCTGTTGATTCCCACCGGACAGCGCGGCGACGGGCGTATCAATCGTCGCCGTCTTGACGGCCAGACGCTCGCAGGCCGCGATTGCTTCGGTGCGTTCCCGTGCCAGTTTTAGAAATCCGCGGCTGGAAAACCGGTCCAGCAGTGCCAGTGAGAAGTTCTCGCGGCAGCCCATCATCAGCACCAATCCCTGACGCTTGCGGTCTTCCGGCACCAGACCGATTCCCGCATGCATCGCGGCGGTAATCGATCGCCCCGGCAACGTCCGTGCCTCGACGATTACCGTTCCTTCGGCCCGCGGATCCAGGCCGAACACCGCCTGGGCCACCTCGCTGCGGCCCGCGCCCACCAGTCCGGCAAAGCCCACGATCTCCCCCGCATGGACCGTAAAGCTGACATCGCGGAACTTGCCGGGCGAACGCAACCCGCGGACCTCGAGCACGGCGCGCGTTTCCACCGGCCGCGGGCGCAGGTCTCCCTCCGCGGCCAGTTCCCGCCCGATCATCATCTGCACCACGCGGCTTTCATCGGCCTCGGCCCGCGACAATGTCCCGACATGTCTTCCGTCGCGCAGCACGCTGATCCGGTCGCACAGGGCAAATACCTCCGGCATGCGATGTGACACATAAATCATCGTCACGCCGCGCCGCTTGAGTTCGCCAATGAGGGTGAACAGCCGTCTTGCCTCCACCTCGGACAGCGAGCTCGTCGGCTCGTCAAACACCAGTATCTTCGCGCCGGTGCCGACAGCGGCCGCGATCTGCACCATCTGCTCTTGTCCGGTTGTCAGCTCATGCATGGCCCGGCGCACGTCAATCTCCACGCCGATCTGCTGGAGCAGTGTTCGCGCCTTGGCCTCCATTTCCGACCGGCGCACAAAGAATCCCGCGCGCACGGGATACCGGCCCATGCTCAGGTTCTCGGCCACGCTCAATTCGGGACAGAACGCCAGTTCCTGATGCACCATGCCGATCCCGGCCATGGCCGCATCGCGCGGCGAGTGGAAGCGTCGTTCGATTCCCTCGACCAGAATCTTTCCCTCATCGGCGCGGTGAATCCCGGCCAGGGCCTTGCCCAGCGTCGATTTGCCCGCGCCATTCTCGCCCATCAGCGCATGACACTCTCCACGGCGGATCGCGAGCGTGACGTCCGAGAGGGCCGTCACGCCCGCGAACCGCTTGGTGATGGATTCAAACCGGATGAAGTCGTCAGTCATATGTCACGAGGGATAGCACGGAGCACCACAAATTTGCGCTCCGAACGTGGTCGGTAAACCGACCACGCCGCATCCGGCTCTGTCCTAATTCTTGCCGAGCCACTTGTCCCAGTTCTTGGCAAACTCGTCCACGTTGTCCTTGGTCACCTTTGTCAGGGGATCGACGCGCCGGTGTTTGCCCGGATCGGCGCTCTTGCTGTCCATGCCCTCGGGGTCTTTGCCGCTGACGATCTTCGTCAGCAGCATGTCCACGGTCTTGTAGCCCCAGCCGTAGCAGTCCTGTGCCAGCAGCATCGACACATGGCCGCTCTTGAGGTATGGCAACTGCTGCGGCAGCGCATCCACCGCCACGACCTTGACCGAGCCGGGCTCCCACTTCAAAGCGTTGGCCGTGAAGAGCGGCCAGCCGCCGATCATCGCCCAGCCGCCGATGGTCGGGTTGGCCCGCTGGGCGTCATTGACTGCCTGGGCGGCCTTCTCCGGCGTTTCTTCGTGGTAGAACACACCTTTGTCGCCGTTGAGTTCCTTCATGTTGGGGTACTTCTTCAGCCCCTCGCGAACGCCCTGCACGCGTGCCTGCAAGTTCGGTGCAGACTGGTTACCGGCGAGAATCGCAATTGTCCCCTTTTCGCCCATGGCCTTGGCCAGCTCATCCATGACGGTCATGCCGCAAATCCGGTCGTCGGTGCCGTAGTAGTACATCCGCTTGGATCGCGGCGCATCCGAGTCAAAACAGAGTACGGCGACGCCGGCATCCGCGGCGCGGTCGATGGCCGTCGTCAGCGTGTTGGCCTCGGAGCAGGACACGGCGATCCCCTGCACACCCTTGCGCGTCAGGGCGTCAACGGCCTCGGCCTGTTTGGCGGCATTTTCATCCGTCGGCGTCTGCCAGTCGATCACGATGTTCACGCCATATTTCGCGCCCAGTTCCTTCGCCGCATCCTTTGCCCCGGCATAGGCGGCCTGAAACACCGCGTTGGATTGGCTCTTGGCCACCAAACCGATGGTAATGGTCCTGGTTCCCTTGCCACCGCCGCCGCCGGCGGGCGCGGTCTCCTTCTTGCACCCGCCCAGGACCAGCGCACCCACCGTCACGCACGCCAACAACACTTGTGTGAATCTCATGTTCGCTCCTTAATGAATTGCTCACTTGTTCGCCGCGGCTGCCATAACCAACCGGCGCTGTCGCAACACTTCGCTGAATCGGTCCACGGCGACGGCCACGACAATGGCCGAGCCGATAATGATGCTCTTGTATTCCTGGTTCATGCCGACGACGAAGATTCCGTTGTCGATAAGCTGGATGACCAGCGCCCCCAGCAGCGCGCCCAGCGCCGTGCCGCGGCCGCCCATCAGGCTGGCCCCGCCGACCACGGCCGAGGCCACCACCATCAGTTCATCTCCCGTGCCGCTGTTGGTTGACACGGCCCCGAATCGCCCGAGCGAGACCAGGCCGGCGATGCCGGCACACAGGCCGCTGATCACGTACACCCGCAACTTGACCATTCCCACATTCAATCCGGCAAATCGCGATGCCTCTTCGTTGCCGCCGATGGCATACGTTTCGCGCCCGGGACGGGTGTTGCGCAAGAAGACCCATCCCAGCACCACGACCAGTAGCGTCACCAGCATCGGAGTGAACCGCAAGCCCGAGGCGAACTCGTAGCTCATGAATCGCACAGTGAACGCGTCGGGCAGGACACCGCCCTGTCCCGGAAGCGACTTCTCCGGTGAGATGACGTTCGCCAGGCCGCGGAAGATGCTCATGGTCCCCAGCGTCACAATGAACGGATGCAGCCGCAGGCTCACCACCAGCAGTCCGTTGACCAGCCCACACGCCAGCCCCACGCTCAGCGACACGGCCATCGCCAGCAACACCACGCCGGCGAGCGATCCCTCGGCCTGTCTGGCCAGCGGCACGCGGATTGCCCACGCTGTCAGCAATGACGCCAGCGCCCAGATCGATCCGACCGAAATGTCGATCCCACCAGTGATGATGACCACCGTCATGCCCACTGCCATGATGGCGTAGATCGCCATATTGGTGGCCACGCCGTTGAACAGGTTGTCGAAGTTGAGGAACAGATTGGAATACCGGCCGCCCGCGTTGCAGTAGCCCGCCACCACCAGCAGGGCGCCGAGCAGCACCACCACGGCCACGAGTCCCATCTCCTGCATGCGCCAGCCGCTATACCGGGCCATGCCCGGCTTCGAACTGCCGCCAGAAACGTCACTCATGCCTCGCTCCTTGGATCATTCCAACCGTGGCCAACGCTCAATCATGCTCGCAACCAGCCAGGAGTGGCGGAAGTTGATCGGCAACGAGTATAAGCCTCCTCGGCACGATGACAAGGCGAAGCGTCGGTCTGATCTTTGGCCCGGCGCCGGTTGAATTGTACGGAATCGATGTCTACGCTTTAGCATGAAATGGCTTGGGTCCGCGGAAGGTCCCCGGTATCTGATGTCATATTTACACGAGGAGTCTCTGTGCCTGATTCTACGATCAAGCCGGGAGTGTTGAAGGAATTGCAGCGCCAAGTCAACCAGGAGTTGGGGGCCGCCCACGCCTATCTGGCGCTGGCTGCGTGGTGCCACGACCAGAACCTCAAGGGATTCGCCCGCTACTTCAGCACGCAGGCGAAGGAGGAGCGCGAGCATGCCCAGAAGTTCATGGATCACCTGCTCGACCGGGGCACGATGCCGCGCCTGAGCGCGTTGCCCGAACCCAAGACTGATTTCGGCGGCCTGGCCGACATCGCACAGCAGGCGCTGTCGATGGAGCAATCCAATAGCGCCGGCGTGAACGCCTGTTACGCAGCCGCTGTGCGCGACGGCGATGTGGCCGCCCAGGTGCTGCTGCAGTGGTTCGTCACCGAGCAGGTGGAAGAAGAGAACTGGGCCAACGAGATGGTGGAGCGCGTCGAGGGCGCGAACTGCGCCGGCGGCCTGTCCGACCTCGACCGGCACATCGAACGCTATCTCACGGAGAATGGCATGAACGCCAATGGTGGCGAAGGCAAGTGAACCATGGCGCATGCCTGACGGGCATCTCCAATGATGCCCTGGCCAAGTTCGTGCGTTAGACGTCGTATCGACTACGGACTACTCCCCTACTTTTCCCACTGCCCCAGCGGCCGGATTTCTCCGGCCGCTGTTTTTTCGTCGGCCGAGATCAACACCATCAGCCGGGCGTCCGTGACCTTGCCGAGTTGGATCGACAGGTTGTGCATCTCGGACTGCTGCTTCTGCGGCGGCGGCGGATTGCACGACAGCACCTCGAACTTCGCCGACTCCGGCGACAGAATACGCACATGCATCGTCTTGCCCTTGAGGGCGAGCGTGGCCTGTCGCCCATTGGCGTCGATCTTGGCTGAGGTAACAAAACTCCAGGTGACCCCGACGGGCTTGGCCGCCTCGACCTCATCCTGCACGAGAATGGCCGAGCGATTGAGCATGGCCAGCCCGCGCGTCACGCGCGTCGCCCGGCCCTTCCAGGCGGCCGACAGATCGATCACGCAGTGCGCGCGGTCCTTGCCGCTGTGGAATGTCGTGATCGGCGCCTTGGCGGCGGGATCCTGGTTCTCGCCATCAAGCAGCAGCGTATTGTGCGATTCGGTCCGCAGGCGGTAGTAGGTCCAGCGCTTGTTGCCGAAATAAGCCGGCAGGTTGTAGTCGTCGCCGCCCAGATCGTTTGCCCAACGCTGCCCCTGGGCATCGAGCACGAACGAACCCAGGTCCAGGTGCGAGTGGTTGGCCCTGTTGTCGCCGCCCTTGATGCCGACCCACAAGGCATTCGGGTCGTTCCATGCAGAGCGGAAGAACGCCACATGCACGCCCTTGTAGAACGAGTCCAGCGGCAGTTGGGAGACGTGAGCAAGCTTGGCATCGGCCGCCGGTTTGTGCTGCCAGGGGAAGGTACTGCCCCAGACGAGGTTCAGCGGATGCGGCCGCGAGTCGGCGAAAGTGGCCTGATGTTCGTGGTAAGCGCCAATCCCAAACGCCCGGGCGAGCAGCATCATCTGCGGGGCCGAGCCCGTGCCGGCGCCGGCATCGGCGTAGTTGAAACTCATGCCGCTGGGTCCGGCACAATCGATGCGGAAGATTCCGGTTTCGCGAAAGCCCGGCTTGGCGAAGTTGCCAAAGTCGGTGCCCAGGGCCGATTCAGTGGCCGACAGATAAAACGCGGTATAGAGCGTGGCATAGCCCCAATAGCCGGGACCTTCGGGGAATCCGCCATCGGGGGCAAACGTCTCCATGGAATGCTCGAACGCACCACGGCATTTGCTGACGATCTCGGCCGCGATCTGCGGATCGGTGTCGCCGATGGCCAGTGCTCCGACGCTCAGGCCACCATTGCAGACCTGGGCCCAGTTGTGGGTGACCTTCGTCCAGAACGCTTTCTTCTCGAACCCGACGAGCCCGGGCTTGAGGCCCTTCTCAATGATCGCAGTGCGGATCGTCTTCCGCTCGGCATCGCTCAGCGCGGGGTAGAACCAGTCGTAGCCGATGCCAAAGGCGTTGCTCATCTCGGCCGTGTCCAGAAAATGAGACGGGTTCCAGTCCGCAAATTCCGCGACGACCAGCATTTCCTTCTTCGCCCGGTCGGCCATGCGCGTATCGCCATCGACGAGATAGACCGTGCCCAAGGCCAGCATGCGTTCGAGTGCGCGCCGGCTCTTATCCAGCAGCCGTGGCCCGATCAGCACATGTTCCACGGGCGGTTCCTTGATGATCTTCTCCGCACTCGCCTTCACCCCCGCATACCACGCGGCCAACTGCGGATCGCTCTTGACCCGCTGGCGGAAGTCGTTCAGGTCCGCCTTGCGGATAAAGATCCGCGGATGTTCTTTCTGCAGATTCTTGAGAACATCCTCCTGGGCGCGAAGAGGAGAGCAGACAGCCAGCGAGAGGATGAGAAGGGAGATTAGGTGCTTCATGAGAACAACTCTCTGTAAACTCGAAACTCGAAATTCGAATGACGAATTAAATCCGAAGTATGAATGACGAATGTGCCGGTGGTATTGCTGCTTCGAGTTTAATTCGTCATTCGAGTTTCGAATTTCGTCATTCCACATTACTGCCATTCCACCACCAGGAACCTCGGATAATCCGTCACTTTGACGTCCAGCCGCAGACGGGCGGCATCGCCGGTGAACTTGCTCTCCTCACGCTTGCCCGTAACCGGGTCAATCAGGCGCACGGCCTTGGCCGCGCCGCCAAGGCCCTTGATCGTCAGCCGATACGTCTCCTCCGGCATCGTCCTGGCGACGTCGTAGGTCATCACATACACCGGAATGACGAGTCGTTTCGCGTTCGTCTGGAACGGCAGGAACGCGAAGACATCCTTGTTGCTCAGCGCCGGGTGCTTGTCGTCACCCGGGAAGATCTTGCCCACCGGCCCAACCGCTTCGTAGTCCACATCCAGCTTGACCGGCTTTGCCACAGGCTCCGCGCCGGCAAAGACATCCAGCATCGCCCGGATCGCCCGCATGGGCGGCGTGGCCACGTCGGCCCACTTCGCGTCGGCGGGCAGCGTCTTGACGTCGAACGGCAGCAGTCCGAATCCGCCCGGTTTATCGGCCGCCTGGAAATAGTGGATGACATCCACGCCCTTGTTCATCCACAGGCAGAACGACCGCAGCGCACAATAAGTCTTCACGCGCCACTCGCCCGGAACATCGGTCACGCCGCACTCGGCCGGCAGCACGCCGTGCTCGGTCATGTAGCGGTAGAACCGGTCCGTCCCCGCCGGCTTCTTCTCGCGGGCCTGCGGATTCAGCAACCGCATGATTCCCTCGGTCTGGATGAACGTGTGCGCCCAACCCTCGCTCATGCGGATGTCGATCGTCGGCGTGTAGCGTTCGAGGTTGAACTCCGGCCGATCCTTGTGCGTCTCGGCCGCGGGCAGCGAGCGCACGCCCGTGCCATACGGATGAAACGTCTGCCCGTCCGTGCCCGGCGGCATCTTCTCGGCCGGGCAGTGATAGAACGTCGTGTTCGACCAGCCCCAGATGCAGCGCACCTTCGGATACTTCGCTTTCACCGCTTCGATCGTGCGTTTGGTCATCTCCCAACTGCTCCCGCCGGCGTTGAGAAAATCGGCCCGCTTGCCCGCGTACGGCGGCTTGCCCTTCTCGTAATAGTGATCGATCGACGTGAAGTTTGAGCCAAAGGAAAGCTCGTTCCAGATCTCGATATCAAAATCCTCGATCCCCGCATCCTTCACCATGTCGCAAACCATCATCGCATACTTCACCCACCCGCCGGCCGTCTCCTCAAATTCCGGTGTCCCCACCAGATAGAGCGGCGCATATTTCAGCGTTGCCATCCGCAGCGGTTTGTCGGCTTTGAGATCCCACGGCAGAGGCTTGCTCAGCTTGCATTCGCCGGTGCTTGCATCAACCGCCGTGATGATGACCTCGGCCGCCCAGTAATCCTTGAGGCCGTTAATCCCACTGCGGCCCGGCACGAGGTCCTTCACATCGGCCAGGCGAATACTCGTCGCGCCCTTGGCCGCGTCGGCCGTCAGCTTGCGCTCAAAGAACCTGGCCGGGCACGGCACGCCGTGGTGCGCGTTGAGTAGCACCGTCGGCCGGCCGTTGTACTGCTTCATCAGCTTGAGCACCTTGATGTGCTTGTCATGACCGTTGACCTGTGCTTCATCCCACGGAATGCTCCCCCAGCCGATCTCGTAGCGATACGCCCGTACGCCCGTCTCCGCCAGCAGCCGAATGGCCAGTTCATCGTTTCCCGCTGAGTGATAGTTGACTCCGATTCCGCGCAGAAACGCCTCTCCCGACCGTACTTCGAGGAACCCGCGCCAAGGCTGTTTATAGAACGAGTGTTTCGGCCATGGACAATCGAGTTGGGACGGGTCCACATAGGAATCGGCCGAGGCGAAGTTCGCGCCGACGAGGAGGGTAACGATCCAGAGGAGACGTTTCATGCCGCTATATACGCCGCGAGCGTAGCGGCGTGGTGAGAACTACAGGGTCGCCACACGTTTCATTCGGCCTGACCTGAAGCCTGGAGCGGAAACCAGCTTCGGAGGATGTTGCATAGAGCGAGAAACGACGGATCCTGACACCGGTGAATCGCGACCGTCGCCGCCAGCTTGCGAAAGATGGCGGATGACGGAACGACCTGCTTGTGCCGCGTCGCAGCCTCAAAGGCTCTCTTGGGATCGGGCGGTTTGGGCATGCCGTCCGGCCACAGGCCTCTGGCTCGCAGCCATTCGACGAGTTCATCACGAGTCGCCCATCCCAGTGGTGCGGCGATATTCGGCGAGTCGCTCCAAACCCAGTTTTCAACTTCAGGATCGATGCAGACGCAACGAGCCCGATCTCCCCAGTCGCGGCGGCATTTCCTGGCCACATGCTCCGCCAACTCAACCGGATCATGGGCAGGAGCGCCGTCCCACGCTCGATCAAAGACCACCAATGCATGGCGTGCTTCTCCCACAAACGACTCCAACAGCTCGTGTCCGGTGTTGTATATGCCGGGATCGCGATTTGGATGCACGACAATGCGGTGGCTTGTGTCCGGACGAATTCGCAGGCTCTGATGTCTGGCGAGAATGCCGTCGACGGCTTGCTCGATGTCTTTGTCCGGAACCAGTACCACCAAATCAAGGCTCATCCCAGCACCCCGGCGGCAAAAAGAGTTCCCAGATCCAACGTACCCTTCCAGTTTCTCAGCCGCGGATGCTCGTCTCCGCTGACGATGTCCGTGGCGCCCGAAGAGTCCTTTGCAAAACAAAGCAGGTTCGCCGGCTTGGCCAACCCAAGGACAACCGGCGAATGGGATGCACACAATACCTGCGCACCGTAGACTGACGAGAGCGACTGGTATACGGTTTCCACGGCTTTGGGGTGGATTCCATTTTCGGGCTCTTCGATGAGATAGATGCCTTCGGCGTCGGGAATAAACGCGAGTAAAGTCAGTGCCAGCATTCTGAGAGTGCCGTCGGATACAACCCAGGAGGGCGCTTGCAGTCCGTTCTCATATTCCACGACGATATAGCGGTGATTGTCCTCCGGACGCGACATCGTGGTGACCGTCTTGAGATCGGGAATGGCGGTGCGGAAATGTTCGATCCAGCGATCGAAACGGGCTGCATCTTTTTCCTTCAACGCCTGCACAACCCAGGGAAGATTGGATCCATCCGGCAGGAACTGGTACGGTGAACCGGGCGGACTCGGGCGTCTGATGGCATCGGCGCTGAGGACGACCTTACGCACGCCCTCCATCAGAAATCGCTTGACCCAGGTCGCGACGGGGAATCGGTCTTCGTCCTCAGGGAGATTTGCCAGCGCCGACTTATTGGGACCGAGACGAAATGAGTTGTTCCATTCGGTCGTCTCAGCAAGAAAGTAATCATTTCCCGATTCGGCGATCTTGTTGACTACTTTTCGCCAACCTTTTGGCGTTTTCTTGTTGGCTTCCCTGATGATTGCTTCCGGCGGCTTGGCGGGATTTGGAAAGAGTTGAGCGTCCGCAATTGCCTTGGAGTCGCCGTTCTGGGGTTTTAACCACAGAGTCTCGGCGGCCAATACGACTTCGTTCGACTTCAGTCGACTTTCAACCGCAATTTCATAGCGGGCGGCCCCATACTTCCCCCCGGCACCCAGTTTTGCCAACCGGTGTTCAGGAACGGCGATGTCAACCGCGAGCTCGAATCGCCTGCCCTGTCGCATCCATGTCAAATGGGAAAGGTCGGCAGCCCGCTGCGCTACGTTGCTTCCATCCCCAAGGATTGCCCGGTACGGACCAACTCGCAGCACATCGCCCAGGAAGCCAACCACATCCAAGAAACTGCTCTTGCCGGAACCATTCGGGCCTACAAGCGTCTGGAAAGGCAAAACGCGCTGCGAGATGTATCGCAGGGATCGATAATTGAGGGCTTCAATACGAGTAAGCATCTGGCTTGTCGCATTATAGCAGAGTTCACCCCATATGCTTAATCATCGCATCCCCAAACTCCGAACACTTCACCTTCGTCGCGCCTTCCATCTGCCGGGCGAAGTCATAGGTAACCGTCTTGGCGGCGATTGCGCTCTCGAGGCCCTTGACGATCAGGTCTGCTACTTCCTGCCAACCCATGTACTCGAACATCATGACGCCGGAGAGGATCACCGAGCCGGGGTTGACCACGTCCTGGTTGGCGTACTTGGGCGCGGTGCCGTGGGTGGCTTCGAAGACGGCGTGGCCGGTGAGGTAGTTGATATTGCCGCCGGGCGCGATGCCGATGCCGCCGACCTGGGCGGCCAGGGCGTCGCTGAGATAGTCGCCGTTGAGATTCAGCGTGGCGATGACCTCGAACTCCTCGGGCCGCGTCAACACCTGTTGCAAGGTGATGTCGGCGATGGAGTCCTTGATGACGATGCCAGCGCCGGGTTTGCCGTCGGGGATCCTGCACCACGGGCCGCCGTCGATCTCGACGGCGCCGTACTTTTCCTTGGCCAACTGATAGCCCCAGTCGCGGAAGGCGCCTTCCGTGAACTTCATGATGTTGCCCTTATGGACGATGTTCACGCTCTTGCGCTTGTGCGTTATGGCGTAGTCGATGGCCGAGGTAATCAGGCGCTGCGTGCCTTCCCTTGAGACGGGCTTGATGCCGATGCCGCTGCTGCCCGGGAAGCGAATCTTGCCGAAACCCTTGGGGTCGGATTGTTTGATGAAGTCGAGGATCCTCTGGGCCTCCGGCGAGCCGGCCGCGTATTCGATGCCGGCGTAGATGTCCTCGGTGTTCTCGCGGAAGATCACCATGTCCACCTTTTCCGGGTGTTTCACGGGCGAGGGCACGCCGGTGAAGTAGCGCACGGGCCGCAGGCAAACGTAAAGGTCGAGCATCTGCCGCAGGGCCACGTTGAGCGAGCGGATGCCGCCGCCGACCGGCGTGGTCAGCGGACCCTTGATGCCCACGAGATAGTGCCCAAACGCGGCCACAGTATCGTCCGGCAACCAGTTGTTGAGCTTCTTAAACGCCTTCTCACCGGCCAGGACTTCGAACCAGGAAATCTTCCGCTTGCCTCCGTACGCCTTGGCCACGGCCGCGTCGAAGACGCGCACGCTCGCCCGCCAGATATCCGCACCGGTGCCGTCGCCTTCGATGAAGGGGATGATCGGGTTGTCGGGCACATTCAGTTTGCCGTTGGAAATGGTGATCGTCTGGCCAATAGTCGGCGGAACAACGTCCTTAAACGTGGGCATGGGCGACTCCGTGAGATATCGAAAACGACGGCCGGCGACGTTTCAACTCGCCAACTTTGACCGCAGCAACCTGTGGGAAAATTATCGAGAGGGGACAAAAGTGTCAAATGCGATGTGTGAAACCTGCAAGGGAGGGCGCGGCAGTTTTTTCGGGAGCACATGGAGTAGCACAGGCCCCTCGCCTGTGTCAAAGTGTTCGGACACAGCCGAGACGGCTGTGCCACTTTCGTCAGTCTTGGCGTGCTCCCGAAAAAATTGGCACGCCTGCAAGGGAGAGTCAGGTTTCGTCGTCAGTTTCGCCGACTGGTCGCTGGGCGACATGGCGGACATACAACACGCGGACTATTTCGGTTTCGATCCGAAAGACAATACGATGAGATTTGTAGATGAGTTGCCGAAGGTCTGCTCCGGTTTGCCTCGATTCTCGGGCCATGGCGCAGCGGCCGGGAAACAGCTCGAGCGACTCGATTGCGGTGGAGAGCCCGCGAAGCCAGCGCTCGGCATTCCTGGGTGCTTGAACCGCAAGAAAGACGAAGGCATCGGTGATGCTCGCCTCAGCCTCCGGCGTGGTGATCACCGTGTATCTCATTTGTCCAGGTTAATTCCATGTTTGGCGCCGAGTTCCCGGAGAAATTCGCGCATCGGCCGGCCTTCGCCGCGATTCGCCTGCTCCAACCCGCGACGAACTCCCTCGAGCGACTCGCGCTCGTCCACTTCGTCCAGAAATTTCTGGTACGACGCCGCATCCTGCACGACCACGGCCGCCTCGCCGTTGACGGTAAGCACCTCCGGCTTCCCGGTCTTCTTGAGCCGGCGGAGGTGCGCCTTGGTGTTGCGCTGGAAGTCGGAAAGCGAACGGATTTCAGTAACATCGATCATAAATCACCTTGCAGGTAATTTACATGCAATTCCGTGCAAAGTCCATCAGTCTCACGTCGGATCGAGAAATATGCACGCCCGCTTCACGAAACTGGCTTTCTTCCCATGCGTGGCCAGAAGCGATCGGAGTCTGCCGCGAAACGAATCGAGGTGACCATCCCGTTGTGCCAACTCACACAAGTCGCCCAGCCGCGCCAGTGCCTCTTTGTGCTGCGTGGGCGATCGGCTCTGGACTTTGGCCTCAATCTCGGCCCATGTCGCCGGAACCCGGGTGGCCAGTGCGTCCAATTCCGCGTTACGGGCGATCAACTGGCGGGCCTCCTTTTCGCGGCGATTCCTCTCCGCAGCCTCCCGTTCGGCGTTCTCCCGCACCGCGCAAAGCTCTGCCGCCCGTTTACGTAATTGCCCGGCCGTGCGCCGGTTTGCTCGCGCCGCGGGAGATGTCTCGACTTTGGCCCTCAGGCGGAGGAACTCCAGGCGCAACTGGCCCTCCACCTCCATCGCCCGGCCTTCCATCAAAGCCAGCAGTGATTCCGTCTTCCGCGTATCCGGGAGGTTTGTGATCCATTGCTGCAATTCGGCTGCGTAGTCGGTGGCGGCCGCCGGACCACTCGTTTCGGCTGCCGCTTCGACCAGATCCGCGTCGATTTCCAGGAACTCGACCAAATCAGCCAGCGGCTCAGGGAGATCATTCAGACCATTTGGGACGGCAGGCTCGCCATCGTCGTCTTCCGCGCTCTCATCCTGTACTCCAAGCAACCAGCCCAGATACAGCGCCCGGCAATCGCCGCGAAGGATCATCTGGCGCAACGGCAGGAGACGATCCATCCACCCTTCGCCGTCTTCCGTCCATTCCGCCTCGTTTCCGATGTCCCATGACATCACCACCCGGTCGGCCGAAACGACCACCGAAGCCGAGTCATGTTCGAAGTACGCCTTGATCGCGCCCACGTCGATCACGCTGTGCGGGAAGCCGAACATCAGCACTCGAGTGCCCCAGTTGGCCAGATAGACGTGCGCGTCGAAGTACTTCTCCACGAACTTCTGTGGATTTCCCTTGAAATCACCCCAGTGATATTCATTCTGAAAACTGACCGAAGTGATCGTTGCCCGCGTTGAAAACGCGCGCACCTCCTCCAACTGGGTTGAAGTCAGAGGACGATCAACCGCCCGGAATTCGTAGTATTGATATTCGCTCATCTCTTGGTCCTGATAGTTCGGGTCCGACGGCGATGCCGTTACGCCAACCTACTGTATAATGCCTCTAAGTTATGGCCAACTACACCCAGAGCATTCAGAGCCTCATCGAACAACTCGCCAGCTTACCCGGCATTGGCATGCGCTCGGCCGAGCGGATCGCGTTTCATCTGCTCAAGCAATCGCCCGAGGAGGCGATGAAACTGGCGAATGCCATCCGCGACGTCAAGACGCGAATCCGGCATTGTTCCATCTGCTTCAACCTGACTGAGAACGATCCCTGTGACATCTGCTCCGACCCCGGCCGCGATCACTCGCTGGTCTGTGTCGTCGAGCAGCCCAAGGACCTGCTGGCGCTGGAGTCGGCCGGGATGTACAAGGGGGTGTACCACGTCCTCATGGGCCGGCTGGCGCCGCTGGATGAAATCGGCCCGGGAGATCTGACGATTGACGCCCTGGTTCAGCGATTGGAATCCGGTGCGGTCAAGGAAGTCATCATGGGCACCAACCCCACCATGGAGGGCGACGGCACGGCGCTGCACATTCAGAATGTATTGCAGCGGCTGCCGCAGATTCAGGTCACGCGCCTGGCCCGCGGGCTGCCGGCCGGGGGAAGCATTGAGTATGCCAACAAGAATATTCTCGCCGACGCGATTCTCGGGCGGCAGAAGATGTGACAGTAGTTGATAGTTGATGGTTGATAGTTGATAGTCCGTGGTCAGTAGTCATCTTAGGAGTACCTTCAATGGCGGCGACAGTGGAACAGTTGCAGAAGCGTTTTGGCATACCGGGCGTGGTTTCGTTCCGGCTGGGCGAAGGAGGACTTCCGTGCGTCGACATCCACACGGCGCAGGCCGAGGCGACGGTCTATCTGCACGGGGCGCATGTGACCCATTACCAGCCCAAAGGACAGTCGCCGGTGCTGTTCATGAGTGGTAAGAGCATGTTCGAGGCGGGCAAGCCGATTCGGGGCGGCGTGCCCATCTGCTTCCCGTGGTTTGGACCCAAGAGCGGTGATCCCAAGGCGCCGGGGCACGGCCTGGTGCGGCAGAAGGACTGGGTCGTGGAGGCCGCCACGCGGCAGGCCGATGGCTCGGTCGAGGTGACGCTGGCGCTGACTTCCGATGACGCCATGCTGAAGGATTGGCCGCACGAGTTCACCGCCCGGTTTATCGTCTGCGTGGGCGCGGCGTTGGAGCTGACTTTGGAAATCACCAACCGCTCGGCCGCGACATGCCGGTATGAGGAGGCCATGCACACCTATTTGGCCGTCGCGGACGTCCGCACCGTGGGCATCACCGGACTGGGCGGAACGACGTACATCGACAAGGTGCGGTCGATGGAACGCTTTGCCGAGGGCGCGGCGCCGATCGCGATCGCGGGCGAGACCGACCGCGTCTATCTGAACACACAAGCGGCCGTCACGGTTTCCGATCCGGCCGCTCGTCGACGCATCACAGTGAGTAAAGAGGGCTCGAATACCACGGTGGTCTGGAATCCGTGGATCGCCAAGGCCGGGCGGATGCCGGATTTTGGCCCGGATGAGTGGCCGCGCATGCTGTGCATCGAGACGTGCAATGCGGCGGATAACGCTGTGGAACTGGAACCCGGGGCAACCCATCGGACTCGGGCGATTATCCAGAGCTTCAGTAGTCAGTAGTCCGTAGTCAGTGGTCAGTAGGGAAGAACAACATCCTGCTACTGACCACGGACCACTGACTAAGGACTACTGACTATACGACACGTTTTCCCGGATGTGCTCCAGATTCAGCCCGCCGATCACCAGCGAGGCGACGGCGGGCTGTTGCAGGATCCAGGGAATCGTCTGAGCCGGCGGCAGGTTGCCAGAGGCCAGCGGTTTCTTGATCAGGATCCCAACACGCCGGGCATGCGCCTCGACCAGCACATGCTCGTGCGAGGTGTCGTCCGGGTGGTATTCGACCATGAGCACATCCGCCCATTGCATGGCTTCGATGGCGGCCGCGGGAATCTTGCCGGAGAAACCGATGCAGCGGATGTGGCCGGTGGATCTGAGGCGGGCCAGCGCGGAGACGGCCCCGGTTTCATTGAGAATATGGAAATCGTCGCCGTTGGAATGGATGAGCACGACGTCCAGAACATCGGTTCGCAACCGGCGCAGGCTGCGCTGGACCGATGCCTCAACGGCCACGGCGGAAAAATCGTAGGTCGACCCGCCGTTCTCAAACGTCTCGCCAACCTTCGTCGACAGCACGAACTCCTTGCGGCGATGCGACAGAAACCGGCCGACACGCTCTTCGGAAATCCCGTAGGCCGGCGCGGTGTCGATGAGGTTGATGCCCAGGTCGAGCACGCCATTAAGAAGCCGCTCGGCTTCCGCGTCCGAGGGCAGGTCATACGCGTACGCGTACTTGGTCTTCTGATTGCGGCCGATCTTGAACGCGCCGAACGCAATCGGACTCACACTCAGGCCTGTCTTTCCCAGCGAACGGTTCATACCAGTGGCTCCCAGTCAGTCGCGCTTTCCCAGGGGGCGGCAGCCACGGGCGGTGCGGGCCAATCAAGTTGCGGCAGCGCCTGGCCCGCGGGTGTCGGCAGCATCTGCAGGACGCGCTGAGCGAGCCGCGGTGCGAAGGCGAGCTTGGTGGGCCAGGCCGTGAGAATGTTGTCCTCCTGGACGATCTGGACGTCATCCGGCCGCTGGCCCGCGGTATTGGCGGCTTCCGCTCGGTCGATGCGGTATGACGAGAAAAGAACGCCCGTCAGATCCAGTTCGGGCAGGCACGCCCGCAATTCCTTGGCCGCGTGTATCCTGAGTTGTGCCGCTGACATCTTCACGCCATCCTCGGCGATCAAACCACCAACCTGCCACGCCGTCTGCCCGCCGGCCAGCGGAGCCGACGTGATCGTGAGCCGCGGTTTGGGTCCGCCAACACAATGGCCGAAGAGCTTCGGCAAAGCGCCTCTGAGCAGGACCATGTGCAATGGCCGTCGCTGCATGGCGCCCGCCGACAGGCCGAGTTGCCGGCGCAAACCGGCGTTGCCTTCACCGGCGGTGAGGATCAGATGGGCAAACGATATGCACAGGTTCTGAGCTCTGCCTGGCGACGCTGCCCTGACCGCATCGAACACATTCGCAGTTTTGGAGAACACCAGATCGTCCGCGACATGCAGGATGCGCCCCGGGTTACGCCGTGCCAGGCTCGTCATGAGTGACACTGGGTCGAGCACCTGCTCCGGCACGCGCAACAGCGATCCGCGTATCCTGGTCAGGGCTGCCGGTGCTTCCGCTCGATCCACCGCCTGGGGCGCTGCACGCAGAGCCAGCGTCGAGCCTTTGACGAACAAGCGCGACTTCAGCGAGCCCGTGCCCCAGATATAACAGCAGTCCGACAGCACCGTCGTAGCCGACAAGTCGGGCTGTCCCTGCCCGGCCAGCGCCGAGCGCCACAGCGGCGGCATGTCGGCGATGGCCCGCGCGGAGGAAGTGAGCACTCCGTCGAACATGTACTTGAGCCCGCCGTGGATGATCCCCTGGGATGCAACCGTCTGCCCGCTGCCCAGGGCACGTTTTTCGATGAGTAGCGTCGAGAAACCGTTGCGGGTGAGCTCGTCGAGGAGCCACAGGCCCGCAATGCCGCCACCGACGATCACCACGTCGGACTGGATGGAGTGGCCGTTGGACATTGGAGGGGGGATGATAACGGCATCCGCCAACTGTGGCCATCGTTCCAGGCACGCTCGCCCGCTGTCCGCGACACCGGATTCCGATGGCCTGCAAAACCGTAGATGTCGGTACTCCGAACGCCGCCGTGATGTTATAATAGTAAGCGTGCCGTATGTCCACATCAGTAGACGACCGTGAAGTCCGGCCTCATCAATCAGCGCTGAGCATCGCACTGGTCTATGCTCTTGTCGCCGCACTGTGGATCCTGCTCACCGACCGCGCCATCCGCTGGATCGTGCCCGATGCGGGGCCGGATCTGATCACAAAGCTATCGACCGCCAAGGGCTGGCTCTTCGTCGCGGTAACGGCATCGCTTCTCTACGGACTGGTCTATGCGCGCCTCATTGCCCTGCAACGGTCCCAGAATGCGCTGCGAGAAAGCGAACTGCGCTTTCGCAGGCTCGTGGAGACGGCCTCCGAGGGCATCTGGATGATCGATTCTTCCGGCCGGACCACCTTCATGAATCCAGAAATGTCCCGCATGCTGGGCCGCCCGGAGGCCGAAGTCGCCAGGCTCGATATCGACGCTCTGGTGGCTCGGGAACATGCCTCGGTCTGGCGGGAACTGCTCGCCGCCTCCGAAACCAGCGAAGGCAAAGTGTCCAGGGATATCCTCTTCCGACGGGCCGACGGGTCCGACCTGTGGGCTATTGTCAGTGTGGCGGCCACCAATCACGGCAATCATCCGGGTCGTCTTATTGTGGTGACGGACGTGACCACCCGGCGCGATGGCGAAGAACGGTTGCGCTGGGCCGGCCAGATGGAGGCCGTCGGCCGCCTGGCGCGCTCCGTCGCCCATGATTTCAACAATGTTCTGGCCATCATCATGGGCTATGCGGATGCCATCAGCCGTTATTTGCCGGAAGAGGGCGAGGGATCCCAGCGCCTTTGCGAGATTCAAACGGCGACGCAGCGAGGCGCGGATCTGGTCAGGCGTTTGCTCGCGTTTGCCCGCCTGCCCCGCGGCGAACGCAAACTCATCAATCTTGGCCGGGCCATGCAGGAAATGCTGCCCATGCTGCGGCGACTCGTGCCAGCCAATATCGACGTCGAACTGAGCATCAGTGCCGAACCACCGATGGTGATAGCCGACATCGGCCGCCTGGAACAGATCGTTGTCAACCTCGTGCTCAATGCCGCCGACGCCATGCCCATGGGCGGACGATTGCAGCTTTCGGCCGGACACACGACCGGCGACGACGTGAATGGCAAACACTCCCTGGCTGGCCGGCGATGCGTCCTCGTGCAGGTCCAGGACGAAGGTATCGGCATGGATGCGTCCACCCAGGCCAGAGCCTTCGAAGCCTTCTTTACCACCAAGCCCGATCGCGGCACGGGGCTGGGATTGTGGGTCGTCCAGGGCGTGGTCAATGATTGCGGCGGACGAATCGCCATCCAGTCCACGCTGGGCCAGGGGACCACCGTCAGCGTATGGCTCCCGGCCGCCGAGCATGCCGGCGAGCGCTTCCCCGCCGTCGAACCCGCCCGGTAGAGCCAGTGCCCTCACCGGCTTTCGTAAGGTTCTCGAAGGCTGACGAGGGCGTCGGCCCTGAAAAGAGCTGGTGCCCGCGCCGGTATTCGTGCGATTCTCGGACCCGCGCCGCACGGCCGACGCATGCCTGTTCTACCGCCCCGCCAACCAGCGTTTGTCTGTCCGATTCTCCCCGGAACATTGCCCCATCCCCTGCGTCTAATATCAGTTGAGAATTTGCTGCTGGTGTGCGATGCCAACGCGGTGATATAGTGTTGTCGGCCGATACCAATATCAGGAGGCCCTATGAGCCGAGTCGATTCACATGTGGCGGCAGTGCGGCGACGATTGACGCTGGGCATCTATATCCAATGGCTGGCCATGGCCGCCTTCGTGCTGGCCGTGCTGTCGTTTCTGGTCATCCTCTCTGAACGCATCCTGCACATCGCCCTGCCTCCGCAGCTCATCTGGGTCGGCGTCGGCGCCGTCGCAGTCGCCGCGGGAATCATGGCGATCTTGCACGCCCCCTCTGCCGATGCCGCCGCCGTCGCCATCGATGAGAAACTCGGCCTGAAAGAGAAATTCAGCACCGCCCTGAAGGTCAAGAGCTCGTCGGACCCGTTCGCCCAGGCTGTCGTACTCGACGCCGAACGCACCGCAGGCAATGTTCATCTCGCCGGACGATTCCCATTTGAGTTCCCGCGTGCCGGATACTGGTGCATCTGCGCTGCGGCTCTGGCACTGCTTGCCCTGTGGTTCATGCCCGAGGTGGATCTCTTTGGCCGCAAGCAGGCGCTCAAAGCAATGCAGGAACAACAGGCCAACATCGCCATCGCCGAGCGAAAGATCCGCGAGGCCATCGTTCGCATCGAGCAACTCCCCGAAGTCGTGCAGCAGAGTGAGAAAGTGCAGTTGGCCAAAGGCCCACTGAACACTTTCCTCAAGAATCCCACGCCCGATATCGAGGCGGCCAACCTGCTCGCCGTCGACGCCAAGGACAAAGCCGCCGAGGCAGCACTCAAGCAGATTGACGATATGAAGGTGTTCGCCAATGCGCAGAAAGCATCGCGATTACTCGGCGCGATGAATAATCCGCTGGCGGATGCCAAAGGCCTCGTTGCCAGTGTCGCCAAAGATCTCAAGAATGGCGACCTCGAGGAAGCCCATGGCGATCTCCTGAAACTGGCCACCCGGTTCACGGAACTCGACAAGACCGAACAGGAACTCGCGGCCGCGCAGATGCAGAAGTTGGCCGAGGCGCTCAAGGCGATCGCCGACGATCCCCAGGCAATGCAGAACCTGCCCGACCAACTCAAGCAGGCAGACGTCAACCAACAACAGATTCAGGAGCTCATACAGCAGGCCACCCAGGGCGACCCACAGTCCCGGAAAGAGCTTCAGCAGATACAACAGCAGGCAATTGGGCAACTGGCCAGGGGCGCTCAAAAGATGGCCAAGGCCATGGACCAGGCGTGCAAGGACCCCGGAGCCCAACAGGCCGGCGAGCAGATGGCCGATGGCATCCAGAAAATGCAGGAGCAATTAGAACAGATGCAGAGGATGCAGGAGGATCTGCGAAACGCCCAACGGGATCTGGAACAACAGTTGGCCCAGGGCGATGGCCAGGGCCAGTGGAAGCCGGGCAATCAGCAGGGGAAAGGCCAGCAGGCCGGCGGTGGCGGCGCCCCGCCGGGATTTGGCGGCCCTCAGGGCAAGACCGCATCGCCCTACACCGCGGTGAAGGTCAAATCCCCCGTACAAGTGAATGAAAACGGCAAGCAGTTGGCAAGCGTCTTTGTCAAAGACAATAGCGTCAATCCAGGCAAATCCCGGCTTGAGCTGGCCGAGATCATCACGGCGGGCCAAGCCGACGAAGGCGGTGATGTGGACGATTCACGTGCCGACAATCGGGCCCGCAACGCGCAGAAGAACTATTTCCGAACACTCGCTGACGGTCTGAAACAGTGATGCGGGGATTCGCTGTGGTGCGCCCGGCGGACACAGTGGTATACTATGGCCGGACGATACTACGCAGGAGGCCCTATGAGCCGGGTGGATTCACATGTGGCGGCAGTGCGGCGGCGGTTGACGCTGGGCATCTATATTGAATGGCTGGCCATGGCCGCCTTTGTGCTGGCCGTGCTGTCGTTTCTGGTCATCCTCTCTGAACGCATCCTGCATATCGCCCTGCCTCCGCAACTCATCTGGGTTGGCGTGGGCGCCGTCGCGGTCGCCGCGGGAATCATGGCCATTCTCCACGCCCCTTCTGCCGATGCCGCCGCCGTCGCCATCGACGAGAAACTCGGCCTGAAAGAGAAATTCAGCACCGCCCTGAAGGTCAAGGGCTCGTCGGACCCGTTCGCCCAGGCTGTCGTGCTCGACGCCGAACGCACTGCTGGCAACGTACACTTGGCCGGCCGGTTCCCGTTTGAGTTCCCTCGCGCCGGATACTGGTGCCTCTGGGCCGCCGCGTTGGCACTGCTGGCTCTTTGGTTCATGCCTGAGGTGGATCTCTTTGGCCGCAAGCAGGCTCTCAAGGCAAAGCAGGAGCAACAGGCCACCATCGCCATCGCCGAGCAGAAAGTCCGCGAGGCCATCGTTCGCATCGAACAGCTCCCCAAGGTCGTGCAGCAGAGCGAGAAGGTGCAGTTGGCCAAAGGTCAACTGGACAGTTTCCTCAAAAATCCCACGCCCGACGGGGAATCGGCCGACCGTCGCGTAATGGATGCGATGGGCAAGGCCGACGAGGCCATGCGCAACCACATCGCGGACATGCAGAAGTTCGCCGATGCCCAGAAGACCTCGCAATTGCTCAAGTCGATGAACAATCCGCCGGTCGATGCCGACGGCCCCGTGGCCAAGGTCGCCCGGGGACTCAAGGAAGGCGACCTGCAGGAATCGCTGGATGAACTGGCCAAGATGTCCAAGGACTTCAAGGAACTCGATAAGAAGGGACAGGAAGACGCGGCCAAGCAGATGCAGCAGCTTGCCGATGCCCTCAATGCCGTCGCCAACGATCCCCGGGCCGCTCAGAAGCTTCAGGACCAGCTCAAGCAGATGGGTGTCAATCAACAGCAGGTGCAGCAGGCCCAGAACCTCATGCAGCAGGCCGCCCAGGGCAACCAGCAGGCCCAGCAGCAGCTTCAGCAGATGCAGCAACAGATGCAGCAGCAGGTGGCCCAGCAGATGCAGCAACAGGGCGCTGGCCAGCAGCAGATCCAGCAGATGCAGCAACAGATGCAGCAGGCCATGCAGAATGCCCAGCAGGCCGCCAACGCCCAGGCCCAGGCCCAGCAGATGGCCCAGGGCGCCCAGCAGATGGCCCAGGGCATGCAGCAGGCAGCCAAGAACCCCGGCGGCCAACAGGGTGGCCAGGCCGGCCAGCAGATGGCCCAGGGCCAGCAGCAGATGCAGAACCAGCTACAGCAAATGCAGCAGATGCAGCAGGATCTGAAGAACGCCCAGAATGCCCAGCAGGGCCTGCAGCAGCAGATGGGGCAATGCAACGGTCAAGGGCAAGGCCAGGGTCAGGGTCAGGGTCAGGGTCAGGGCCAGGGGTGGAAGCCGGGCGATCAACCGGGAGGCGGCCAACCAGGTGGTGGCGCCCCTCCGGGCTTCGGCGGCGACCAGGGCAAGGCCGTGGCCGCCTTTGGTGTCAAGAAAGAGAAATCCCCCACGCAAGTGGACGAAAAGGGCCAGCACCTCGCCAGCGTCTTCGTCAAGGACAAGGCCGTCAATCCCGGCGTATCCAAGCTCCAACTGGCCGAGGTCATCAAGGCCGGCAAAGCCAATGAAGGCGGCGACGTCGACGACTCCCGCGCCGACCGCCGCGCTCAGGAAGTTCAGAAGAAATACTTCCAGACGATTGAGGACGAGACCAAGAAATAATCTTCGGGTCACTTCCTCGGCCGGGCGGGTTTCTTCGGATCCACGGCGCGCGCGGCGTTTACGACCGCTTCCAGCTTTTTGCGATCGTCTCCCTTGAGCTGTGACAGACACCAATCCAGGTGGTGTCCAAGTGCCGCGAATATCCGGCTCAGCATGCGCGGCGTGTGGCCGATGCCGTTCTCCACGCGCGAGACGGCCGGCTGCCGCGAGCCGATTCGTTCCGCAAGTTGTCCCTGCGTCAGCTTGGCATTGACGCGCGAGTCGAAGATCAGTCTCGCCACCATGGCATCGAGCGAGTGCTTGGCGTTCAGTTCCCTCAGCCTGCGGGCATTGCCGAGGATTGGATCGACCATGTCAACCCTGCTGCGCCAGCTCACCGGCGTCACCATTTGTGTTCGGACAGTCGTGCTGCGCGTGCTCTTCATGTCAACTCCTCAAACTAGCCATGCGGAAACAACTCCACGTTTCTTTCCGGCCTCTCTCCCACCGGCCAAGGGCCGGAGCGAGGGTATTCCGCGGAGTGGGATTCCGTACAATCACCGACTGATGACCTGCCGTCCTATTGTGCCGTGAAATCGTGAAAAATGACAGATGTCCCGCGGAGTTTCGTCGCCGTGTGGCCCGCTGCGGCGCGAGAAGATCCTCGCCACCTCCTGGTTGCACCACCTCGTTGGTTCACTTCGCGCCGGGACCTGCCCTGAGTACGCGAAGGATCCGCCTTCGTACGTCAATCCCGTTGGCTGCGGCGTCACACCAGATCCGTTCGGCGCAAAAAAGAAAAAACGCCGGGGGGCTCGGCCCGGCGTTAGGAGGAGGGAATGGAGAGTGATTCGTCTGACTACAGGTGGGTGTTCGGCTCACCCGCAATCAGTTGTGTTGGCTGAGATGAGTAAAGCAATGACCGTGCCAGAGATTCTTCCACTGGCTGCCGAAACACGTGGATTGGTATAACCACCAGTAATCTATTGACTTAGAACGAAATACCCCGTGAACTCAGCGTCCGTGGCACCCTGGCACTCCCCTGCCCGCGCCTGCCTTGCTGTGTGCCAGTGAGCCAACTTGGCACCATGCGCCTGCCCGTTGCTTTTGTTCGCCCGATTCCGATCATACAGGCAATGTCGCAAAGTGATGTTTCCGACCGCAACCTCGCCCGGGCTTACCAGGCCGCCCGCGCTATCTGCGGCCGGCACGCTCGCAGTTTCTATTTCGCATCCTTCTTCCTGCCGCAACCCAAGCGCAACCACGCCTACGCCGTCTACGCCTTTTGCCGGCTGATGGATGATGCCATCGACGTCCCGATCCCGGGGAGCGCGGGCGTCCTCGCCCGCACGGATGGATGCCAGAGCGGGCGGCCGTCCCCGGCCGCGATCCCAGAGGCCGCCTCCCGAGACAATTGCCACGCTTGCGGCGAACTCGATCGCCGTTTCGACCTGCTCCGCCAGCGTCTGGACGACATCTACGCCGGCCGGCTCGCCGAACCGGGAGAGGATGAAACATCGCTGGCGCTTCATGCGTTCGCCCACACCGTTCACCGCTGCGCAATTCCCATGCAGCACTTTCTCGATCTGGCGGAGGGTTGCAGGATGGATCTCACCATCACCCGCTATGCCACCTGGGCGGAACTGGAGCGATATTGCTATCTCGTGGCCGGCGTCGTCGGGCTGATCATGTGCCGCGTGTTCGATCTGCGCCATGACGATGCGCTGCGCCAGGCCGTCACCATGGGCAACGCGATGCAGCTCACGAACATCCTGCGTGATGTGAAGGAAGACTGGGACCGCGGCCGGATCTACCTGCCCCAGGAAGACCTGGACCGGTTCGAATGCACCGAGCAGGACATTGCCGCCGGCGTCATGACCGACGGTTTCCGCAAGCTGATGCGTTTTGAGATTGAGCGAGCACGTGCGCTCTATCACCAGGGCGCCGAAGGGCTGTGCCACCTGCCGGGCGACGGCTCGCGGTTCACCGCCAGCGCCATGGCCGTGATCTACGGCGGAATTCTCGACGCGATCGAGCGATTGAATTGCGATGTGTTCTCCTCGCGCGCACATCTCAAGACCTGGCAGAAGCTGCTGCGATTGCCGCTGGCGCTAAGACTCTGCCGCCGGGAAATGGGCGATCCCCTGCCGCGGGTATTCGAATGAGGTTCTGTGCTGTTGTCAGGACGGGATCTCGAGCACAAATACCTGATTCCATCCACCAACCTGGCGCACGTACGCGATCTTCCGGCCACACGGCGAAAACACACACGCCTCCGGCAGTGGCGCCGACGCCCTCGTCGGCACATTGCGCGCCAAGCCGGCCGCGGTCTCCGCACCGCTGTCGGGCTGTGTGAGCCGATGCGTCCGGCCGGACTCCGCATCCGTCACGCACACACTGCGGTCCATGACGTGCGCGATGCATTTCCCGTCAGAACTCCAGGTGAATGCCGAGGCGATGGGCTGCGGATTGTGCGTCAATTGTCGCGGCCGACCGCCGGCGAGGCCGACCGTCCAGAGTTGCACAATGCCATCGTCGTCCTTCATCAGAAACGCGATGCGCGAATCGACCGGCGAACTACGAAGCCAATGTCGCGGACCCTGGATGCCGGGATATTTCCGGCCGCTGGTGTAGGTCAGCCGCCGCTGAATGCAGCCCTTGGGTGGAAACGGTCGGTGGGTTGCGGTGCCCTGAAGCGGGCCGTCGCCAATCTGTGTCAGATCATCCGGCAGATCAACGATGAAGACCTCGGAGATGATCTGGCCATCATGCGTTCTTACGTCGCCTTGAAACGCGAGAGAATAGCGTGCCGTATCCCGGCCGGACTGGATGCCAATGACCTTAGTGCCACCGGTGTCCTCACCGGCGGAGTTAGCGCTTGCGGATTCCGCCGGTGAGGACACCGGCGGCACTTTCACCCAGCCTTCCTCGAACGCCCGCGCAATCTCGTCTGAGCCCGGCCGCGGGTCGGCGGTCGTGCGAGTCACCAGCACCGAGAAGGCCATGCCCCCATGATTGCGTGTGTGTGTGTGTGTGTGTGCCGGCTCCACGGGCTTGCCCAGCACGCTGACGCCAATGTTGCGCAGATCGACGTCGTGCGGCGGAGCGTCCGCCTTAAGTTGCGAGAGGATATGGTCCTGGTAGGTGAAGCTCACGAAGTTGCCGTCGGGGCTGAACACATGAACATGCGTGCCGCCACGCAGCGCCCCGGGAGTGAACGGACACACGAGATCGCGGGCGTCGAGGTTGATCTCGCGGCCGGGATGGTTCACGTCGACGATCACCCCCTGGCGGCGGCAGGCGGCATACGAGAACTCCGGCGTTGGGTTTTCCGGACCGAGAATGAACACGATCCGCTCTCGCTGCGTGTCCCACGTGGCGACGCCGCAGCAGGCGCCGTGTCGCGATTCGTAGAGCGTCCGCACCTCGCCGGATTCGACCGCCACCATCTCGATGCGTCCGCCGTCAAACACCTCGCCGGATTTGTCGCTGCGGACATCGTAGACGATCCAGCGGCCATCGGGCGAGAAGACCCCGGTGTTGGTCAGTATGTGGCCATGCCGAGCAAACGTCAGTTGCTTCTCGACAGCCCGAATATTCGTTCCGCGGCCGCTCATGGCGAGCATGATACACGCAGCCGCCGTGACCCGGCCAACGGAACGACAAGGAACAACGCCCCCGCAGGAGGCAGCACAGGTGTCCCGACTCTGGCTCACGAGGCCTCCTGCTGGGGACCATGGGCTGGCGGGATCGGCTGTGTCCTCACTGCGAGCCTGAGCCGATGAATGGGAGCGCAGGACAACTGGAGCGCCATGTGTGCTAAGCTGGTATTGGATCGGACGAACAAGTAAGAATCGGGGGATGCGACACGTGAAAGGTGACAGGTGACGATATGGCGAGCAAGAAAGCCGCAGCGAAGCGCAATGGTTATACTCCGGAGTACTACGCCGCGAACCGGGAGAGAATCCTTGAGGCCCATCGCCAGTACCGCGCAGCCAACCGAGACAAGACAAGCGAGTACGACCGCAAATACTACGCAGAGAACCGGGAGAAGGTCGACGCGGCCCATCGCGCGTATCACGCGAAGAATCGAGAGAAGATCTTAGAGGCCAAGCGCAAGTACCGCGCAGCGAACCGGGAAAAGCGACAGGTAAAAGACGACAGTTGATTTATGGCGAGCATCAACAGCGATCCGAACGAGCGGCGAACAATCCAGTTTGTTGCCAGCGACGGGAGCTGCAAGACAATTCGGCTGGGCAACGCCACGGCCCGACAGGCCGAGAACGTCAAGGGACACGTTGAGAAGCTGGCGCAGGCCATTGCCACGGGGGACCCCGTTGCCGACGAAACCGCGAAATGGGCTGCCGAGAAGATCGGCGACAAGCTTCATGCCCGGCTGGCCGCCGTGGGGCTGGTGAAGCCCCCGGGAGTCCGTGTCGCCGGGCGCGTGGCTGGTCAGCTCGAATGTCACTTTCGCCTCGGTCACTTCCACGTCCACCAACGCAAAGCCCGCAACCATTGAAGTTGCGGGCATTTGCGACAATCTGCAATTGGCTGCTACTCGTAGCCAAATGGAGACTGGGGGAGTTGAACCCCCGTCCCAACCCCGGAAATCTCGGGAGATCATGGGTGCTTCAGAAAAAGCGGCACAGAATCCGGCACAGTCGGCGCCGGGACCGGACTTCGCGGCGGCCGTGGCTTCGATCATGGCCCTGCCGTTGACCGATGCCGAGAAGGCGGAGTGCGTCCGCCGGCTGCTGGCCGTGCAGGGGGGAAGGCCATGAGAATTGCCGCCAGACCAATGGAGAGAAGAGAAGGAACCGGCGGAAACAGGGATGGGAGGATCGGCCGGCGTGTCGATCCTGGCGCGTCCCGCCGCCATAATTCGCTCTGTTTTCCGGGCACGCTCGTTTCGACGCTCGATTCTTTCACCTCACGAGGAACTGACCATGGGCCGACCTTCAAAATCAATGGCGGAATGGATCGCGGCAATGGGGCCGCTGCGGGAACACTGGCGAGAGGTCAACCGGCAGGACAAGGAAGAACGAGAACGGATACGGGCGCAGATCAAGGCCAGTGACAAGAACCGGCCGAAGTGCAGATGCGCCGCCTACCCCTGGCCCCATCGGCCGGGTGGCGGCTTGTGCCGCTGGCCCGATCCGCCGGTTGAGTGCTGGCAACGCAAGCACGTTGTACGGCCGTACCGCTGGCGATACACGGGACTTCGCCGGCAGATTGCCCGCGCCAATGGGTTGCATCCGGTCAAGGACCGCGACCAGATATTCGCACTGGTGGAGAAGGCGCTGCACCTTGCCAAAGAACTGAAGCGCCGATGCCCGAGGTTGAAGTACCGGAACATGCAGATTACCGAGAATGGGGTATCGGGAAGTTATCAATCGGCCGGCCCGGTGATGTAGGGTACTGGCCCAAAGTGTGGCTGATGGAAAAGGGACTGTCTACATCGTCCGCAACGACGAACTGGTCGCGACAGCATGAAGATCCTGGTGGATGCTCATATCGGGAGGTTGATGATTGCCGCGCACTTCGTGACAGTGACGGCCCGGAGTTTGCGGTAGACGCCTCTGCCCCGGAGCAGGATCCACGGGGCAGGTCATCATTTCCAGAATTCACCTGCGTCGCCGCTACGTTACCCCAGAGGAGGACCGTGGGAATTCGGGCTAGCTGGTCGCTGCGGTGCCTTGCGGAAGAGCCTCTTCCACAAGGGCAGCGACCGCCATTCGACCATTCTCTCATGGTACGCGACCAGCTCCTGTCTCACAGCAGACGCTGAGGGTCTGCTGGCAAGCACCTGTTCCTGAATAGAGTCACAGGGCGATCCTGCTCGCAACAGGTGACTTGGCGCGTCCGTCTCCAAGCACGCGGTAGGCGACGGCTCCGGTGCAACAGGTTGCGTAGGCGGACCTGCTTCATGAGACTTGCCCTTTGTCGCATGGTGTTCACCCCCGCCCGCCGAACATGGGACCGTCGGCACGAGGGGCGAAACTGGTGGGGCGCCTGCACACGGTGTCACTCCCTCCAAACGCAGGAGATGGACTCGACCGAGTTGGTCTCCTGCAACGAAGGTCATGCCGTCCGGTGCAACCGCACACGCAGTGATCGTAGCATCGCTGGTAAAACTCGTGATGCCTTCCCCTTCTTCGAGCTTCCAGACCTTCAAAGTGCCGTCATGGCACGCAGCGATTGTCGATCCGTTGTCTGAAAATATCGCAACGGCTAGAAGCGCATAACTCGGCCACTGTGTCGGCCCGAGGCGGCCTGTCTTGACGTCAAGTGCCATCAAGGCATTCTTGCCATACATCATTCTATCGTCATGCGACGCGGCTACTGTCCGAAGAAGGTCACCGTGTCCTATCAGTGTGCGAAGGCATTCACCTGTCTGCAAGTTCCACACCTTCAGGATGTTGCCAGATGATCCATCTGCCTCAGATTGATCGGCCAATGATAATCTCACCATATGGACTCTCCCATGTCCCGTCATAGTCGCAGTCAGAACATCATCCTTGACGTGAGAATTAACCACCTTTTGTGTCTGATCCCCCGATACTGCCTTCTGAAAATCCAGTGTGATCATCGAGCCAAAGACATCTTCATAACACTCCTCCGATGTTCGAAGACATTCCCCCGTATTAAGGTCCCAGAGTTTCCTGGAATCTCCCCACGAGACCGCCCGCTGTTCATCGACCGTCAAAGCCACAGCAAGAACTCGCCCATTATGCCACTCCGATGCTGGAAGGTCAGTGCTTGCCTCCAAATCCCATACTCTCAACACATAACCGCCGTCAGCGTCCATAGGATTGCCTGAGCCTGAGATCGCCCGCTTGCCGTCGGCCGACAACGCCACAGAAAGAATCGGCCCGCTCTCAATTCGACGGAGGCACTCCCCCGTCTGTAGATCCCACACGCTCAGCATGCCGCATGTTGCCGAGATTGCCCGGTGCCCGTTTCGGGTTACTGCTACTGATTCGACCGATTTTCCCTGACTGTTGAGAGTGTGCTCCAGCCTCCCCGTCCCCAAGTCCCAGACTTTCAGTGTGGCACAGACGTCGTCCTCCGAAAGTGCGGGCTCTCTCTCCGAGAAGGCAGTATTGTCAGGCCACGTAATTACCTTCTGCCCGTCGTCCGACATCGTCAAACCTCCAACCTTACCGCTCTCAAAAGTCCGGAGGCATTCCCATGTATGCATATCCCACACCTTCAGCCTGTTGTCGCTAAATGCCAATGCCGCCCGCGTTCCGTCGGGCGTGAACGCCACGGCGAGAACCTCTTTGCCGACCGGGAGAGCCCGCAGGCATTCGCCCGTTTGCAGATCCCATGTCTTTAGCACTAGTCCTTAAGCAAGCGTAGTCTGTCAGATTCTTGCTCTGGCCATAAAAGAAAACACTCAAAACGCCTGTCTTTTCCGCATCGGCGGGGTCTGTGTAGTAGTCAAACACTCACAGCAAGGAGGCGTTTCGAGTGAACCA
>JANYKD010000415.1 GCA_025361735.1 Phycisphaerales bacterium
CCCAGCGTTTTGCGCCACTTTTTTCGCGCTGAAACTAAAATCGCATAATGATGCGATTGTTCGGCCAAAATCACTGTTTTCGGCCAAGACAGTTTGCGGCGTAGCATGCCACCCCAAACTTGATCGTGGCCGAGTGGACTACTGGAACCGCGCGCCGTACTTGTCCTGCGTGCGTAGAACCAGGTCCTTGACACGTTGGGCATCGCGGCGCGGACAGAACATGGTGACATCGGGCGTGTGGATGATGATCATGTCCGACACACCGATGGCGGCGACCAGGTGCTCGGGGTCGTGGCTGACGATGATGTTGTTGTCGCTGTCCACGACGCAACTGAGCCGGCAGTCCATCGCATTGTTCTGCCCGTCGGGACCGATGACGTCGGCCAGCGAGGGCCACGAGCCGACATCGAGCCAGTTCACGGGCATCTCCACGGTCAGGACGGCCGCCTTGCCCTTGTTCTGCGAGGCGGGCTCCATCACGGCAAAGTCAATGCTGATCTTCGGCAGCGTCGGGTAGACCTCGGCCAGTACGGCATCCTGCTGCGGCGTGCCCCAGGCGTCGGCGATCCGGGTCAGGCCCTTGTGGGCGGCGGGCAGGTGCAGCGAGAGTTCCTTGAGCACCGTGTCGGCGCGCCAGACGAACATGCCGGAATTCCAGTAATAGCGGCCGCACTCGACATAGCGGTCGGCGGTGGCTTTGTCGGGCTTTTCCTTGAAGCCCAGCACCTTGTAGGCGCCCGTGCGCTTGGAGGCGATGGGCAGGGCGTCGCCGCGATGAATGTAACCGAGGCCCGTATGGCCCTCAGTCGGGACAATGCCGAAGGTCACGAGTGAATTGGGAAAGTCGGAGACGACGTCGAAGGCGAGTTTCACGGACTCCTGGAAGCGGTCGACGGGCTCGATGACGTGGTCGGCGGTCACGATGGCCAGGACGGCGTTGGGGTCCTTCTTGCCCAGAATGGCCGCGGTGAAACCGATGGCGTTGGCGGTGTCGCGGCCTTCGGGTTCGCCGATGATATTGCCCTTGGGCAACTCGGGCAGGTTCTCGTAGATCACGCGGGCATATTCGTTCTTGGTGCAGACGTAGATGCGCTCCGGTGGCAAGATGCCCCGCAACCGCTCATATGAAAGCTGGAGAAGGCTCCGGCCATTGATAAGAGGGAGAATCTGCTTTGGCTTGTGCAGCCGCGACAGCGGCCAGAGTCGCGTCCCCGATCCGCCCGCCAGAATTACTCCGTATTGCATACCTGATTTTCCTGTTTGCCTGTTTCCGGTCAAGACGCGGCCGTATCGCCGCCTCGCTGCGTATGCCGTCAATTATAGCATGAATCCCTTGTCCTTCACTGCCACCGGGGCAATCTCGGCGGCCAGGGCTTCGTAGCCCTTGCGGCCCATCACGGCGAAGGTCGCCTTCTTGCCCAGTTCCACCGCCGGCTGGTTGAAGGTGTCGATTTCCAGCAATTCGCCCATGTAATGCACCGCGGTCTCGTAGAGGTAGAAGAACTGGCCAAGCGTGTCGGCCGAGATTCTGGGGAAAACGACGGTGGTCGTCGGGCGACCGCTCTTGAGCAGGGCGTACTCTGTTCCGGCCTTTTCGCTGTTGATGAGCTTCTGGAACGTCGATCCGGCGAGGTATTCCAGTTCCGACACATGCTTAAGGGAGTCGGGAATGATCGGCCGCTGGTCGAAGCGTTCAACTTCCAGGAAGGTGAATATCTTGTCGTTGGGGCCTTCGCGGTAGAGTTGGACCTGGGAATGCTGGTCGGTGGTGCCCAAGGCTTTGACCGGTGTCTGGCCCGTGAACAGGTTCTTCTGCCTCAGGCCATCCTGCTTGCCAAGCGATTCAGCCCACAACTGCCGATACCAGTCGGCCAGCCCATACAGCGAGGAACTGTAGGGCATCATCACGGACATCTTCTTGCCGCGCTGGTCGAGCAGATAGTGAATGGCGGCGATCATGGCGGCGGGATTGGCCATGATGTCCAGTTCCTTACAGCGCTTGTCCATGTCGGCCGCGCCACCCATCATGGCCTCGATATCGGCGCCGCACATGCCGGCGGAGAAGAGTCCGACCGGCGAGAGCACGGAGAAGCGTCCGCCGACGCCGGCGGGATAGTCGATGCTGCGGTACTGCTCCTCTTTGGTTACCTTGCGGAGAGCCCCCTTCTCGGGGTCGGTGATCATCAGGACGTTCTCGGTGTAACGTTTGCCCAGTTTCTTCTGCAGCAGTTCACGAAAGAGCACGAACTGGGCCGCGGTTTCGGCGGTGTCGCCTGATTTGCTGATAACGTTAAGGATGGTCTTCTTCAGGCGCGGAGTGACGAAATCGACGACTGACTTGATGACATCGGGATCGACGTTGTCGAGCACGAACAGTAGCGGCCCGGTGCGGGTGCGGTCGGACTGGAGGTTGTAGGTGTAGGGATTGAGGGCCGTCTGCAGCGCGATGTTCCCCAGGGCGCTGCCGCCGATGCCCAGCACAATCAGCACGTCGCAGCGGTCGCGGAAGTGCTCGACCTCGCGGTTGATGCTGTCGATCATGTCCGCGTCATAGGGAAGTTGACGGAAACGGAATTCGCCCTTCTTGCGGCCTTCGGCGATGCTCTTGGTAATGCGGGCGATCCTGGGAGCCAGTGCCTTGAGATCCTTCACCGACACGCCGTGGTCCTTGCCGACAGCATCGACGCTTGCGTTCTTCCAATAGAAACTGATCCGATCCATGTTCCAGTCCTTCCTTTGCCCACATTCTGCTGACGCGAAATCGTCAGCATAAGCGGACGGGGGCGAAACGGCAAAAGCGGCGAGGTACAATCAGGCCATGCCGCTTACATGCAACATCAATTCGAGGGGACGCACGTTCCGCTTGATCTGCGGTCTGGTACTGACCGCGGCCGGGGTGCTCATGCTCCTGTTCTGGGCTCCCGGGCATGGCCTATGGCGCTGGCTGGCCGGCGTCTGCGTCCTCGTCGCCGGGCTTGTGGGGCTATTCGAGGCGTACAACTCATGGTGCGTCATGCGCGCGATGGGCTTCAAGACGCGCTGGTGATGCCCCGGCTACTTCTTCGCCAATTCCGGGTCCACGATCTGCATGTCGGGCATCCACTCCTTCATCACGCCCCAATAGCAGTCCTCAACCAGCGGCAGGGGAACGAGTTTGCGCTCCTCCTGTGCGTAGGTACCATCGACCGCCTTGCCATCGATGCTCCAGCCGGATTTGCTTTCGTCATCCACCATGAAGATGTTGGGGCGGGTTTTTGGAGCCGGGTTGGGTCTGAAATGCAGATCGAGATCCTCAACTCGCCGGACGAACGCCACCGCGTGGTGCGTTCTCGGGTCGCGGAACATCACACCCGGCAGATCGGGAGAGCGCATGTTGAAGGGATGCTCGGTGATCTTGTCGGATATCACGGCCACGGGCCGCGTGGTCGCCACCATGGTGATCCGCGTATCCGTCGACGCCACTCCGGCATAAAGCGACTGCGGCGGCATCGGGAACTTCGCCAGGCACGGCCGATGCGGCATGCCGGCCAGGGCGTTCGGTGGCGGCAGCATCACCTGGGTCTTGGGATGGAGTACACGCCATTCCTTCCAGGTCAGTTTCTTGATCTCGACGGGCTGGCCGAATCCCAGCGGTTTCTCGCCGTGAACCGTCAGGCCGGTGATGCCGTTGATGAACTGGCCATGCTTGCCGTTGAAGGCGATCAGCGCGTTGCCCGGCATGGAAACCAGCGAAAAGTCGCGGGCATGCAGTTCGTGCGTCATCAATCGCGCGGTCGCATAATCGGCAAACGGATTCCAAAACAGCAGCATCCGTTTGTCGTGTTCGGTCTGGATGAAGATCGGCGTGGAGTAGATGTAGCCGTAGGGATAAGCGAATGCCTGCCCGCCAAAAACGGCGCCAAGCACGCAGTCGTCGTCCTTGAGGCCTTGGGCGGCGTCGGCGGCCACGAACTTCGGCTCGTCGAACACGGCGAACCCGCGCAGGGGATCGCTGTAGAGATGGTGCCCGAGCAGCGCCAGCACTGGCGCAAGCCCGATCAGCCACCAGGCGCGGCGCTTGCCACTGACAATCAGTGCCAGCAGCGCCAGGCAGGCCACGAGCGACAGCGCCGCCAGCGGCCACTGGAAATGCCGCACGAAGACGATGAAGTCCAGGCCCCAGGAGTATCGACCCCACTCCGGGAGCATGCCGTAGGCGACGGCGGCGGCGGCTGCAATAGCCACGAAGATCAGGAATATTGGGAGAATCACGGCCGTTAGAATACCCGCAATGGGCTCTTGAATCGAGCGATTCGGGAAAACAGTGCCGCTGATGCAAAGTCAGTAGTCCGCAGCCAGTGGTCCGTAGATAGAAATCGGTGGGAGTTGGCCGCAAACCGCGCCCACCAAATCGGCCGGAATCGGTTCCATGACTTCGGGATGAAGAATTCTTTTCTCGCTTCGAAACTACAACCACGGGCTCTTGCCGGTGTAGTATCCCACGCACACTGACGAGGTTCCGCAACCCATGGCACTGGTCGCATCGATCCGCAATCTCTCCAAGATCTACCACAAGCCGGGAACGGATGTGGAGGTGGCCGCCCTGCGCTGCATCAACCTCGAATTCGTGACCGGCGAATACACGGCCATCATGGGCGCATCCGGTTCCGGCAAGTCGACGCTGATGAACATTCTCGGCTGCCTCGACAAGCCCACCAACGGACACTACATCCTCGGTGACGACGACGTCTCAATCATGGAGGACGATGTCCTTTCCGAGATCCGCAGCCGGCGGATCGGGTTCATCTTCCAGAACTTCAACCTGATCCAGCAACTCACCGTGGCCGAGAATCTCGAAGTCCCCATGTTCTATCTCGGCATACCGCCGGCGCGCCGCCGGCAACGGGCCAACGAACTGGCCCACAAGGTCGGCCTTACCGAGCGACTCGATCACCGGCCCATGCAACTCTCCGGCGGCCAGCAGCAACGCGTCTGCATCGCCCGTGCGCTCATGAATGATCCCCTGATCGTCCTGGCCGACGAACCCACCGGCGCGCTGGACAGCAAGACCGGGCAGCAGATCATGGAGATCTTCGACGAACTCGTCGCCAGCGGCCGCACGATCATCGTAGTCACCCACGATCCCAATGTGGCCAAGCGATGCCACCGCGTCATTCAACTGCATGATGGAGAGATCGTGCGCGACGAGCGCAACAGTCATCCGATTCCGGCGCAGGTCGTAGGGCATTGATGCCGCGAAAGTAGAGCCAGCGTCCCCGCTGGCCTGTTTGTAGTACCGCCTTCAGGCGGTCCGAAAATCCGCCTGAAGGCGGTACTCCAAACTTGATTCACGGCCTGGTCGTCGGGCCGGGTTTGGCGATGTAGAACTTCTGCATGGCCATCTCCACGGCTGTCGCGGTCATCTGCTCGTCAACGCGCCAGACCGCAGCCTTTACGAGTTTCTGCTGCTCCTTCAGACGCAACTGCTGGCGTTGTTCCGATTCCAGCGCCCGGCGAATCTTCTGTTGTACTTCGTCCTCCTCAAACGTGTGCTCGCGACCGGCACGGCTGTCCTCGATCTGGGCAATGTACAACGCTTCCCCGCCGTCAACGATTCCCGTCAGTTCCCCGGGCTTGGTCAGGGCGAAGACAGCCTTTTCAAGCTCTTCGCTCTTGAGCGATCCTTTGGAGATATACTGCGCCTCGCGGACCGGTTCACAGTCCTTGAGAAGTTCCTTGCTCTTCTCCAATTCCTGGCCGTCGGCATTCTTGATGACGCCGTATCCATCCTTGTCGCGAAGGATGATCCGGCCGTCCTTGTGCTTCATGATGACATTGCCATCGGCGTCCTTCTTCTCGGCCACATCGAGATAGCCGCCACTGTTTTTCCAGGCCCGGTTGTCGTTGGTCTGCGAGGCCAGCAGGCCGAAGTTGTCGCCGCGTTTGGCCTTCTCCAGAATTCCTTCGGCTTTTTTCAAGGCAACTTCCTTGCTGCCGGACTCCTGCACGCCGATACGGATTGCCCGGAAAAGCACACCCGCTTTTTCCGTGAACAGCTCCGCCTTGTTGCGGTCGAAGTACCGTCGCATATCGTCGGCCGACACCTGCACGCGCGGCCAGACGCGGCGCTGGTAATAGATCATCACCAGGTGCCGGCGATACTGTTCCTTGACCTTCTCATCGAAATCGATGGGGGGCACGCTCGTGTCCGACGGGTGCAAGTATCGCTCGCAAGTGACGGCATAGGAGCCGCCGTTGCGGGTGATTTCCTTCTGACGCCAGATGGCCGTATAGGCCGAGGCGATTCCCTCATCCTCATCCGTCGTGAAACGCTGGGCGGCCGCGAATTCCAGTTCCTCGCGGATGTCGGCATCCACCTGCTGGCGGATCATGCTCACGGCGAAGGTGCGAAACTGTTTGGCATCCAGTACTGGCGCCTTCTTGGTGAACACATCGTCGAGCTTCGCCAGAACTTTGTCGGCGTAAATGGCCTTGCCGTTGGCTTCAGCCATGACCGTACCGACAATCAGGTAGCTGCCCATCGAGACCACGGACGGCCGCGAAGGCCTGGTGGCGGGTTGGGTTGAAGGCTGGGTCGATGGCGGATCCTGAATGACCGCCTTGATGGGCCGGGGTGCAACAGCCTCCTGGGTGGCCGCTCCGGCGCGTGAGAAGTCGCCGGGAGACAGCCTGCTGCTGGATGGGCCGCCTCCACCGCAGCCCGCGAGGCAAACGCCCAACGCGGCCACGGACAGGATCGTGTTACGGTGCATCAGCCGATAAGTGCGATACATGGTATGTGAAACTATCCGACAGGGGGCGAGCAGGCAAGAACGATTCCACCTCTGTCGCGGGGAGAAGGCACGTGGCGAGCCAGTGCGACGAGTGAATTCATGGGTGGGCGTGGGCACTGCATACACGATCCGGAATCCGCCGGTGAGGACACCGGCGGCACTCCAGGCGATCCGGTGCGTCTCACCTGCCGATGCCCAGGTCCATCACCCGGCCGCTGGAGGGTGCGGTGAGTTGGTTGCGGTATTCGCGCGTATCCAACACGGTCAGGCCGATGAAGACCCCGATAAAGACCAGGGCGATGATGAGGATGGCACCGTTGAACGGGCTGTCCCAGCGCAGATGCATGAAGTACATGGCGACGAGCCCGGCTTTGATGACGGCGATGGCCAGCGCCACCCAGATGCTCAGCCAGCCAAGATGAATCAACATCGAACTTTCGGCGTAGGAGATGGTCACGGTGAGGATCGTCATCAGCATCAGCAGGCCGAAAACGGCGAGCAGGAGTCCGGGCGAGACAATGTGGACATGAGCTTCCCCGGCGTGGGCTTCGCTTGCGTGATTGGGCGTTTGCGTGGTCATGGCGTTGATCCAGTGCGATCAGTGAATGAGATAAAGCAGCGGGAACAGGAATATCCAGATCAGGTCGACAAGATGCCAGTAGAGCCCGACCAGATCGACGGGGGCGAAGTAGTGCGGGCCAAAATCGCCGCGGAGCGAGCGGAGCAGTATCCAACTGATCAGCCCCATGCCGACGAGAACATGGATGCCGTGCAGGCCGGTCATGCAGAAGTAAATCTGGAAGAACGTGAAGACGCGCTGGCGGTCCAGCGGGCCGAGGTCGTCGAAGGACGGATGTTCCTTTCGCTCCACCGTGACCGGCGACAGACCCGTGATGGGTTGGTAGGCGGGAAAGATCTTCGCGGCGTCGGCGCCGTTGCCGACGAGTCGATTGGGATCGGCCGGGTTGGCTGCGATCGCGACCGCGGCGGGCTGGGTGCCCGGCGCTGGCTGGGTCCCCGGCCGGGTTCCAGGAGCAGATTGTGTCGTCGGGGCCGCGGATTCCGGAGCGACCGCCTCGCCGCGCGGAATCTCGTGATCGGGCTGGATGTTGGGAAATGCCTTGGTGTCAAACTGAGCGCTGTAGACATTGTCGGCACCGCCGAACCAGATGTGGTGTTCCCACTTAGCCTTGTACTCGACGAACTTGATGGACATGAAGCCCAGGCCGCCGAGGAGCGTCAGGACGAGACACAGTTGGAGCAGACGCTGGCTGCCAAGCATGGCCGCCCGCACGCCCCAAGCCATGCTGAGCGAGGAACTGATGAGGATGACCGTGTTGATCGCCCCCCACTTGCGATCCAAGGCCAGGTGAGCCCATTCGAAGACTTCCGGATGGTTGTGCCGGTAGACCGAGTAGGCGCAGAAGAGCCCGCCGAACATGACGACTTCCGTGGCCAGGAAGACCCACATGCCAAGTTTGCCGCTCTGGGTCTGCTGCTCGATCGAGTGGAAATGGTGCGCCAGATGCGGGTCGTGTGCGTGGCCGGGATTTGCGTTAAGCGTGGACATAGGTGTTTGGGCGATTCGGATTTCAGATTTCAGATTTCAAATCTCAAATTTGAGGTTGCTTCATTTCTCCGGGCGGCTTGACCCATCCCTCGGTGACGGGGTCGTACACCCACGCGGACATATCATAGGGCTCGCCGACCACGGGTTCGGTGGCAAAGTTGTCGTAGGGTGGCGGCGAGGTGGTCTGCCATTCCAGCGTGTTGGCGCCCCAGGGATTCGGCGGCGCCTTCTTGCCCGATCGAAGCGACTGCAGCCAGTTTCCCAGCACGAGGAACAGGCCCGCGCCCATCATGTACGACCCGACCGTCGATTCCCGATGGCGGCTGAGAAACATCGACTTCACCGGCCGGCCCTGGGCATCCTTGATGACCTGGCCATCGCCGTCGGTCTGATACATGCGATAGCTGGCCACGCGCCGCGGCATGCCGTGCAGACCCATCACGAACTGCGGCAGGAACGTCACGTTGAAACCGATGAAGACCAGCAGCACGGCAATGCGGCCCCAGCGCTCGTCGCACATCCTGCCCGTGATTTTCGGCCACCAGTAGTACATGCCTCCGATGAACGCGAACAGACTGGAGCCCATCATGACGTAGTGGAAGTGGGCCACAATGAAGTAGGTGTTGGTCAAGTGTACGTCGATGTTCAGCGTGCCCAGGAACAAGCCGGTCAGCCCGCCGAGCGTGAACATGAAGATGAACCCGAGCGCCCAGAGCATGGGGGTTTTGAGACGAATGTCAGCCTTGTAAAGCGTGGCCAGCCAGTTGAAGACCTTGACCGCCGAGGGGATGGCGACTGAAAACGTGAGCAGCGAGAAGATGGCGTTCATCACCAGGGACACGCCGGAGACGAACATGTGGTGACCCCAGACGAAGAAGCTCAGCATGGCGATGGCCAGCGAGCTGTAGGCAACAAACGTATATCCAAAGATCGACCGGCGGCTGAAGGCGGCGAAAATCTCGGAGACAACGCCCATGGCCGGCAGGATCATGATGTAGACGGCCGGGTGGCTGTAGAA
>JANYKD010000369.1 GCA_025361735.1 Phycisphaerales bacterium
CGCTCCGGGTGCCACGGCTTGTCTACTGCAAGCCGTGCCTGGCGGCCACGCAGACACGGCTTGCAGTAGACAAGCCGTGGCACCCCGGTCGCTCAGTTTCCTTTGCGGGATGCAAGGACGAAGGCGAATGCCTCGTCGATCACACTCATGGCTTCGCTGAGGGCGTCTTCCTCGATCACCAGCGGCGGGCAGAGTTTCACGCTGGCGCCGGCATAGCCGACCGGGGCGAAGAGCATCACGCCCTGCTGCACGCAGCGGCGGATGACTTCCCACGCCAGGGTCGGATCCGGCTCGGTGGTGCCGGGTTTCACGCAGTGGAGCGAGCCGACGAGGCCCTTGCCGTGGAGGGCAATGATGACGCTGGAATGGCGCTTCATGATGGCCTCGGCCAGCGACTGCATGATCTTGCCGACGCGGGCGGCGCGTTCGGTGAGTTTCTCGTCGAGGATCAGCTTGAGATTCGCCAGGGCGGCGGCGCAGCAGACGGGATTGCCGCTGTGGGTGCTGGTGGTGGAGAGCGGCGGAAGCTGGTTCATGATGTCTTCCCGCCCGATGACGGCGGACAAGGGAAGGCTACCACTGATGCCTTTTCCGCAGGATACGAGATCCGGCATAACGCCGTAGTGCTCGAAAGCCCAGAAGTGGCCCGTGCGGCCGAAACCGGCCTGCACTTCATCCATGATCAGCAGGGCATTGTGCTGGCGGCACCACTGGGCGAGCTGCCGGATGTATGCCGCGGGCGCAAAGGAGGAATTGCCA
The DNA here is from genome assembly GCA_025361735.1 of Phycisphaerales bacterium. GTDB lineage: Bacteria > Planctomycetota > Phycisphaerae > Tepidisphaerales > Tepidisphaeraceae > JANYKD01. Next base: position 760 of record JANYKD010000369.1, read on the forward strand.
CCCTGGTAACTTTCGGTCAGCACGCCGCAGACACGGGCCGGATCGATTCCCTGCTGGCGGAGCGAACGCTCGAATGATGCGAAATCGTTCTCCTCCGGCTTGCAGCGCACGCCGCCATCGGGAAAGGGAACATTGACGAAGTGCTCGTCGGCGTAGCCCATCCACTCTTTGAAGGCGGGGATGCCGCCGGCCATCTGCGAGCCCATCGTCCGGCCATGGAAGGCGTTGCTGAAACTGACCAGCACGGAGCCGAGCTTACCCTGGCGTCGCGCGTGTTCGCGGGTCAGCTTGATGCAGAACTCAACGGCTTCGGAGCCGGTGGTCACGAGCATGACGCGGTCGCTGGGCCGTGTCGCCTGCATACGCAGCAGTTCGACGAGTTCGGCACGCACCTCATGCGGGAAACCGAACGTGGCCAGCAGCGGACGCTGCGCGTGGGCGATGATGGCGTCGGCGATTTCCTTGCGCCCGTGGCCGGCGTTGGTGATCAGGACGCCCGATGAAAAGTCGATCCACTGATTACCCCAGGCATCGTACACCGCCGATCCCTCGGCGCGATCCCAGAGGATCGGCGGCTGGCCTTCCACGCATTGCGGCTCGGCCTGGCGCAGCCGGTTGAGGATGGGCACGGAATCGGGATGCGGAATTGGCGAGAGAATCCGCCGGTATTTGGTCTGAACTTTCGGCACATCCACGGGCTCGATCGGATAGGGGTCACCCATAGGAATCACTCAGTGAAGCATCTGATTGGACTTTCCGGCCCACGACAATCGTGGGCCCTGCTCGACAATACCGCGGCCAATCCGGGGTTTGCGTGTGCGTATTCTCGCCTCATTCGGGTGGTCGTCAACCGAGGCGGTTGCGGTACACGGAAATGGCCAGCGACACGCTGGCCCTACTTAAACACCACTTCGTAGTACATTGTTTTCTCGACGGCACCGTCGACTGTGAATTTGCCGGACTGGACGGGGATTGTCCTGGTCGTGCGTTTGCCGTCGTGGTCGAGGATGTTCACGGCCGCGATGTCGCGGGCGGCGATGGTGATGGAGGTTTTCACGGGTTCGAGCATGATGGGGCCTTTGCCGTTCTCGATCACCTTCGAGTCAACTGCGAAGACGGTGAACCCCGTGTTACTGTTGCGAGCGACGACGGTCAGCAGGGCTGACTTGGCGGTGGCCAGCGTGGCGCCTTTGTCCAGCGCCGTGAGGAAGATCGAGGCGTAGGGGCTTTGCGGCTCAATCGAGACGTTGCCGAGGTCGAGCTTGCGGCCGGAGGCGAAGCCGACCACGGCCTTGGTGCCGGCTGTGTTGATGGTGAAGAAACCGCCGCCCGCGGTGTCCCAGGAGAGCTCGCCCGTGACGGAGTTGATGGCGGTGCCGGTGCGGTACTTGCTCATGTCCACGAAAGTGGACTCGGCCGGTTTGTCGGTGAATTCGACGGCGACGCGTCCGGCGGCCAGGGCCTCGGGTGGAACGCTGCCGCCGAAGGTATTGATGTCGCCCTGTTGCTCGACCTTGTCGGAGAAGTTGAATTTGCCGGCGGCCATTTCCCCGGGGCTGACGCGGCGGATGGAGATGGGTTGCGATTCCTTGACGTCGCCGCGCATGATCATGCGCGCGAGCGCGGGATACTGGCCGATCTGCGTGGGGACGTCGGCTTCCCAGACGCCCCAGGGGAAGCGGCCGACGATCTCGCCGAAGCTGCGCTTGCCGGCTTGCGACTGGAATTGGTACGACGCATCCCAGCCCTGAAGGCCCATGCCGTAGGCGGCGAGGATGGCCGGGCCTTCGGCGCTGTATAGCGAGGGGTATACGTGGATCCATTCGGAGAGGCCGAAGGGGCGGTCGAGGACTTGTTGCAGGCCGGAAGAGAAGTAGCCGCTGCCGGGGTGTGTGAGCATGGAGTCGTTAAGCCCGCCGCCGAAGTAGTTGTGGCGGTCGATGTAGCCGGCCAGGTAGTCGCTGCGGAGGTTGTAGTAGTGCGGCAACATCGACGGGGCCTGCCAGGGCGAGCCGCAGATGGGGCCTTTGTAGCCGGCGTCGCGGATTGCCTTGACGAAACGACTGTAGAACTTGTTCTGCGTCTCGTGCAGCCAGGCGGCCGTGTCGAGCAGGCGCTGCTGCTGGCCGGCCTTCTGCTTGGGGAGATTGCCATCGCCGAAGAACCAGGGATTGGTCTGCGGGACGATGTTCTTGCCCGCGATGCTCTCCTGGCCGGTCAGGGCGTCCTGCCAGGCCTTCTTGAGGTTGTCGTCCGAGCCGTACCTGGCCTGGAGCCAGCCACAGAACTGTTCGATGAAGTGCTTGCGATAAGTGGGACAGGCACTGAAGGCGTTGGTGGAGGTGAAGAAGAAGATGTCGTCTTCGTTCTGCAGTTCGATAAACGACAGGGCCGGCTCTTCGGCATAGGTCAGGCCGGTGTGGGGGTTCTTGTGTTTGAGCAGGTTGGCGACCATCTCGATCATGAGATCCTGCACGTCTTCGGCGAAGTTGATGAAGGCGTAGGTGTTACCCTTGAGGTTCTTGGCGATTTCGTCGTAGGCCAGCAGCCGCGCGCGGTTGGCGGGGCCGACGTGGAAGCCGTAGGTGTGCGACCAGCCGAAGTAGACGCCGTTCTTCTTCATCTCGGCCGCGAAGTAGTCGAGGCGATCCATGCCTTCGGGCTCCATCTGGGTCGCATCGTTAAGATCGCCGATGCCCATCTGATTCTTCGGGTAGGAGAACTTGTGCAGCCGCACGCCGTTGACGCCGTATTTCGCGAAGCGGGCGGCCGTGAATTCGGCGTCCTTTTTGGCCGGGGCGCAGCCGCCACCGTAGGAGAGGTTGACACCCCAGATTTTGACGGGCGTGGCATCCGCGAATTCGAAGTGATCCTTGACCATCCGCACGCCGCCGTGTTTGCCGGCCGGTTTCTCCAGCCAGTCGTTCATGCTGATGACGCTGGCGCCCAGGTCATCGGTGGGCGTGAAGGCAAACCAGTCCGGCCCGGCGATGGTCTTGGTGAATTTCGCCATGTCCGCGTCTTTGGTGAACAGGGCGATGGGCTGCGGGAAGGTCGCCTTGATGGTGACGGAGCGGCTGCCCTGTTTGAAGACCTCGGAGGCGAGCATGATCCGCATGTCACCGTCGAAGCCGATCGGGCAGGGGGGATCGATCGTCAGTTGCACATCGCCGGCGCCCTGCATCTTGAGGATCGCCTTGCTCGTCGCGGGCTGGGCGCCACGCGCGAATGGCAGGTTGACGCTGGTTTCTTTGCCATCGGCCGACAGTGCGACGGTGCCCTTGGCGAAGGCCTTGTCGATGCCGACCGCGGCGATGACCATGGTGACGGGGACATCCTTGGCCGCGGTCATGTCGTAGGTGAACGAGAGCTCCTTTGGCCCGGTCTGCCAGGCGGAGAACTTGATGTCGATGACCTGGCCGGTCGCCTTGTTGACGACAAAGGGGACGGAGGCGACGTGCTTGTCGGCGGTCGTCTTGTCCTTGGAACTGACACCGACCCAGGCCCAGTTGGGCCCCCAGCCGCCGAGCGAAAGCCGCATGACGGGCGAGGTGCCCTGGACAAAGCCGAGTTCGAGCGTGTTCTGCGGGGCGAGGATGGCGGACCACTTGTCCTGAGCGGAAACGGCACGGGCGCCGCTGAGGACCAGGAGCGAGAGGAGTGTTAGGGCAGCGAGCCGGCTGGAATTTCTCATGGGGCGGGTTCCTTGTTGTTCTGGCATCGGATGCCAGATTCAAGTACCGCGTGGAGGGAGGAATGTTCGGAGCCGCCGGGATTAGCAGGCAGCCCCTGGCGCGTAGAGACATGCGGAGCCGGCCGAGGATCGGCAAAGTAACAGCTGTCGGGTTTCCATTTTCGGGTGCCACGGCTTGTCTACTGCAAGCCGTGCTTCGTGG
>JANYKD010000420.1 GCA_025361735.1 Phycisphaerales bacterium
CCCAGCGTTTTGCGCCACTTTTTTCGCGCTGAAACTAAAATCGCATAATGATGCGATTGTTCGGCCAAAATCACTGTTTTCGGCCAAGACAGTTTGCGGCGTAGCATGCCACCCAGAACTGGCTCTACCTGAAACCCGGACGTTGTTGCGACCGCGGTTCAGCACGCATGAGGAGTCCGCCATGACACTTCGATCTTTCGCGTCGGGTCTGCTCGCCTTGGGTTTGTTCGCCACCGCCTCAACCGCCGCGCTCGCCGCCGGTAAGAGCGAATTCAAAATCGATCCAACCCCCGCCTCGGTTCGCCGCGCCATCGAGGATCTCGCCCAGACCTATCCGACGCAGTACACGCGCGCGGCCGACTTCCTCAAACAGCTCGACGCGATCGAGGCCAGAATCGCCGCCGGCGACAAGGCTGTCTCCGATCAGCTTAAGGTGCTTCAGAAGGAAGCCCTGCTCGCCAACCCGCTGCTGGATTTTGGCCAATTGCTGCTCATTCGCCGCGCCGACGACAACAGCAACAAACACCTCGGCCTTCCCCAGAACTGGCAGGGCAACTGCTCCGTGCCGGCCAACGGCTATGACAACGAAGTGGCCCTGCTGCCCTCCCTTCGCCAGCCCGGTCCGCTTACCACGCTCTACAAGCCCGAGGCCGGCCGGTTTGTCGGCGACATCAACCTCAACTTCGACGCCGACCGCATGCTCGTCTCCATGCCCGACGCCAAAAACCACTGGCATGTCTGGGAACTCTCGGCCGACGGAAAAAGGATCCGCCAGATGACTCCCGAGCTGCCCGAAGCCCAATCGTATTCCGGCTGCTACCTGCCCGATGGCAGGATCATCTTCGACTCCAGCGCCTGCTTCCATGGCGTCCCCTGCGTGAGCGGCGGCGATGCGGTCGCCAACCTCTTCCGCATGGATGCCGATGGAAAAAACCTGCGGCAACTCACCTTCGACCAGGATCACGACTGGTATCCCACCGTCCTCAACGACGGCCGGGTGCTGTACTCCCGCTGGGAATACAGCGACACGCCGCACTACTTCACACGCCTGCTCTTCCGCATGAACCCCGACGGCACCGGCCAGTCGGAGTACTACGGCAGCAACTCCTACTGGCCCAATTCCACCTTCTACGCCAAGCCCATCCCCGGCCACCGCAGCGCCGTCGTCGGCGTCATCTCCGGGCACCACGGCGTCACCCGCATGGGTGAACTCATCATCTTCGATCCCGAACGCGGCTCGCACGAATCCTCGGGCGTTGTGCAGCGTATCCCCGGCTACGGAAAAACTGTCGAACCTGTCATTGCCGATGGGCTTGTCGAAGGTTCATGGCCAAAATTCCTGCATCCCTTCCCATTGTCCGGGAAATACTTCATCGTCTCCTGCAAGCCGGCCGCCGATCAGCCATGGGGCCTCTGGCTCGTGGACATCTTCGACAACTTTGTCCCCATCCTGCAAATGCCCGGCCAGGCACTCTTCGAGCCCGTGCCGCTTCGCAAAACCGCGCGTCCCCCAGCCATCCCCGACCGCATCAAACCCGAATCCAGAGACGCCACCGTCTACATCGCCGACATCTACACCGGCCCCGGTCTGAAGGATGTCCCGCGCGGCACCGTCAAGAAGCTGCGCGTCAGCGAAATCCACTACGCCTACAACCACATGGGCGGCCACATCAACATCGGCATCGACGGCCCATGGGATGTGCATCGCATCGTCGGCACCGTGCCCGTGCAGTCCGACGGCTCGGCCAGCTTCATCGTGCCCGCCAACACGCCGCTGTCGCTGCAGCCGCTCGATGAGAAAGGCCGGGCCGTCCAAGTCATGCGAAGCTGGTTCACCGCCATGCCCGGCGAGGCGGTCTCCTGCATCGGCTGCCACGAAAAGCAGAACACCATGCCGCCCGCCCGCACCACGCTGGCCCAGGCGACTGCGCCGGCGACGATAACCCCCTGGTTCGGGCCGGCCCGCGGTTTCAGTTTCAAGCGCGAGGTGCAACCCGTGCTGGACCGCTTCTGTGTTGGCTGCCACGACGGCAAGGACAAGCTGTTGCCGAACTATGCCGACACGACGCGGTCCTGGATGGACGCGTTCCCCGCGCCGGGGCAACCCTGGGACGTCAAGCCGCGACCTGACAAGTTTACAGCATCGTATGTTGCCCTGCATCCCTTCGTGCGCCGACCTGGCCCGGAAAGCGACTATCACCTGCCCAACGCCCTGGAGTACCACGCCTCGACGAGCTGGCTCATCCAGATGCTCGAGAAAGGCCACCACGGCGTGACGCTCGACGCCGAGGCCTGGGAGCGCCTCTACACCTGGATTGACCTCAACGTGCCCGACCACGGCACCTGGGGCGAGCACCGCACCATCCCCGGCAAGTACCACGATCTGCGCCTGCAGATGCGCACGCAGTACGCCAACCGTCCCGAAGACCCCGAGGCCATCGTCAATCCCTACAAGCAGGGCACCATCGCCTATCAGGCGCCTCCTGCGGAGCACGTCGCGAAGGATCAATTGCCCAGGATCGACGGCTGGCCGTTTGACGAAGCCGAGGCGAAGAAACGCCAGGCCGCCACTGGAATGCCCGCGATGATCGCCATTGACCTCGGCGAGAAGCAGAAGCTCGAACTCATACTCGTTCCCGCCGGCTCGTTCGTGATGGGCGATGGCAACGGCTACGCCGACGAGCGGCCGCTGAGCGCCGTCAAGATCGACCGACCCTTTTACATGGGCCGCTACGAACTGACCAACGGCCAGTATCGCGTGTTCGACCCGAGCCACGACAGCGGCGTGTACAGCGAGATGAACAAGGACCATTCCAATCGCGGCCACGACGCCGGCCGCGATCGCCAGCCCGCCGTGCGCATGGCCTGGCAACAAGCGATGGCATATTGTCAGTGGTTGTCGCAGAAGACCGGCAAGCGATTCGCGCTGCCCACCGAGGCGCAGTGGGAATGGGCCTGCCGCGCCGGCACCGCGACGCCGCTCTGGTTCGGCGGCCTCGACGCCGGTTTCTCCAAGGTCGCCAATCTCGCCGATATCCGCCTGCAGAACCTGGTCCACGGCGATTCGCCCAAGTGGTTCCCGGCCGCCATGAACATCGACGACGGCGGCACCGTGACCGAACACGGCGACCGCTGGAAGGGCAACCCCTGGGGCCTGTGCAACATGCACGGCAACGCCGCCGAGTGGACGCTCTCGACGTTCAAGGAGTATCCGTATGTTGATACCGATGGCCGCAACAGCGCCACGCCCGATGGCCTGAAGGTCGCCCGCGGCGGCTCCTTCAACACCCGCCCCATGCAGGCCCGCTCCGCCTTCCGCCAGGCCTATCCCTCCTGGCAGAAAGTCTTCGACATCGGTTTCCGCGTCATCCTGCTCCCCGACCCGCCGGCGACGGCGGCGCGGTAGGACAGACATTCCTGTCTGTCATGGTCGCCGGTAGGACAGGCATTCTTGCCTGTCGTATTTCATCGCAGGAGTGTCGACAAACGCAGTCGAAGCTCCCGTACCTTTCATTCTGCCGTGTACAGGCGACAATGCCGGGCATGCAGCGGACTCGTACCGTCTCCGGTATCGCCATTCTCGTTGCACTGGGGACGTTGCTCATCGGCCCGAGAGTGTTGCGGAGAAGGTCGATCCCGGACCCGCCAATTATTGACCATCTGGAGATCAAGCCGCAGAGAGTGGAAGAAGCGTTCCAACAGATCAGCGCATCGCTGGGTCTGCGTCTGCGGATGTCGGCAGACTTCAAAGAGTGGCCGGGGAACGCGATGTTCTACGATCCCATCACCCTTGACCATGTCAGTCGATCCACGGTGCTCCGCCTGGCGCGCGGTGTACTCATGTTGGGACCTCGGATTACCGTTGACCACGATGTGCTGTCCGTCTCCCTGGAGCGACCGTCTGGCGTGTCGCGGGTATATGACGTTGGCCCGGCATTCCGCGGGGCGAGAGAGTTCAGCGCACGAGCACGAGCAGTCTCGATGCGGCTTGAACGACAACCTCCGGCCGAGATTGCCACAGACGATCTGCATGCCCAGCGGTTGCGGCTGGCTGCGGAGTTCGTGTTCCACAGCAATGGCATCGCCACTGGAAATAGTGTAGTCAGCAGGGGTATGCTGTGGTCGCAGTCGCCGGATCGTTTCAAGTTCGTGGGCAGCCGATTGGTGCTGGTTGCGTCTGAGGCAGAGCATCGGGAGTTGGAGCTCATGCTGGCAGCCATTCCGGAACCGGCGGCCAGTGTGCGGACATCGTCGCGTGCGACGGAAGTGGACCTCGATCGCCATGTGCAAGCGATGCATCTCGACGGGATTCCATTCCAACAGGCTGCCCATCGCCTGGCAAAGGCGGCGGGCTGCAACCTGATCATCTGTCCCGCAACCACTCAATGCGGTGCGCCCTTGACGGATAAGCCGGTGAAGCTGGACATCGGACCTGTTTCACTGCGGGACGCGCTGGATGCGCTGGTGGTGGCCTGCAAGTCACCGTGGAACCATGTGGGGTGGTTCACCGTTGACAATGTGGTCGTGATCGCCCCTACGGATGGCCAGAACGGCTTTATCCACACGCGTGTCTATGATGTACGCGACATTGTTCTGAAGTGCATCCAGACCAAGCGAGAGATGCAGCATGTGCCGGGCGGCGTATTCTCCTGGCCCAGCATGGATGGAGTCCAGTTCCGCGAGACGCTCAACGAGAAGGATGCGGCCGATGGGCTGCACTGGCTCATGGTGTTCCACAATCCGTATGAAGGCCAGTTTCTCAAGGGAGGAACAGCACGTTATTTCGGCGGCCGGTTCATCGTTGCAGCGACGCCGGCACAGCACGCGCGGATCGGACGGGTGTTAGAGGAACTGCGGCGGGAGAAATAGAAATTCTGGGGCTGGCGATTCTTCGCATTTTGCAGCAGGACGGTTCGCGTCGAATTCACTTTGCCACCTCGCCCGATTGCCGGATAACCTCACTCATAAGACATGCGTACGCTCGAAAGCAAACCTCGCTTGTGGTCAACTCAGGAGTATCACCAGATGGTGAGCCTGAGTTTCCAACCACTTGACGGTCAGACCCGGCCAGAAGCTGGCGCGCTTGCCCAAACCGCGATCCAGCGTGCGTGTGGACGACCTGCTGCCCCGGCTCGGATGACGCGCTGATCTCATTCCTCGTTCGGCCTGCCATTCTCTGTCACCGCTTCGCCCCGTGCCGCGCCGAGCAGCACAACCTCAACCATGCATGCTTCCTCGGTCGGCCAGGCATACAGATGTAGAACGTCGCCGGCCGCGCGGCCGATCATGGCCCGGCCGGCCGATACGTCCGGCGGACGATGCAACTGCTTCCTGACCCATTCGGGCCAGCTTCCGCGCACTCCCAGGTCATCGCGGGTTGCGGTCCGCGGCAGCACTGATTCCCACGTCGCCTTCGTCATGCTGCTGGTCACATGCGCCAGCACTGTCGATACCTCTCCCTGGGCCTTAAATCGCAGGTAGTAACGCACGGCCCCGTTGGCCTGATCTTCCGGCGCCGACGCGCTGACCTGCACGGCTGCCCCAGGCGGCAACGCAATCCATGCGGGCACCTCTTCACCGCTATTGCCGATCGTGACATACAATCCGAGAGCCACGGCCATGGCGACGAGCATGCCCACCACCGCCCGTAAAGGGGTCACCGGTGTCGGCTGCGCCGTCGACATATATCCCGACCGATGCGACATCGCTCCAGACTCTAGCAATGTTCCGATTCGATTTCGACTCAAATCTTTGCCGTTTTACGGATGCGCCGCCCCAAGCCCCATGTGTTCCAAAATCTGGTCCGTCATCTTTTCCACCGTGAAATTCGCAGCGATCGGCTTGCTGTTGGCGGCCAGTTCCGCATGCAGCGCATCGTCCATTAACATCCGCTCAAGCTGCCGCGCCAGATCGGCCGAGTCCCACGAGCGGAACGTCAGCCCGCCGGCCTTGCCATCCCAGCGAATCGCCTCCGTGATCCCGCCGATATCCGGCACCAGCACGGGCGTCCCGCGGCTCATTGCCTCGGCCGCCACCATCCCGAACGGCTCGCGGTGAATCGACGGATAGACAATGCAGCGGCTGTAGTGATACAGCGCATCGCGCATCTCGCCCGGAATCCGCCGCCGGTGATGCACCGCCACACGCAGGTGCTCGGCAATGTGCTTGAGCACATCCCGATACCGCTGCCCGAAACTCGTGCCGCCGCAGATCACCAATTGCATCCGTACGCCCTTTTCCTGGAGCATCTTGGCCGCGTAGAGCAACAGATCGATCCCCTTTTCCGAATCCTGCCGGCCGATGTAGGTCACGATCGGCACGTCCCGGCTGAGCTTGGGGAACTTGGGCGCCAACACCTCAAACGCCGGCGGTTCCTTTTCCTTGGGCCACTCGATCCCCGGATAGATCGCCCGCAACCGGGTTTCATCGATCCCCATCTCGTCGCGCAGCCGCAGGATGTAGTCGCGGCTGACCGCGATCGATGGAAACCCCGACCCGCCCACCGTCTCGCGTAGTCGGTTGTGGTATTCCCCCAGCCGCCCCACGCGCTGGGCGTAGTTGGCGAAGATCTCCTCGCCTTGGAACGTGACCAGATAGTCAAACGGATGTTTGCCCCGCACTTTCACGGCCTGCGCAAACGGGCAGATCATCGCGAAGGTCGGCAGCAGGTGCGTCACGCCATCCTCGGCCATATACCGCTCCAGCCGCGACACGAGTTTCGCATCGCTTTCCGGCCCGTCGCACAGCGAGTGAACGTAATTCCCCATCAATTGATCGACATAGTTCGGATGGCGCTGCATGAACTCGCGCCGCATCCGCGCCGGCAGCACGCACAGGATCCGGCCGATCCGTTCGACGATCCCGCTCGGCCGGCGGAACTGGTAGCGCATGCCGTTGCAGAGCATTCGCTGGCGGATCCCCTTGTCCACGAGTTCCTTGTTGCGTTCCATCATCCAATAGACGACGACCTTGAACCCGCGTCGGTGCAGTTCGTTGGCCAGGCGCATATCGCGGATGATCGCTCCCTCGAACGATCCGCTCGTAAAGGCCAGAAATCCAAATACCGGCGAGCCCATGCCGTGAAGATTAGACCAGAGGAGTGAAAACGCCAAGGGGCGGGATGAGGCAAATGACGAAACTCGAAACTCGAATGACCAATGAATGGGAAAACTCGAATGGCCGAACCGGGGTATCCATCTGCGGTGGTACGCGCTTCCAGTCCGTGTGCTGCGGTACGCCGCAGCATCATTGCCCCCTCTCCCGCCGGGAGAAGGCCAGGGTGAGGACTGCAGATGTTCTGCGACGAAGAACGGACACACGCGCTTGAACAGGCGGGCCATGTGGTCTTCTGTGGATACATAGCCCCGACACCATTTCACTTGCCCGACACGGTTCTGCTCGCCGGTATTCCGACACCTCAGTGGCGCCCTGGGGAGAGGATCCCGTATGGCCCCAGGTTATGGTCGTTCCAACACGAACTTCTCGGGAAACAGCTCGGCGCCGTCGGGTACTTCATCCGGCGTGGCTCTCTTGTCAAAGCGGATACACCCTCCAAATACGTCCGGCACCTCACGCCACACGCGCGCCGCCCAGTCATCGAGGTTCTCGGCCCAGGGTTCAGATATTTGCGGAGCGTCGTCGTGTTGCCACCAGAACACCTTGCCCTCCATTGCTCCCCGGGTGACGAAGAACCAACGATCCGGCGAGTAGTTGACACCCGCGAAGGGCAGGATGTCTTCAATCCCGTAGCTCAAATCACGAAAAGGAACAGCCTCGTCCGATAGCCATTCCTTCAGGGAGCGTCTTTCCTCATCCCAAAGCTGGGGCGGGTAGACCAGGATCGACCCGAGATCTTTCTGCTGAATCGCGGCCGTCCCGTCTGGTCCGCCAGTCTTGAGCAATCCTGGCAACACATCCATCGTACCCATGCAGCACCTGTAACTGTCCGTGGCATGCAGGCGGAGTCACGTTTTGTTCCGTGACTCGTCAGCGGGGCGATGCGGCCGGGGTGATGGATAGCTTTCGGACCACGTCATCGCACTCGATGCACCACAGCGCCCAATGCTGAACCCCGTATTCCCCGGCGCGAGCGGCCTGGAAGTACAGGTACCACTTGTTGTTGAAGATGTAGATCGCCGGCGTGGCGACGTGGAATAGGGTGTCATCCGAGTAGTTTGACCATTTGGTCTGATCGATCGAATTCACAGGGGCTTTTTCCCAGCCATCGGTGAGGCTGGAACTCATGGCGACGTTGGCACCCCAGCGGGTGCCGCCGTTGTAGCCCTCGAAAAGTATGACATAGCGATTGCCGATCTTGTAGACCTGATGCCATTCGATGTAACGGTGTTCCGGGGCGGCCGAGAGCAGGTCGGCGCCGGGGACTTTGGTCCACTGCTTGCCATCGCGGGAGGTGGCCAGCCGAATTCCCGGAAGGGTTTTGGTGTCGTTGCGATAGGAATAGAACATGTACCATTGGCCGGCTTCGCGGATGACGGCGCCTTGCGAAACGCAGTTGCCATCGTCGCGGCCCTGGCCCTTGGGGGTCAAGACAGGATTGGCGGCGTGGCGTTTGATTCTGGCGGTCACGACGTCGCTGTAGCCATCCTTGCCGGCCGGGCAGGTGGCCAGATTGATGCCGTTGCCGATTCCGCCGGTGTAGTAGATCCAGTATTCGTCGGCCGTTTGGTCATAGATCACGGAATCAAGACGAAGGCAGCCCCCTTCAAATGCCTTATCCGGATCGTTTCGCAGGAGCGGATTGTTCGCGTCTTCGTGCCAGACGGTGGGGTCGGTAACATCGGCCCAAGCCTTGGCCAGACAGCCATGGTTGCCGCCATGGGACATGCCGGCGTAGAACATGATCAGTCTGGTGGTGTCCTTCGGGTTGACCAGGATGCAGGGCTCCTGGACCTGCCCATCCTTCCAGCCGCCGCCACCGTAGTTGATGATCTTTTTCGGGGCACCCGGAGGGGGCGACGCGGTGTTCTGGGCTGGGGCGGGGAGCGTTTGGATGATCAAGAGACAGGCGAGAGCAGCGATCCGCGTGGGGGTTGATTGAGGGGAAATGCGGATAACCATCGGGCATCCTTTCAGGCATCGCGAACACGACCGTCGGACGACGCGGCCGCGGATTCTCGCCTGCTGCTGAGCTGGCGTAAAGGCCGGGACAACGGAGCGGCGACGGCGAGAACAGGAGTAACCACGTTATTCTATTTGTGTTTGCGTACTCTCCGCTCCGCCGACAGCGAACCCCGACGTCCGCAGGCTTGAGCCCGCACATTCCATCAGGGCCGTCGCATTTAGTGTGGCCGATGTCACCGGCAGTTTCGTCCCGCAGTTCTCCGCCAGTGAGGGCACTGGCGACACTTGCAACGGTCAAATGCGATGGCCTTGCCCATTCTCTGGCGCACCGCGACGGTGGTCTTGCAATTGCCTTCGGAGTGGCGACACTTATCTTGCCGTCAATCAGGAAGGGGTGTGTAAATGATCCAACGTCACGCGGCCATACCGCTTGTATTTGCCCTGGTGGTTTGTGCAGGTGCGGTGCCGGGTGAGCCGGTTCCCGCGACGCGTCCCGCACGGCCGCTCAATCGCTTCCTGTCCCATTTCCTCAGCGAGATGAAGGGCCACGTCGATACGGTGAATTCCCTGGCCATCTCTCCCGATGGCAGGCTCGTGGTTTCCGGTTCGACCGATACGACCGTCCGGGTGTGGGATTTGACGGCCGGCAAACAGACGCATTGTTTCGAAGGCCATACCGGCGCCGTCAAGTCCGTTGCCTTTTCTCCGGACGGAAAACTGGTGGCCTCGGGAAGCGAGGACAACACGGCCCGCGTCTGGGAGCTCGCAACCGGGCGGCTCGTCTGCCAGTTCGACCGGGCATCCGAACGCGTCAACTGCGTGGCCTTTTCCGCCAGCGGCAAATCCCTGCTGACGGGAAGCTGCGACATGTACCTGCGAGTCTGGAGCGTCGCCGAAGACAAGCTGTTGCGACAGTACAAGATGTCGTCGTGCGTGTATTTCATCGCGGCATCGAAGGACGACAGTCATATCGCCTGCGGCTTGCATAATGGCGGCGTGATCGTCCTCGACGGAGCGTCCGGAAAGAAGGTCGTCGACGTCCAGGCGGCGACAAGGGGCGGCCTCGACGCCATGGCCATCACGTCTGACGGCTCGCGGCTGGTGACGCACGGCGGCGGCGAGGGGCTGGCGGTCTGGGAACTCCCCTCCGGCCGCCAATTGCTCAATGTGAGCAAGAGCGGCGGGGCTCGCTCGCTCGCCATCGCTCCTGATGGCAGGACCGTCGCGCTGGCCAAGGGCTATGTCGAGACGCGTGACCTGACCTCCGGCGAGGTGCTCCGCTCGTACAGGGCGGAGTTCAAGAATCTGCCTGCGGCGGTGTTCACGCCGGATGGCAAGTGCCTCGTAACTGGCGGCGAACTCAACATCAGTCCGGCTCCCCGGCCGGCCGACCACTGCGGTATCCAGGTGTGGGATCTGGCTTTGGCGGAGCGGTCCGACGTGGAGCCAAGCCTGTACAAAACAGACCCGGCAGGCTGGACCGACCTCTGGCCCGAAGGCAAGCTCGAGGGTTGGAATGCGTACGACTGGCCGCCAGGAGCGGCAGCGGCCGGACCCACAACGCGACCCGTCGATGGCTGGACCTGGAATCGGCAACTCGGGACGTTCCGTTCGCCTCCGAAGAGCAACATGCAGTGGCTCAGTGACCGCGACTATTCCGACTTCATGCTGCACTTGGAGTATCGGCTTCAAGAGCACGGCAAGCAGGAGTTTCAGGCCCTGGTTCGCATGCAGCCGGGGCAGATGGCATGCAACTCCATCAATGTGGGTCGAGCCGACTGGGCCGTGGCACTTGCTTCGTCGGCCATGGTTCGCGAGGGCGTCGTGGAGTGCCAGCCCGGGTTCACGTTCAATCGCTACAGCCACCACTGGCAGTCGCTCTCCGCCGTGTACCCGAAAGAATGGAAGGCGATCGCGCCGAGGGAGAAGCGTCCTCCGGTCACCCCGGCGCCGAAGGACCTGGGTTCCGGTGCCGCGGCCGCCATGGACAAACCGTGGAACTGGAACAGCGTGGATGTCGTTGTCAAAGGGGACACGATTGCGAGTTATGCGAACGGCACCCTGGTATCCCGCTGCACCGGTGTGCCGGTCAAAGCCGGCCGCATCGGATTCTTTACCGCGGATACGGATGTTGAGCTGTTCAACGTGCTGGTCAAGCCGCTCAAGCCGTAGCGGCGCGGCGCAACCCAGGGATCGGCTCGATGAAGCAATCCTCTCCGATCCAAGTACTCCGAATCCGGCACGGCTCTCGCGAGGTATCTGTGGAATTGCCCGATGCGGGGCTACGCCATGCGCGCTACGGTATCGCGCGGCCTGTGGGGGCGGGGACGCTGGTGCTGGTCGGCGCGGCGGCCATTTTCGCGGCCTTGTTCCTGGCGTATTCGAAGGCACCCCGGCTGCCGAATACACGCGGTGACCAGTCCTCGCCAAGCAGTTGCATCTGGCGGTCGGCTTCCGGCCACATCTGGCACAATGTCATGTATCGCGCGTACTCGCTTCGCCGGAATCCGTCTTTGGGAAACAGGCGGAGATATTTCTCGTACACCGCCTGGATGTCCGCCTTCACGTCCGGCCGGACAAAGTAGGCGATGTTGTTGCCGGCGATACGCGATCGTTCCGCGTGCCATTCCACGAGCAGGAACGGCAGGCCACCGCGCCAGTTCTCCTGCTGGAGCAGATCGCGGGCAAATTCCGCCTGGGTCTCCCCAAGCGAATCGAGCCTGCGGGAAGCCGTGACGACATCGTCCGGATCGGCCGCCATGGCGGCGCGATAGCATTTGTCAGCTTCGTCGTCACGGTCTGTGTCAGCGTACAGGAGCATCATTTCCCTTGCGATCATCGGGTTCTGCGGCTCCATCTTGCGAGCCTTGTCGAACAGTTGTTCGGCGAGTTGAAGAAACTCGTCGCGCCTCGACGTGGCCGGATCGTGGCCGGGGCGGTTTTCGATGCAGGAGAAGCGGTCGTTGGCTGCGTTGCGATAGGAGACAGCCTCCAGAAGCGTCAGATAGACCGATCCGGGGATCATCCGTCGTATCGACCCCAGCAATCGTTGGCTTTCGTTGATAATCAGGGCTTTGCCGGGCGGCGGATTGAGGATCTGCCAGGCCAACTGGTACAGCAACGCGGGAGGCACGGGATCCTCCTTCGAATCCCAGCCGAAACTGATGGAGAAGTTCCTGGCCGCCCAGACCTCGACACAATCCCAGTCGGGAGGACTCATCGCGGCGATCGCCATGGCATTGCACCGGAACACAAAAGACGCGGCTGGGGACCTCCGCTCGCTCCCAAGGATCAGGGCCGAATGGAGCATGGGCAGCAGCACCTGCCGCGGGCGAATGTCGCTGTGGCGTTGGTCGACGGTCGCGGCGCAGTACAGGAAAACCGGATCGTCGGCGCCGGCAGCCCTGGCCCTGCGGCAAATCTCAAGCAATCGGGCCTCTTCCCGGTCGCTCCGGGCCCATTGCGTCGCCATGATCACCGTTTGGCGGGCGTCCGCGTCCCAGCCAGGCTTACGGTGCGGGGAATCATCGTAGGCGCGAATCAACTGCCGCTGTATCCACCGCGACTGTTCCCGCCGCTCGCCTTCGAGGGCGGCCAATCGCGCGTACATCTGACGATATCGTCCAAGCCTCGCCGCCGTCTCGGGAGGCAGGCCATCCTTGACAGTGCCGATCACGCGCTCGATCACCGGAAACGCCGATACCGGCAGATTGCGGAGCGTGACATCCGCGGTATCACGCACGCCGGCATCCGGATCGGCCGTCTGGGCAATGAGGCGGATGATCCGCGGCTCCAACTCGGGATCCTCGGGCGGATCGGCCGGCCGCGACTCGGCCAAGGCACTGGCCGCCCGCGTTGTGGGCGCCTTCGCTCTTGCGTGCGATGCCGGCAGCAAGCCTGCGACAAGTGCGGCAAGGATCACCAGCTTCACAAGGGACAGTGTTGTGTGCGGCATGTAGACTCCGGTTTCCGGGCTTCCTGCGTCCACCTGCGTCTGCAATCATATCACGACGCGGCGTGGCGCGAAACAGGACGCAGGTGATACGGTTTGCGTGCGCGTGCGATTTGCCTGACAACTGCCGTGAGACACGCTATTTACGTGTTGCCCGGAGAAACGGGAACGCCCTCGGTGCCTCAACGATCTTGCAATTGTTCTCACGCTGATGATACTTGGCTACTGCCAACCAAGAAGGGGTGCGCAGATGCTCTACTATCGCGTGGCCATTCCAGTTGTGGTTGCCTTGTTGGTGTGCGCCGGTTCGGTGCTGTCTGACCCGGTCCCGGCGACCCGTCCGGCGCGTCCCGCCAATCGTTATGTCACGCGATACCTGAGCGAGATGAAAGGTCACGCCGACACCGTGAAGTCGCTGGCTGTCTCGGCCGACGGAAAACGCGTGGTTTCCGGTTCCGACGACATGACGGTCCGCGTCTGGGATCTGGCGACGGGCAAGCAGCTTCACTGCTTTGAAGGCCACACCAGTTCCGTCCGCTCTGTCGCCTTCTCTCCCGACGGAAAACTGGTCGCTTCGGGAAGCGACGATCGGACGGCCCGGGTCTGGGACCTAGAGGCCGGCCGGCCCGTCTGCCAGTTCGATCGGGCGTCGGATCGCGTGAACTGCGTTGCCTTCTCCGCCAGCGGAAAATCCCTGCTGACGGGAAGTTGCGACATGGATCTGCGCATCTGGAGTATTGCCGACGACAAGCTCCTGCGGGAGATCAGGATGTCGTCCTGTGTGTATTTTCTTGCGGCGTCGAAGGATGACAGCCGCATCGCCTGCGGCATGCACGATGGCAGTGTCGTGGTTATTGACGGGGCCTCCGGACGGAACATTGTCTCCTTCAAGGCTGCCGCCAGGACCGGCCTCGACGCCCTGGCCATCAACGCTGACGGCTCGCGTCTGGTGAGCCACAGCTATGCCGAGGGGCTCGCTTTGTGGGAACTTCCCTCAGGCCGACAACTGGTCACGCTGGACACTTACGGTGGTGCCAGTGGTTGCGCGATCGCTCCCGGAGACAAGATGTTCGCGCTGGCGAGTGGTCAGGTCAACCTGCACAACATGACGACCGGGCAACTCGTCCGTTCGTACAGGCCTGAAATGAGATTCCTGCACGCAGCCGTGTTCACGCCTGATGGAAAACAGTTGCTCACCGCAGGCGAGCGCGGTGTCCGGCCCGAAGCTCGGCCGATCGAGTTCTGCGGCATCCAGGTTTGGGATCTCGCCGCTGGTCCGGATGCTGGAGTCGACTTGGTGAGTCTCTTTAAGGCCGATCCCACCGGCTGGACCGACGTGTGGCCCGATGGCAAACTCGAAGGTTGGAGTGCGTATGACTGGCCGCCGGGACCGGCCGCCGCCGCCCCTGCGGCCAATCCCGCCGGCGTCTGGACTTGGGATCGGGATAACGCGACGTTCCGGACGCCATCCAAGGGAAGCGTACAATGGCTCAGCGACCGAGACTATGCTGACTTCACGCTGCACTTCGAGTATCGCGCTCAGCAACACGGCGGCAGTAAATTTCAGACACTGGTTCGCATGCAGCCAGGACAGATGGTCTGCAACTCGATCGAAGTGAATGGCTTTGCGCCGGCCGTCGCGTCATCGGCCATCGTTCGCGATGGCGTCGTGGAATGGCAGCCGGCGTTCATGCTTCACCCCCGAAGTGGGAAATGGCAGTCGGTTTATGGCACGTGCCCGAACGGATGGCGTCAGGTGGCACGCAAGGACAAACGAACCCAAATCAACTCGCCGCCAATGGACCTGGGGCCTGGCGGGCCAACGCCCCAGGATCTGGTGTTCAACTGGAACAATTTGGATATTGTCGCTAAAGCTGACACCATTTCCTGTTATGCGAATGGCACACTGGTCTCGCGATGCACAGGTGTGCCGACCACGACCGGTCGCATCGGATTCTTTACTGAGAATACGGATGTGGAGCTGTTCAACGTGCTGATCAAGCCGCTCAAGCCGTAGCGGTGCGATGCCGGTTGCGTCCACCGGTCGGGCGTTTGTCCGGATCGAACTGATCGGGAGATCCACGGTCCCGAGCAATCTCACGCCGCCAGACGCGGGTGGTGGCGGACAATCTTGGGGGCGCCGGCGAGAGTCAGGCAGATGGGCGGAGCATCCGAGAGGAGCCCATCGGCGTTGACAACGCGGACCGTGGGCTGGTAGGGCTGGTCCGGGTCGATGGTGGCGACGATGGCGTGCTGGCCGGTGCTGAGGTGAACGCGGGTTCCGGGCGGGTAGGGGGGCACCGCCGCGAGGAGGGTGCGGTGGATGACGGGGTCGAGCCATTGTTTGAAGCGGGCGTTAATGAGTTTGTGGACCGTGGCGTTGCTGCGGCGCGAGGAGTGGCCGGGCGGGTGGGCAAGCGTGTCGAAGAGGTCGGCGGCCGCGAGAATGCGGGCAAAGACATGGATCTTCTGGCCGTCGTAGCCGAGGCGGTTGCCGTCGCGGCCGAGGATTACGGGGAATCCGAAGCCGTCGAAATGCTGGTGGTGATTGAGGACCGCGGTGGCCGCCGAGGATTCGATGCCGCCACGGAGCATGGTGTAGCCGAGCTCGCAATGGGACTGCCATTCCGCAAGAAGCTTGGGGTTGCTCGGCGGGGCGGTGTCGCTGATGCCGCGGAGGGGCTCGGGGAGCTTGGCCATGCCGATATCGTGGAGCATTCCCGCGACGCCGATGTTGACGATTTCCGTGGCGTGGCTGGCGCTGAGGCGTTTGCGCTGGGTGATGAGATAGCCGTGGAGACGGATGCCCAGGGTCAGGGCGAGATGGGAGACGGCGGCGGCGTGGTGAACGGCGTCGTTGCCGAGTCGCGCGGCGATGAGGTCGATGTAGTTGGGGTGATTGCCGTGGGCCAGCAGGGTGAGGACCATCTCGCGGATGGCGACGTAATAATCGGCGAAGCCGACGGTGGGTTGGGCGGTCTTCTGAACCGCGGCGATGGTGGCCTTGATCTGGCCGTAAATCCTGAGGAGAGACGGGCTGAGGTCCGGTCCGAGCTGTTGGTCTAGATCCTCGAGGCCGGGATAGTCGACGTAGAGGGATTCGATGCCCAGGCCGTGCAGGCGTCTAAGGACGCCGGCGTCGAGGGTGTAGCCGCGTTTGAGCAGCTCAGTCTCTGCATTTTCCGGGCTGATGACGCTGGCGGCCAGCCGCATTCCGGGTTGTGCTTCGTGAATGGGGACGATCAGCACGGCAGCTCCGATAAACGTAGTGTAGGGTGGCCGAGTATGCCCACCCTATATGCTGTATTGGGAATCGGTCATGTGGATGGGGTGCTTCAGGAATTCGTTGGCGCGAATAAGTACGTAGGGCGTAGATAGAAGGTGGTTGATCGTTGCTGGCTGGCGGGGACTGGAGAGATTATCGGCAATCGGTTTCTGGAGAGCGGCGGGCGACAGATGAATTTCCGTGTTTCGCCGCGTTAAGGTGCCTATAGTTTAGGAAAGCAAACTCGACCCCGTTGAATGAGGCCGCATGAGAATGCGGCGCTGTCGTTTCCACACTGAGGTATCCGTTGGCATCAATTGATCCGGTATGTCTGGAACATCTGGAACTGCTGCACGCTATGCAGTCCTACGTGGGGGAGAATCTGGGGTTGCTGGCGCCCATCGAGAAGGCGTGGCAACCGACGGATTTTCTGCCCGATATGGCGCGCGAAGACTGGCGCGAGCAGGTTGAGGGGTTTCGCACGCTGGCCTGCGGATTGCCAGATGATCTGCTCGTGGTGCTGGTGGGAGACATGGTGACGGAGGAGGCGCTGCCGAGCTATTCGGTGTCGCTGAATACGATCGCCAGCGATCTGGAGGGAGACAGCCCGTTGCCCTGGGCAAAGTGGCTGCGCGGCTGGACGGCGGAGGAGAACCGGCACGGGGATCTCCTGAACGCGTATCTGCGGTTTACAGGTCGGGTCGACATGCGGGCGGTGGAGGTGACGGTTCAACATCTGCTTGCCAACGGGTTCAATCCCAAAGCATATCCGGACCCGTACAACGGGCTCGTATACACGTCGTTCCAGGAGCGGGCAACAAAGATTTCGCACGGCAACGTCGGCCGGCTCGTGGCGGCGCAGGGTGATTCCAACCTGGCGAAGATATGCCAGCGGATCGCCGGGGATGAATCGCGGCATGAGGCGTTCTATACGCGGATGATGCAACGCGTGATGGAGACCGATCCCAATGGCGGCATGCTGGCGTTCCGATCGGTGATCCGCGGGTTGATCGCCATGCCGGGCCGGATGATGTACGACGGCAAGGATCCGGATCTGTTCGACCATTTCGCGGTGGTGGCGCAGCGAACGGGCGTATACACGGTGCGCGATTACGCGTCGATCATCGACCACCTGGTCAAGACGTGGGACGTTGCCGGCCGGTCGGTGAGCGGAGCGGCGGCCAAGGCGCAGGAGTTCCTGTGTCGGCAGGCGGAGCGTTACAACGCGTATGCCGATGAAATCACGGCGCACGTGAAGACGCGGCCGCCGGTGGCGTTCAGTTGGATACAGGGGCGTGAGGTCGGGTGAGCGGCCGGGGACGGGTGGATGGCTTGGGCTTGGTCTTCAATGAGGAGGGGAGTTCCAGCCCCGGGAGTTTGCGCCAGGGGACCGGCGCGGGCATGGTGGCCGGTCGGGTGGTGCTACGCGTGGTGGTGTTCGGGGGCTGCTGGTAGATTTTGCCGAGGTAGAGGCCGCGGAAGAATCCGTATCGGTCGGCGGCGGATGGCTCGATGGTCCACCAGGCTCCATCTTCTATCTGAAGACAAGGCATGTGCGGGGCCGGACGGAGTATGCGGGTGATGCGCGATTCAAGGGGGAATCGGGGACCCCAGGCGATCCAGGTGATATGTTTGGCGCGGACCGCGGCGGTCCATTGCGGGCCGGATTTCTTGGAGAAGAGATCGTTGGTGTCGTAGACGGCGCGGCCGGAGAGGAAGCTGGTGATGCGGCCTTCCGGACCCAGCACCGGGCGACCGGGCGGGACACGCCGGCGGATGGCGTCGGCGAGTTTCTTAAGGGCGAGGATGTTGCCGTTGCGGTAGGAGACGAGGAACTCGGTGCGTTTGAAGTGGTTGCGGTAACTGCGGCCATGCTGCTCGAGCACCAGGTTGGCGCTGAGGGCGATCTGGATGACGGTGGCCAGCGCGAGGGTGAAGAGCATGGCCCAGTCGGGAGTGAATCGCCAGGCGATGAGCGGGGTGAGCCAGCGGGCAAACGCATGGCAGAGAAGAGCCCATTCGACCAGGAGCATGGGCAGGACCATGAGGACGTAGCGGGCGTTGGAGCCCATGACCAGAAGCATGGCGAGAGTGAGCACCGAGTACAGCCCCCAGACAGGAAGGAAGCGGGCTCGCCAGGCGGCGAAGCCGAAGAGCAGTGCGGTGAAGGGAATGCCGATCAGGACGGGCATATGGAACCCGAGGACGGCCTCGGGGACGTGGGCGGAAGTGAGCCGCGTGAATCGCTCCGCGGCACCAAGGCGGGCGGAGGACTGCTCTTCCCCGAGGTTCTGGATGTGACGGACGACGCTGCGCTCGTGCTTGCCGGAGAACGGCCCGCCGCGAGGATCGCAGGCGGCCCAGATCGCGACAAAAGCCAGGACGACGGCAATGATCAGGACGGGGACCTTCCAGCGGCGGGTGCGGGCGATGTGGAGGATGGCGGCGCCGATCCCGGCAGCGACGAGGATCCACATGGTTGGGCGCATGGAGCACGCGGTTGCGGCCCCGAGCAGGAGCAGGCCGGCCCAGAGAAGGCGGGAGGAAATCGAGGCGGCGCGGCGGACGCGGGCCATGGCCAGGAGCGTGAGACAGACGCCCAAGAGGAATGGCAGATCCGTCATGATCTCGTGGGCCTGCTGGAGGAACTGCTGGTTGATGCCCACACCGGTGGTGACGCAGACTGCGATCCACTGCGGAAAGTGTTCGCGGATGAGTTGGTAGATGCAGACCAGGGTCGCGCCCGCCAGCAGGAGCATCGTCCAGAGCGTCGCGGTGGGACGGAGGTCGTCCTGGTGGCCGAAGACGCGTTCCACGCCGGCGAGGACGATGGGCAGGCCGGGATAGGCCTGTCTATCGTGTTCGCCGCGGAAGGTGTAGCCGTGGCCGGCGACAAGACTGCGGGCCAGGCTGCGGTAGAGCGCGGAATCGCTGCGGACGCGCCACTGGCCGTTGTAGCCGGCGAGGAGGACGCCGGCGACACAGAGGAAGAAGAACCAGCGGAGACGTACGATCCAGCGCAGAAACCAGAACTCGTCGTCGGCGAGGCGAGAGCAGGCGAGATGTCCCAAGGCGGAGTTGGTCATGCCTCTGATTATCCGAGGCCCAGGAGAACTTCAGGTTTAACGCGGTTGATGATGGTATCTTGTGTGGTGATGGTATTGGCGAAGAACAGTTCGAGAGAGGTTCTGCTGCCGGTAAGTTTGTCGATGCTGGTGTCGCCGAAGACCGTCTTCTTGTTGAGATAGGCGGCTCCGAGATTCGTCTGGGTGATACCCACGACGCGGTTGTGGTAACTGAGGTGGTTGCGGCCCCAGAGGGCAAGGAGATTGGCAAGCGACGCATAGTCCGTGTCGTACTTAGTGCGGCCGGCAATGAGGATGCTCTGGTTCTTGCCGCCCGTGAGGGTGTCGGAGCCGAGGCCGCCGATGAGGATATCGAATCCCGCGCCGCTGGTCAGGGTATCGGCACCACCTCCACCGACGAGGACATTGCCATGCGAGCCGGCGAGGAGGGTGTCGTAGCCGGGCCCGCCGTCGATGATGCAGGCGTTGGTGACGAGGGGATCGACGCTGATGTCGTCGTTGCCAGGACCGCCGAGGACGTACACGGGGCCATCGACCAGGAAGGCCGAGCCCACCTTGCCATTAATCACGGGGCGGACGCGCGACGAGGTGCGGCTGCCGAGGAGGCGGATCTCGTCGTTGCCCGAGGTTCCGCTGACGAAGAGCGCGAGCTTGTGGGGGTCGGCGGGGTCGGTTTCGAACTGGGCGGTATAGATCACCATGTGGCTGGTGACGGCGTTGCCAACCACCATGTCTTTGTCGACTGGATTGACGGTGATGGTGTAGTTGCCTATTTTGGCAAAGGCGTGCGTGGCTGACGTGGCGCCGACGGGCGTGGTTTGCTGGGCCGAGCCGTCACCCCAGTTGATCTGGTAGGTGAATCCGGCGGTTGTATCGGCTGAGGAGACGTCGGCTGCGGCGAGCGTGATGGTTCGCGACTGGATGCGGACTCCGTAGGTGTCGCCGCCGATCGTGGCGGTCGGAGCGACGGAGTTGACGGTGACATTGAAGGCAATGGTGGTGAACTGGAAGCCGTTATTGGCGAGGTTGACGTTGTTGGTGATGGTGATCACGACATGGGCGGGCGTGGCGCGGTTGTCAGCGTAAACGTGAGAAAGGGTGAAGGTCTTGCCGACGATGGTGACGGCTGCCGGGGCGGAGCCGTCGCCGTAATCGACGGTGCCGGTCCAGGAGCTACCGAGGGGATCCGTGAAGGAGCCGGTGGTATAGCTGAAGGTGGAGCCTTCGTTGACGGTGGCGTTGGGGATGGCGGCGATGACGATGGCCGGCGTGAGGACGTTGGCGGTGCTGGCGGCGGAGGTGAACGAGCCGGCGTCGTCGGAAATGGCAACGCTGATGTTAAAGTTGGCGACAGTGGTCCAGATGTGGGAGCCTTTTACCGCGTAGTTGCTGCCGCCGGTCGAGACGATAGTGCCCGGCTCGATCAGGCCGTCACCCCAGTTGATGGTGGCGGAGAGTTCCCCGATACGCGAGTAGATGTCGGCGTCGTGGAACGTGGCGACGGTGATGTTGTTATTCGCGTAGCCAACGATCGCCTCCAACGCAACCGGCGTGCTGGTGAGCGGGGCGTCGGCGACGGTGGCAGTGCCGGTCACTGTGTCGCGGGCGCCGTTGTTGCCGACGATGGTGATGGTGATGGGGAACTGCCCTTCGCCGCGGAACGCATGCTGGGCGGTGACGATGAAACCACCGGCGCCGTCGGAGGTGATGGTGCCCTCGTGGACGGGGTTCTGGTTCGCATCAAGGGTGTTCGAGCCATCGCCCCAATTGATGTAGGCGGTGAAATCACCGGGTAGGGCACCGGGGTTGTCGGAGGTGAACGTGGCGACGGTCGTGGCGGCGGTGACGATGCCGGCCTGGGCGGCCATGTCGGCAGAGGTGGCGTGAATGGGATAGTCGCCCAGGGCGATCTGGATGGTCTGGCTGTCGAAGGCGCCCGGATCACCGGAGAAGACGTTGGTGTAGAGCCGCATCGGGCCCGTGTAGCCCTGGATGGGTTTGACGGTGACGGCGTTGCCGTTCGTGGAGCTGAGGCCGTGGGTGGCGCCGTTCACGGGCAGGAGCGTGCTGCCGAAGACGACACTGTCGTTTTGCAGATCATTGGCAGCCAGCGTAACGTCCGGGAGGATGACAAAGGTGTTGCCATTGACGCTCTGTGTGGGCAGCGCGGCGAGTTGGCTGGGCGTGATGATGACATCGGGGATGGGAGCGAGAATCGGCAGATCGCTGACGGTGTCGGCGATCGCGGTCGCGTTGAAGGTGGCGGTCGTGGTATTCACGCCGTCGCTGGCCTGGACGGTAATGATGCCCGAGCCGGCGATGTTGGCCTTGAGCGTGATCACCGCGTCGGTGGTGTTTTGGATGACCTTGGCGCTGGTGATGGTGACGGGGTTGGTCGGTTTTTTGTTGACGTCGACGGGCTGGGCCTGAATGGCGGTCAGGACATTCTGGCCGCGGATAAGCTGGCCGAAGATCACCTGCTTAAAGTCCAGCGAGCGTTCGGGTGTGCTGGTGATGAAGAATTGGGTGCCGTTGTGGTCTTTCTGGGCCGTGTTGGCCATGGCGAGCTGGCCGGAGCCGGAGAAGATGGCGGCGGGGTTGTACTCGTCGTCGAAGTAGAAGGGAGGAATCCCTTGGCCGGTGCCGGCGGCATCGCCGCCCTGGATATAGGCGCCGGAAACGACGCTGTGGAAGGTAAGGCTGTCGTAGAAGTGCCCGTTGACCAGGCCGATGAAGTTGGCGACGGTCTTGGGCGCGACATCCTGGAGCAGTTCGAAGACCATGGTGCCGGTGGTATTGCCGCCTGGGCCGTACTTGACTGTGATCTGCACGAAGGGGTTACCCGTGTGCAGCGTGGGGATGATGTTGAGGTTGTCTGAGGTGACGGTCCAGGTGAGTGGGTCGTTGTCCGCGTCGGACGCCGTCAGCGGGACAATGAGCGCCTTGGGCGACGGGATCGTGACAGTGGTGACCGGCCCGATGACGGGGGCGGCCAGGAGCTGTCGCTCTTCCAGACGTTCCATGTGACTGCGGTGATTGAAGAGATTGCTGATAATTCGACGGCCGGCCGATGTGCGGGGCATGCTTGTCTCCATCCCTTAACTCGAGGACCATAACGAGGCAACTTATGTCTGCGCCGCCGATTTCTGTAAGAGCCCGCGGCGGTGGACGTTCCGACTCGCCGGGGCAAGCCGGCTTACCAGGTATTGTGCGGTCTGGCGGGCGTTTCGTCTACCCAAAATCCTAGACGACACCCAGGAGGCGGATATTACCGCAAATAACCCGGCCGGGCACCGATCCACGCCGGAAGCCAGATCAAAGCCAGAAAGCAGAGAATCACCAGTATAAGCGTGACTTCCGAAAGTCGCAGCAGCCAGCGTTTTCCGGCGGGAGTCATAATGTATTCTTGTACGCTGAATGGCGCGTAAGTCAAGTGAGGCACGAGCGCAAGGAAAGAGTTGGAGCAGGAATCGGGAATTTGAAATCCGAATAAAGAACGAGGAGCGATGGACCGAGTCACAATTCAAATTTCGAATTCTGCCCCGTTCCCCTATACTGCCTTCAACTTTACCAGAGGAGGCCCTATGGCCAAGCAGTATCCCGCCGCACCCTACGCCGCAAACTGTCTTGGCCGAAAACAGTGATTTTGGCCGAACAATCGCATCATTATGCGATTTTAGTTTCAGCGCGAAAAAAGTGGCGCAAAACGCTGGGAAATCAGAGGAATTGTGCGCTTTCAAGGCCAAG
>JANYKD010000421.1 GCA_025361735.1 Phycisphaerales bacterium
CGCGTCCGCTGAAGCGGACCCTACAGGATTCCCGACGTGCGGAAACGGTCCGCAATGCGGACCCCACGAAACCCGCCACCGATTTTCTCCCCACCATGCCCCTCGGCCGCGAGGTGATGTCGGACTACTCCGCCACCGGCCTGTCGCTCAAGCGGCATCCGGTCGAACTGATCCGCGAACAACTGCGGGCCATGCATGTGTTATCGGCCAGAGAAATCGCCGACCTGCCTCATGGCACCAAAGCCAGGGCCGCGGGGATTGTCCTCATCCGGCAGCGTCCCGGTACCGCCTCCGGCATCGTTTTTGTGACCATCGAAGACGAGACCGGCATCGTCAATCTCATCATCCGGCCAAACATCTTCGAACGCGACCGCCAGGCCGCGCGCCACGCCGACCTGCTCCAGGCCGAGGGCCGAGTCGAACGCCAGGGCGAGGTCGTCCATCTCGTCGCCACACGTCTGACCGACCAGAGCCCTCTGCTGTCGGGGCACGAGTTTCGCTCTCGTGATTTCCATTGAGCCAGACGGAACTCACCGGTCCCTCAGCCGCTCACGCCGGCTGCTTGATCGTCGCGGATCCACACCGGATCGGTCCGCATCCGCATCGGTTCGAGGCGGCCAGTTCCAATGTCGGCTTATCGGACGTTCCTGCACCCTGCCCTGGAAGTTATGCTGAGCCCCAATTGGTTCGATTCCTCCGGCAGTGCGCTCACTGTAATCGTCATCACGCGCAAGAACGAAATTGCGCCGGCCGGAGGCAACATGAACACATCACGCTTGCGCACACCGGAAATGGCGTTGCTGTTCACCATCCTTGTTCTTGCGGCCTGCACTGCGCTGGCGCAGGAATCGAAGCCCACTGGCAGCGACCCGTCGTCATCCCCGGGCACTCAGGATTTGACCCGCCTGAGCCTCGAAGATCTGATGAACGTCGAGGTTACCTCGGTCGCCAGACAGCGACAGAAGATCGCCGACGCCCCGGCCGCCGTCTATGTTATCGGCCAGGAGGACATCCGGCGTTCCGGCATGACGAGCATCCCCGAGCTCCTGCGGCTGGCGCCCGGTCTGGACGTGGGCCGGATCAATGCCAATCAATGGGCCATCAGCGCCCGCGGGTTCAACACTCCATACGCCAGCCATCTGCTGGTGCTTCAGGATGGCCGCACGCTTTATAATCCACTCTTCTCCGGCGTTTTCTGGGACGTGCAGGATTACATTCTTCAGGATCTCCAGCAGATCGAAGTTGTCCGCGGCCCCGGGGCCACACTCTGGGGATCCAACGCGGTCAACGGCGTGATCAACATCACCAGCAAGTCGGCCAGGGACACCCAGGGCGGTCTGGTCGATATGCGGACCAGCACCGAGGAAGACCTCGCGGCCGTACGCTACGGCGGCCGGATCGACGAAAACACCTGGTATCGCGTCTACGCCAAGTACCGCTCAATCGACGACATGGACTTCGCGACCGGCGGCAACGCCGAGGATGGCAGCGACGATTTCCGCAGTGGATTCCGCATCGACCGCCAGGCCACCGAACAGGACACCCTGACGCTTCAGGGGGATCTCTACAACATGGGCAGCGGCCGGAATATGCACATGCCGAGTGCCCTGCCTCCGCTTGACTCGGTCCAGAATTCCCGGGGCAACAACAGCGGCGGGAACATCCTGGGTCGATGGCAGCACGTTACCTCCGACAAATCCGACTTCGCCCTTCAGCTCTACTACGACCGAACCGACCGCGGGGGCGACGATTTACAGTATGGCCAGGACACATTCGATATCGACTTCCAGCATCGCTTTGCCCTGGACGGGCGGCAGCAGATCATCTGGGGCGCCGGCTTCTGTTTCCTGAGCGACAGCACGGATGACACGACCCTGATTTCGTTCGATCCGCACAGCCGGGACACGTATGTGGCCAGCGCTTTCGTCCAGGACAACATCAGCCTGGTGCCGGACCGGCTGCATCTGTTCCTGGGCTCGAAATTCGAGCAGAACTCCTATACCGGTTTCGAGATTCAACCCAGCGCGCGGCTCTTGTGGACGCCGGATGCGCAGAACAGCGTCTGGGCTGCGGTCTCGCGGGCCGTTCGCACGCCCAATCGCTTCGAGGAGGACGCACGAGTGACGCTGGCCAAAGTCTCCACCGGAACCGGCCCATCGGCGAGCGTTGACATGTTCGGCAACCAGGACCTCCGGTCAGAGAAGCTCATGGCTTACGAACTGGGCTATCGCGTGCAGCCCGGCAAACGCTGGTCGGTCGACCTCGCCGGCTTCTACAACGATTACGATGATCTTCACGGCAGCAACGGTGGTGCGATGTATATTTCGGGATCGCCGCCGCAACTGGTGATTCCCGTGTACAGGAACAACGGCGTGTCGGCCGAGACCTGGGGCGCCGAGATTTCCACGACCGCAGTCGTCACGGATTCCTGGCGCGTGGCGGCTTCGTACACGTGGCTTCAGGTGCAGGCCCATTCCAAAGACGGCGTTACGCCCACGCAGGAGACGGATCGCGAGAACCAGTCGCCGCACAATCAGTTCCAGCTTCGCTCCTATTTCGACATCACCCGGAATCTGGAGTTCAACGCGGCCTTGTTCTACGTCGACAATCTGTCGGCACTGGATGTGCCGGCATACACACGCCTGGATGTGGGCCTGACCTGGCGGCCGGTAAAGAACCTGGACCTGTCCGCCGGGGTGCAGAACCTGCTGGATAACCGCCATAACGAATACAGCGGCGGGAGCCAGGGTCAGATCACTGATGAGATCGGGCGCAACGTCTGGGCCGAAATGGTCTGGCGATTCTGAATGACGCCGGCCCTGCCCCGGCCACATTCTCCAGGAACAAGCAGATCATCCGACCACAGCGGCGGCCTCAGTGTAGCGTCTGCCGGGGGCACAGCATGAATCGTTCGCGCCCAATCCCAGCTCTCAGCCGCCTGACCTCTGCCCGTTAACTCCGTTCAGAATTTCCTTTCAACACTCCTCGACAGACTTACTAAACAATGTAAAGTAATTCTCCCAAACCCGGAGGTCAGATGATTGCACGCACACTCGCGCTCTCGCTCGCTGTCGCTTCCGCCGCCCTCTTCGGCCCGGCGTTCGGTGCTGAGGCACCGGCGGCCAAGCCGGCCACGATCAATATCCAAGCCGACAAGCCGGGGCATGAAATCAGCCCCGTGCTCTGGGGCATCTTCTTTGAAGACATCAACCTCTCGGCCGACGGCGGGGTCTACGCCGAACTGGTCCGCAACCGCTCCTTCGAGGATTCCGACAAGACCGAGCATTGGACGCTCTCGGCCAAAGACTCCGGCAAGGGCGACATCGCCATCAACAAAGACAAGCCGATGGCCGCCGACCCGGCCAAGACCCGCAACCTGCACTCGCTGAAGTTGCACATCGACTCAGCCTCGGCCGAAGCGCCCGTCGGGGCGGCCAATGAAGGCTACTGGGGCGTGCCCGTCAAACAGGGCGAACAATACGACCTGTCGTTCTACGCCCGTGTGGCCGACGGCTACAAGGCCCCCCTGCTGGTGACGCTCGAAGGCGCCGACGGCAAGGTCTACGCCAAAGAGACCGTCTCCGGCGCCGGCGAGGACTGGAAGCAGTTCAAGGTGTCGCTCAAGGCCAACGCCTCGGACAAGAAGGCGAAGCTTGTTATCAGCGGCACGGCTGCCGGCACGGTCTATCTCGACGTCGTCTCGCTCTTCCCGCGCACCACCTGGAAAGGTCATGGCCTGCGGCCGGACCTCATGGAAATGCTGGCCGGGCTCAAGCCGGCATTCGTGCGCTTCCCGGGTGGCTGCTGGGTCGAGGGCGACACCATGAAAGAGGCCTATCGCTGGAAACAGACCATCGGCGACATCGCCGAACGGCGCACGCAGTGGAACATCTGGCAATACCAGGCCACCCACGGACTGGGCTTTCACGAATATCTGGTGATGTGCGAGGATCTCGGCTCCGAGCCGCTCTTCGTGATCAACGTCGGCATGTCACACAAGGAGAACGTGCCGATGGACAAGATGGATGAATTCGTCCAGGACGCCTTGGACGCAATCGAATACGCCAACGGACCGGCCGACAGCAAGTGGGGCGCCGTCCGCGCCAAGGCCGGCCACCCGGCCCCCTTCAACCTCAAGTACATGGAGATCGGCAACGAGAACGGCGGCAAGCCCTACCAGGAACGCTATCCGCTGTTTGTCAAAGCCATCAAGGACAAATACCCATCGATGCATCTCGTTGCCGACCAGTGGGGCGGCATTCCCAAGGATGCGCCCGTCGAGATTGTGGATGAACACTACTACAGCACCTCCGAGTTCTTCATGCAGCAGGCGGGGAAATACGACAACTACAAGCGCGACGGCTACAAGGTGTACGTCGGCGAATATGCCGTCACCCAGAACGGCGGCAAGGGCAACCTTCGGGCGGCCGTCGGCGAAGCGGCCTTCATGACCGGCATGGAGCGCAACAGCGACGTGGTCGTCATGTCCTCCTATGCCCCGCTCTTTGTCCACCTCAACCACCGCAAGTGGAACCCTGACCTCATCAACTACGACAACAGCGCCGCCTACGGCATCCCCGGCTACTACGTGCAGCAGATGTTCGGCCAGAACCGCGGCGACGTGGTGCTGCCCTGTGAGGTGGACGCTCCGCTCGTCGAACAGCAGGATCGCGGCGGCGGCATCGGTGTCGGCACCTGGTTGACCAAGGCCGAATACAAGGACATCAAGGTGGTCAGTGGAGACAAGGTGCTCTTCGAAAGCAGTTTCGCCGACGGCACCAAAGGCTGGCGTCTGCACGGCGGACAATGGAAGGCGCAGGATGGCGTGCTCCGCCAGGATGCCGCCACGGAAAACATCCGCGCCATCATCGGCGACAAGAAATGGACCAACTACACCCTGACGCTCAAAGCCCGCAAGATCAGCGGCGCCGAGGGTTTCCTCATTCTCTTCAACGTCCAGAACGACAACACCAAGTCGTGGTGGAACATCGGCGGCTGGGGCAACAAACGGCATGGCATCGAGATGCCCGGGGTTACGGAAACGAGCGTCGACGGCAGCATCGAGACCAACAAGTGGTACGACATCCGCGTCGAGACCAATGGTAGCAGCATTAAATGCTTCCTCGACGGCAAACTCATCCACGACGTGCAGATGCTCGGCATGAAGGGCATGTACGCCAGCGCCGCGTTAGACAAGAAGGCCAACCAGGTGATCGTCAAGGTCGTCAACACCGGCAGCGGCCCGCAGGAGACGACGATCAACCTCGCCGGCATCGCCTCGCTCAAGAGCCCGGCCAAGGCGACCGTGTTGACCTCGGAGAGTTCGACAGACGAGAACACGCTCGAAGAGCCGACCAGGGTCTCGCCGAAGGAGAAGACGATCGACATCAACGGCACGACGATCAAGCACGCGTTCCCGGGCAACTCGGTCACCGTGATCCGCGTACAAATGTAACCTCTGGGAGCGCGGGCGTCCTCGCCCGCTCCCCGA
>JANYKD010000410.1 GCA_025361735.1 Phycisphaerales bacterium
GTTTCCAGCGTCAATGCCACGCCAACTGCCGCATACGCCGCCGCGAGTTCACGGAGGCGACTCACGAGAAGGTCGTATGTCTCATGATTTGACGGCGGGATGAACCCTGCGTGCGCGGTCAGCGAATCGATGCCCAGTTCGGCCGCCAGCCGGGCGGCCGCTAGCATGAGTTCTTTCCTTGCCGGCCAGGATTCACTGGGCAGGAATCCACCCGTGTTGCGGATGATCGCGATCGTCGTATAGTCTTCGTCAGCAAAGTGCATCATCCCCGCGGTGAGTTTGACGCCCGACTTCTTCAGCACGGCCAGTTCAGCGGCTCGCTTCGCCTCGTCGGCCTGAACCAGTTCCAGCAGCGACAACTGCATGTGTTCCAGACCCAGCCGGCGAACCTGATCGACCAGATCTTCCATGCCTTTGGGTCGCAGTGACCAACTGCATACTCCGATGTCGTGTCCAGTGATGTTCATATGTTCCTGAAATCTAACCGAAACCCCCGGCCGAGTCACTGATCCGCCTGTGGCGCTACAGCCGGCGCGGGCAGACTGATTTCCCGGGCTTCATAGCGCAGGTATCGTTTCTTCATCCAGCGCACGGCAAGCAGGTCCACGAACGCCCGCCAGGCGCGATTGCGGAACCCGTACTTGGCCGTTCCCGCAAAACGCGGCGAGTGCTTGACCGGCACTTCGAGCACCTTGAATCCGCGCATCTTCACGAGTGTCGGAAAGAACCGATGCATGCCGTTGAACAGTTGCAGACCGGCCAGGCAGTGCCGGCGATAGATCTTCAGGCTGCTGGCCGAATCCTCGATGTTCTCCTGGCTGATCCAGTTGCGGACCCGGTTGGCGATCTTCGTCTGCCAGCGGCGGAATTTCGTATCGTGGCGGTCCTTTCGCCAGCCGGTGATCATGTCGTAGCCTTCGAGCATCGGGAGCAGACGCGGAATCTCTTCCGGGTCGTTCTGGAGATCGGCATCGATGGTGGCGATGAGGTCGCCCGCGGCAGCCTTGAATCCGGCGTCGAAGGCGGCCGACTGCCCGCTGTTGCGTTGCATCCGGAGCACTCTGAGCCAGGCATGTTTGCGCATGGCCTCATCGAGCAATTTGGGCGTGGCGTCCGTCGAGCCGTCGTCCACGATGACGATCTCGAACGGCCGGCGCGTCAGCGTCAGCGCGGCGGCCGAACGTTCGAGCAGAGTGGGGATACTTTCCTGTTCGTTGTACGCGGGAACCACGAGCGATAGGTAGGGTTTTTCCGTCATGCGGTCTCTTTCGTGGTTACCGGCCAGAATGGCAATCGTTGAGCCAGGCTCCACAGCAGGTGCACGCCGAAGTACGACAACGCGGCCCCGCCGACGACATCGCTGGCCCAATGAGCGTTCTCGGCCACGCGCTCCAACGCGGTCAGGGAAGCGATGCCGTAGAACACCCAACGCCATCGCGGCAGCACGATTGCCAGTGCCGTGGCCGTCGCAAAACTCGTGGTGGCGTGGCCGGAAGCAAACGACAGGTTCGAGGTTAGCTTCGTCAGTGGTGTCCCTAGGCGAAAGGGGATGATGTTCCAGGGAATTACGTCATTGATATAATGCAGGCGAAATGTGAATGGCCGATGGCGTCCGACGACCCATTTCAGTGCTCCGTTGACCAGACCCATGACGCCGGCGACGACGATGAACACGCCTTGCCGCCAGTCCAGCACACGAGCGAGTGCGAGGACGCCTGCCAAGACGCACGCCGGCCAGAACTCGCCCGGCTTCTTGATGAGCTCGGCCCACCACTTGCCTTTCACGGCGGCGCCGAAACCGGAGTCATGTATCCATTGCGCGACCGGTCGATCCACCACCAGAGCGACGAGGAACAGCACGGCGAACGCAACGGCCGCTGGCCAGACGCAGGATCTTGTGCCGCGCGCGTGCATGACCGTCAATGGTTCTCCTGCGTGCCCGGCCATTTCATGCCCTTGAATCCCCGGCCAACCCAAAGGTCAAACGCTCGCACCCTGGCTCCGGCGCGATAGATCTCGACCGAAGGCAGCCGCTCGAAAGTCTCAAACGCGGCCATCAGATCGTAGGCCGGTTGTTCCGGATCGTCGGGATCGTCGCCCATGAAGATCGCGTCCTTGCCGAGCAGTTCGGGGTTATCCAGCCGCCGGTCCGTCCAGATGTCATACTGGCTGGCCCGGGCGCGCCGGGTGGGATGTGACAGCCACGATCCGACACAATACGTCTTTGGATGGCCATCGACGTAGAATGCCAGTTCGGCCGTGAACTGATATTTCTCCCCCATGATGAACGCGCCCGGCCGCAGCGTCTGCAGTCGTTTGCTGACCACGCCGCCGAGTTCCGCCCACCCGCGGAGGCGGTAGGATGGATCCCACTTACGCGGCGTCTTGTGGGTCAGTCGGGTGACCGCGCGATAGAGCGGCTCGGTGTTGTGGGAGATCGGCGAGAAGACAATGGCCAGGGCGACGGTCACCCAGAACCAGACGCGCCATGGACGCCAGGTCGCCTTGGTTTGCAGGCGCGTTGAGAGGAACCAGGCCGCGAGAATGATCCAGGTGAAGTACGCATAGACCGGCCAGTTCACCTGTACTTTGGCCCGCAACCCGCCCAACGCCACGAGGGCGAAGTAGGGGATTGAAAGGCAGGTCAGGAGGATCACTTCGCGCCGGCGTTCGGTCGCCCTGAAGGCCGCGATCACCGCGCCGATGAAGATCACCCAGAGTGCCGGACCCATGGCGCCGAGTTGTCCGCCTGCGGACTCGATCAGATTCATGAACTTGAACTTTCCTGCAGAATCCGTGCCCGTATCGCGGGCCACATGGAGGGCGTTGGTCCAGCCGTGGCGGGCGTTCCAGATGACGATCGGCGAGGTCATTGCCAGGGCGATGACGAGCATTACCCATGGCCAGGGCGTTTTCAGCCAACGGCGTGACGG
>JANYKD010000439.1 GCA_025361735.1 Phycisphaerales bacterium
CATAGCACTGGAACCAGCTCGATTTTGCAAGTGAGACGGCGAATGGCGGCTTTGAGCGCCTGAGGCGAAATCGGTTTGTTTTCGATGACCATCTCGGCGATGGAATCGTCTTTGTTTGAGACTGCCTCGATTAACTCTTCCAAATATTGTTTGGCCGACTCTTTGAGATCTTCTGGGATTTCTTGGATGCTGTAATTGAGGCCCACATCGTCGTTATCCTCGTAGATGATGGCCTTCTGATTAACGAGATCGATGACCCCTCTGAGGTAGTCTTCTTTGCCAATCGGAATGAAGACGGCATAGGCGTAAGCGCCAAGCTTTTTGCGCATCTCGCTGAGAGCATTTTCAAAATTGGCGCCAATTCGATCCATCTTATTGATGAAAGCGATGCGCGGGACCTTGTATTTGGTGGCCTGGCGCCAGACGGTTTCGGACTGGGCCTCGACGCCTTCCTTGCCGTCGAAGACGGCCACGGCGCCGTCGAGCACGCGCATGGAGCGTTCGACCTCGGCCGTGAAATCGACGTGCCCGGGGGTGTCGATGAGATTGATGGTGTAGCGCTCGCCGAAGCGGTCCCAGGGGCAGGTGGTGGCGGCGGAGGAGATGGTGATGCCGCGCTTCTGCTCTTCGGGGTCGAAGTCCATGACGGCGGTGCCTTCATGGACCTCGCCCATCTTATGAATCTTGCCGGTGTAGTAGAGCACGCGCTCGGAAACCGTGGTCTTGCCCGCGTCGATGTGGGCGGCGATACCGATGTTCCTGATCTTGGTCAAATCCCGTGGCATAAATCGTTCCTTCTATCCGTTAAATTCGTCGGCGATGATCTTGAGGTAAAATGCAAAACCCGCACGGCCTGTGCGGCAATCAGTCTTTTGCGACTGCCGTCCCGGAGTCTTCCGGGAAATACTGGCCCCTGCGGGTCTGTCTCTCGCAATGATTTACGAGGCGTGCTTCGTAGTCGCTGGCGAAGCCCGGGGAGCGATGCTCCCTTCTACATGGTGGCTCACGCCGACCATGCAGGGCTGGGTCAGCATGAGCCGTTAACGCGGCTCGATCTTCACGGTCGCTCCTTTGTAGGAACAATCTCCAACAGGTCCGAAGTGGGGACTCGGCCCGGTCAGGGAAGGGAAAAATTGTAGCGGCGGAGCCGATGGCGTCAAGCGTAAATCGTGTGAATTTGGGACTAATTTGGTGGCGCAGGTGTATCGGCTGCGATGCCGGTACGCCGACGGGCATTCTCGGGGATCGCCGCGCGTTTGTCCGGCAGGCATGATTGCGGTATCACTGCCGCACAAAGGAGTTACGTGAACATGAGACTCACACGGAACCACTTGGCGGTGTTGCTGTTGCTGGCGGCATTCCCGGCCTTTGCGCAGCGCAGCGCGGCGAATCTCCCGCCGGGGGTCAAAGTCGAACGTGATATACCCTATGTCGCCAACGCCGGCCCGCGGCAGATGCTCGATCTATATCTGCCGGCGAAGGCGCCCGAGAAGCCTCTGCCCCTGATCATATGGATTCACGGCGGTGCCTGGAGCGCGGGGAGCAAGGATGGGTGTCCGTTCGTGTCGCTGGTCAACAAGGGATTTGCTGTCGCCAGCATCAACTATCGGCTGTCGCAGATGGCGATCTGGCCGGCGCAGATCCAGGACTGCAAGGCGGCCGTGCGGTTTCTGCGTGCCAATGCCGCCAAATACAACCTGGATCCCGAGCATATTGGTGTTGGCGGAGGCTCGGCCGGCGGGCACCTTGTGGCCATGCTGGGCACGGCGGGGAAGGCGAAAGAACTCGAAGGTGATCTGGGCAACAATGGTGTTTCCAGCCGGGTGCAGGCCGTGTGCGATCTGTTTGGCCCGACAGATCTGCTGAAGATGGGCGAACAGGCCGGCCCGGACAGCGTCATGAAACACGATGCGCCCAACTCGCCCGAGTCCAAGCTTATCGGCGGGCCGATTCAGGAAAACAAGGAGAAGGCGAAGACGGCCAATCCAATCACGTATGTCAGCAAAGACTCCGCGCCGTTCCTGATCCTGCACGGCGACAAGGATCCGCTCGTGCCGCTGGGCCAGAGCCAGTTGCTGGAGAAAGCACTGAAGGATGCCGGCGTGGAAGTGACGCTCAAGGTGATCGAAGGCGCCGGCCACGGCGGCCGGCAGTTCAGTACGCCGGAGGCGAACGATGCCATCGAGGCGTTCTTCAGCAAGCACCTCAAGCATGCGAAGTAGGCTACGCACGACGCCGATGGGCGGCGAGTCACCGTTGGCGTGTCGTCGGCTTGCGCTCGGGCTGAATTGGCACGTTTTTGAGCACGATCTCGCCGTCCCAGACTTCGGTCAGGTCGAGAGTTCTTTCCGCCGGTGCCCGGCTGGCCCGCAGGATCACGTCGCAGGTATCCTCGAATTCCGCGGCCTTGGCATCAACACCGAACCACTGTTGCTTTGGCGATGACGCGGCCGCCAGTTCGCCGGCTTTCCACTCGCGGTCGCCGCGGCGGAGGATGATCTCGAATGCCACCGGCACTGGCGAAGACTGCACGGCGATCCCGCCACCGACGGCGTTTCCGGGCAGGTGCAGCAGGCGGGGAAGGATCGACTTGGCTACCCGTTCCTTGAGTTCCGGCTGGGCTCGCAGCGTTACGGTCGGTTCTGCGACGATCTCGAATTCCGGGTGAAAGTCGTGGTGGCCGAAGGCGATGGAGGGCATCGGGTCGGCGAAGTCTTTGGGGGCCTTGTCGTAGACCCACTGGTCCAGCGACCAGTTGAGCGTATGCCGGCCGGTCGCAAGCTTGATCAAGGCCGGGTCGTTGGAGGGAATGACCGACGCGTGCGTGTTTTGGGTGATGTCGAGCATCGCCATGTCCAGACCACGGCCTGCATAGTCATCGCTTACGAAGCCGCCGATATTCGCTGCAGTTCCTCTGCGCTTCACAAATGCTGTTCCGCGCTTGCCCACTCGGGCCGTAAAGTCGCGTGCTATCGGCAGCGGCGCGCCTTGTCGTATCTGCGGCCGCACCCGGAACACGATCTGCGGGGCCTGCTTGATGTAGAGACTCCATTGGTCCGGCGAGATCTGCCCCTGCGAGTGTGCGAGTTCGACGATATCGCCCCAGGCCGGCACCCAGGGCTTTTTGACATCGGCCTGAGCCCGGAGCGCACGATCGAGCACGGCTTTGAGCGTGCCGGCCGGCATGGCCTTTGCGGAAACGCGGCGGAAGAGTTCCGCGAGCGCCGCATCCCGCACCTGAACATCCTTGCCCGCAGTTTCCCGCAGCAGCAGCCAAACCGGCTTGTACTGATTGACGTCGATGCCTCTGACCGAAACGTATGTCACCAGAGCGAGCCAGCTCAGGCAGAGCAGGAGCACGACCGCGCTGGAGCCCACCAGCCACTTGCGACGGGTGCGATGGCCGATCTTCGTCGACCGAGCCTGGCGCACATCGGTGCCGCATTCCGAGCAGTTTTTCACCCCGTCGGGCATGCCAGTCAGGTCATAGCCGCACATGCGACAGAGCACATGATCGTCAACTCGCCTTCCGCGCAAACCCACACCGAGCAGGACAAGCCCGCCGATGAATCCGAGTGCGGCCAAGACGGCGCTGAGAAACACGGCATCCTCCGGGACACCCTCCTCTATTTGTGAAACGCGCAAACGCGACGAGCGTTTATATCGCCTCGACGAACACGGCTGTCCGCCCCTTCGCCGGAATGGTGATACTGACCGTTGCTTTGTGGTCGGGGCTGATACTGACGTTTTGGCGCGGGCCGTCACCGATGCGGATCATCGCGGCATCGCTCAGGCCGGTGTAGTAGAGCGGCAGCGCGATCGTGCGGGTGATTTCCTTATCGAGCGGGTTGTAGATCATCGCCAGGCCACGGGTTTTGAGGGCCGGGTTCACATGCAGCCAACCATCCCAATCGCGGCCGTCGGGGCGGCGCAGGTGGATGATGTCGCTATCGAGAATGGCGCGGTTTTGCTTGTAGAAATCGACCCAGCGTTTGACGACGGCGCGAGTCTCCGGCGTGTCGTAAAGGCGTGGGCCGCGATAGCAGGC
This sequence comes from Phycisphaerales bacterium, assembly GCA_025361735.1. Classification (GTDB taxonomy): domain Bacteria; phylum Planctomycetota; class Phycisphaerae; order Tepidisphaerales; family Tepidisphaeraceae; genus JANYKD01. The sequence continues at coordinate 4,049 of JANYKD010000439.1, forward strand.
CTGCACCCCGGCGCCGAAGAGGTTGGCCAGGCGGGTTTCGTAATGGGCCAGATGATCTTTGAGCGGCTCGATGGTGGCGGCCGCTCCGCCGCCGTGATACTGCGTGAGCGGGACGAACATCCAGCCCATGCTAGGGGTCTTCTCCCACGTGCCGTCGAAGATGTTCTGGCGTTCGATGATCTCCTGATACTCGCGCGGCAGCGACCAGTTGGTTTCGCGGTAGCCCATGCCGGTCTTGTTGCCACCGGAGAGGAAGTACCAGTCGGGGATGTTCAGGTAGACGCCGTTGGCGCGGCACCATTTGTAGAAGTCGGTGATGGCCCGCCACTGGACCCATTGCGAATCATCGAGTCCCCGGTGGAACGGGTGCTTCACCGAGGCGCAGGTGTCGCCGGGATAGGAACCATCGTGCTCGAGCACACCCAGGCCGGCGAAGTTCGTGAAGTCCTGGAGTTGTGCCAGGTAGTCGACTCCCCATTTCGCGCCGAGGCATGGCATGACACCGAAGCGGGCGTTGCCGACCGTGTTGTCGTCGGGCGTACCCGCGCCGCGGCTGGCCAGGAGCGAGTAACCGCCCAGGGTGAGGCCCCTGGCCCGGGCGTAGTCGGTCAGTTCCTTGATCCGCGCCTGGTACTTCTTGTCGCGGCTCTCAAAGTCAAAGCCGCTGCCGAACGTCATGATCATCATCTCGAAACCGACGTCCGCGCATTGATCGGCGGCGAGTTTCACAGCGTCCGGCGCTGCGCTGCGGACATGCATGAGCACGGGATTCTCCGTGACCCAGGGGGCGATCGTGCGGTAGAGCCGCCGGGCAGCCAGGCCCATGCGCTCGCGATCGGTGGAATCGTGAATCAGTTCGAACGTGCGGAACGTCTCCAGGCCGGCGCCGGGGGCGACGATCTGATCAGGGCCAATCGGCGGCCGGCATTCAAGCAGGCAGGGGGTCTTGAGGTCGTAGTTAACCTGCGTTTTGTATTGCGGATCGGGCATCCAGTAGACGGCCGGACCCGCGCCTTTGACACTCATGCAGCCGAACGCGTAGTCGGTTTCAACGTGGATGTTGGGCAGTGCCCAGCGGGGGTTGCTGTCGACAACGGCCTCGTCTTCAACGGCCGCCAGGATTTCACTGACGAACGAATTGAGACGGATGGGCTTGTCGGTGTGGTTGCGGATGACCACCCATTTGCTGAGCAGGGGGATGCCATCGAAGATCTCGTAGTGGACCTCGGCCGTTACCGTGCCGACTTGCCGGGTGGTGGTGGCCGGTGCGTCCACTTCGCCAAGGATGCTGAACTCGGAGACGCGGCATCGCTCGAGTTTGCCCGGGTCGCCGTTGAAGTCGGCCGGGCCGCCATCGCGGTCGGTCTTGCCGATGCGGATGGCCCTGGGCGTGCCACGGGCGGCGGCTTCGCCGATTTTGTCCCATTTTTTTCCGTCGCGGGAAGCGTCGCAAATAACACGCCCCGTGGCGAGCGTCATACGCAGAGTGCACGGCTTGCCGCCTTCGATTTTGCCCGTTTCGCTCTCGCTGCCGCTGGCGAAGATCCCGAAAGTGCCCTTGCCGGGTCGCAGGTTGAACTTCACGACGTGGTCGGCGAAAACCAGTGCCATGCCCGGACCCCAGCTGGCGCTCTGGTCGGTGCCGGGGTCGATGACGCATTGCACCGCAATGGCGCCGGCCGGCCAGGCACGCTCGGCAAACGCGGCCGTATTCTCATAGGCCATGATCTCGCCAACTTTGCCTTCGTTATGGAAGCTCGTGCGCTCGTGACGTTTGCTGACATGCACTTTCCAGTCGGGCGAGAGTCTCTCGAAATTGTCGGCCAGCAGTACCTTTGTTGGCCGGTCGAGTTGGCCGAAGCCTCGCGGGGCCGAAAACTCCAGCGTGAGCGACACGCCCGGCGGCGGCCAGGGCAAGTCCTGCGACATCCACTCCGGGTGCTTCTTCCAGGGGAATCGCGCTTCGGTCTTGCCGGTCTTGAGCGTGACAAACTGAAATGCGTCGTGGTCGGCCTCCAGTTTGTCGATCCAGGCGGCGTCGAGGTAGTTGTGGATTGGCTGGCCGACCAGGCCGCCGACGTCGTAGCGGATTCCATCAATCACGAGCCGAGCCTCAGGTCGAACCGAGCGCAGCAGCGACGCGTCGGTCATGAGGTTGTCGAGGGCGACCGTGGCGGCGTTGGGCGTCAGGCGGAAGGCACGCCGAACCAGGCCGTTGTTCAGCACGACCTCTCGCCCATCTTCGCTGCGGTTGACCTTGGCGACATAGGGCGCAGGGTTGAGGAGCCAGTCGGGTTTGGCCGTGTCGGCGTGTACAAGAACGCCAAGGACGTTGACGGCCAGCAGAGCAAAAAGGGCGTGGCGTTGTGGCGTATCCATCGCCGCATCGTCGCAGGCCGGGCAGTGGCAGGCAAGTGGAATCGTTCAATCACTCACTCGGCGCCGCCAACCTCAAATGATGCCTCGTACTTGCCGGCGATGGTCAGGGTGACAGTCGCCGTTTCGTCCTTCACGATGGCGGAGATGTCGATGGGCAGATCGCCGGGCACGGCGGCAGCGTTCTCCTTGATTGGCAGTGTCAGTAGTGGCTTCTTCTCTTTGCCGATGACGAGCAATTCGAGCTTGCCACCGGCATTCTTCTGTACAGCCAGGACACATCGTGCGGTCGTCCGCGGGTTGTCGGCCGGACCGACGGTCAGCATGCGCAGTTCTTCATGCTTCACGGGCTGGCCGTCGCGCAAGGGGACGATCTTGTGGAGCCAGAGCTGACCGATGGCTACGGGTTCCTTGCCTGCCTTGGCAAGCGTGTCGGCCGAGAGCCTGGTTTCGGGCATGACCAGCCCGCCGTGTTCCTCCCGGGCGACCGCAACGGATCGCTTGATGTCGGGGTCGGTGGGGATCGGGGTATCGAGCAACTGCTTGAGGTCGACGCTGAGTTGGCAGGCGATCTTGAGGCACTGTTCTCGCGGCACGCGATCCTGGGCACGAGCCATCGTGCAGGTGCAAACGAGCAGGGCGATGACGATGAATTTGGTCATGACGGTTTCCTTGTGAGATGACACCGTTATTCTGCCATGTCCGTGCGGGAAAGCCAGCGGCGTCACGATGGGATCGCGGGCGTCTCCACCGGCTCCCAAAGGCGGCCGAGGCCGGCCGCGCTCCCAGCATCAGGACAGCAACAATTCAAGGTCGTCTCGTTGCAGGCCGCGGATGACGCTGTTGTCGGCCGTGATGATCGCATCGGCCAGTTGCCGCTTGGTTTGCTGCAGGGCGAGCACCTTTTCTTCGACGGTGTCCTTGGCGATGAGCCGGCAGGCGAAAACCTGTCGCGTCTGACCGATGCGGTGGGCGCGGTCGATGGCCTGGGTTTCGACCGCGGGGTTCCACCACGGGTCGAGCAGATAGACATAGTCGGCGGCCGTCAGGTTCAGGCCCAGGCCGCCGGCCTTGAGGCTGATGAGGAACAGGCTGCACTTGGGGTCGTTCTGGAACCGTTCGACACGCGCTTCGCGGTCGCGGGTTTTTCCGTCGAGGTATTCGTAGACCACGCCCTCGCGGTCCAGAGCCGTGCGGACAATGGAGAGCATCGAGGTGAACTGCGAGAAGACCAGGGCCTTGTGGCCTTCCTCGATGATTTCTCCAAGGCGGGGAATGAGCATGTCCAGCTTGGCGCTGCTCTCGGGGAGCCGGGCGGCGTCGATGAGCCCGGGATGCAGCGCGGCCTGGCGCAGACGCAACAGCGCTTCGAGAACCTGCATCTTGGATTTGGCCAATCCGTCGCGATCGATGGCACTGAGAATCGACCGGCGGTAGTAGTCACGCAGGTCGTTGTAGAGTTTTCGTTGTTCGGTGTCGAGCTCGCAGTAGATCGTCTGCTCGAGCTTCTGCGGCAGATCGGATGCGACCTGTTCCTTCGTGCGGCGAAGGATGAACGGCCGCAGGGCGCGCGAGAGAATTGTGCGGGCTTCCTCGTCGGGCGTACGCATGCTGCCGCCGTTGCCGAAGATCGAGGCGACGCCGAGCATGCCGGGGTTGAGGAAATCGAACAGCGACCAGAGGTCACCCAGGTGGTTTTGCACGGGCGTGCCCGAGAGCGCCAGGCGGTGTTTGCCCTGGACCAGCCGCACGGCCTTGGCCGATTCTGAGGCCGGATTCTTCACGGATTGCGCTTCGTCCAGGACCACGTAGTCGAACTCGACATCCTTGAGAAACACCGCGTCGCGGCGCAGCGTGCCGTAGGTTGTCAGGACCAGGTCATATTCCGTCAGGTGGTCTCCTGAGCGGATGCGGTCGATACCGGTGTGATCGAGAATTCGCAGCTCCGGGGTGAACTTCGTTGCTTCCTGCCGCCAGTTGAAGACCAGGCTCTTGGGCACGACGACCAGCGTGGGGCCGATCGCGCCGGCTTTTTCGATTCGTTCGCGGCGGCGTTGTTCGATGAGGGCCAGCACCTGCACCGTCTTGCCCAGGCCCATGTCATCAGCCAGGCATCCGCCAAAACCGAAGCGCCGCAGGAACTCAAACCAGCCGAGTCCTTCCTTCTGATAGGGCCGGAGTTCACCGATGAAGGTGTCGGGCGGGTCTTGCGGGCGGATGCCTTCAAACCGCCGGAGCTGCTGGCGCATGCGGTCGAAGGTTTCGTCCACGCGCACGTCCGACTGGGCCGCCAGCAGGGCGTCGAGCAGCCCGATCTGGGCGTGGGAGAACTTAAGCGTGTCTCCATCCTGTTTCGCCATCGTCGCCAGCACGCTGTTGCGGGCGAGCCACTGATGGGGAAGCATGCCAACCGTGCCGTCGTCGAGCACGATTGAGGTTTCGCCACGGCGCATCGCGGTCACGAGGTCTTTGAGCGTTGCGTGGCGGCCGTCGCCGAAATCCACCTCGCCGCGAAGTTCGAACCAGTCGATGCCCGACGCCACGCTGAGGCGCAACCGCTCGGGTCGTCGCATCAGCTGGCCGTGCGCCTCGACCAGCCAGCCGGCCTCAAGCAGTGCATGCACGACGCGGGAGAGATGCCGCTGGTTGAACCAGAATTCCGACTCGTTCGCCGCTCCGGCCGCATCGCGAAGACCGATCCGCCTGAGCATGTCGGCGGCGGCTCTTTCAACCGCGGCATCGCGGACGATCAGTGTCTTCTTTCCCGCGACAAGGACCGGCCGGGAGGGATCGTCGGCCGGATGCAGCGTGACGCCACCGTAGTCGAACAGCAGTTCGGCGCGCAGCCGCTCGGGGCGGAGTTCGTCGGGCCGCGGCGTACGTACGCGGAGCTTTGGCCGGGGAGACTGGCGGATGGTCTGCAGTGCCAGTTCGGCCGGCAGATCAAGGTGCGGCAGCGAAGGCAGCTCGAAGAGTTCCCTGAGCAGTTCGTCGGCCTGTGCCACCGGCACGGAGATGGCGCGTCCCTGGCGCAACAGAGGCACCCAGCGATGAGCGTTGGGGTCGTCGACGAGAGCGGCGCGATCGGAGAAGAAGACGATACCCCCGGCCAGCACGGCCAGCGTTCGCGAGAGCGGGACACGTTCATCCTCGCGTCTGAGAACACCGGTCAGGATATATTGCTGTGTCGACTCCTCCAGGCGTCCTTCAAGCCACAGTTCGTACGGCTCTTCATCCCAGCGCATGGGGACGAGTTCGTCGCTCTCGATATCGCCCCGCAACACGGTGCGGTGCGTGCCGCAGATCGAGTGAAGGACCAGGAGACGCATGGTACTGGCAATTTCAAATGCGGGGTCGTATTGCGCGCCACCTCGTTGGTTGAGACCTCGCAGCAGGGCGAGAATGCGCTGATCCTCACCGGGCGGCAGATCGGCCGGCAAGGGGAAGGAGATCCCGCGCGTGCGCGGTTTGGACCACTCGCCGTTGGCGCGCAGGTCGCGGCAGGCGAGGCGAATGACGAGTGTCGCGTGCTCGATGCTCGCGGGTAGGTCCACGACGTACAGGAGCTGTCGATCCACCGGCCACGGATCCGTCGGGGCGTCCGGTGATGCCACGCCAGTCTGCTTGAGTTTGGCCAGTTGCCGCTTCCAGTTGGGCTGGGCTGGCTCATGGCGGACCACGGGGCGACGATCGTCATCGCCGGCGCGGCGCAGTTCGCCGGTCGCCGAGAGCCACATGGCCTGTCGGTCACGCCGGCGCGGAAGCGTCTCGTACGACTGGAAGACTGGAATGCGGCCCTCCGCCTCGGCGACGAGCGCCGTGGCAACCACATGGTCGCACACGCCGTCCGTCGTGAAGGACTTGCAGTCGCACCAGAGGCCGAGTTCGTCCGACCCGAAGTGCACCTTGGTCTGCTGGCTTCCCTGTTCGCAATGGACGATGGCCTCGATGCAGTCATCGGCAACGCCACGAATCTCGACGGCGTGGCCGTCGACATATCGGTACGCTGATTCACGGTCAGATTCCGAGACAGGCTTGGCGAAACGGTCGAGAACAGACATCCGGGCTCCAATACAGCGGCCCAAAAACGAGCCGAATCGCCCAGTATACCGTTTTGGCGTGCGGAGTCACGCGGGTGGCGTGCGGTGCAAATGCTTTCTTTGGTATGCACTCGCAGCCGGTCGTGCCGGACTCGATCATTTGTCAGGCCCTGAATTGCCCGTCGGCTTGGCGGCAGTCGATCGATACTCCTCCGCTCTCACGGCCACCAGGCGGCCGTTGCGGACAGTAACGACATACGAGCTTCGTCCCGCGGCCAGGAGCACGTCCACCCGATCCGGATCCGTTCTGCCCACGGCCATCAGTTCTTCGATGGTGGGGTTGCCGCCGTACACGCGCAGGATGGCCGCGCTGCCGGGCTGGAAATGCCCGACCTTGGGTCCGAGGACCTTCGTCTCTCCCGCTCGGATCAACTCGCCCCAGTGGCGGTCGCTGTACTCCGGCGAATGAATGGCCACATCAGCGGGTGCGGTCCAGCCTTCCTCCTTGGGTTCGCGCGTCTTCAGGAGGCCGGCCGACACCGGTGTTGGCGAAATGTTCATGATCTCCACGGTAAATTCCGTGGCCGGCGGGCTCCCCACGCAACCGAGAATCATGCTTGCCAGGCATACTGCCACCAGTGACTTGATCATTGCGAATCTCCTTAGGGGTGTACAACGAACGCGATCTCTTCCTCGGCCGCTTCCTCGTACGCTTCCTGAAACTCCTCGGCCTGGTATTCCCGGGCTTCCACTGCTTTCGCTTTGAGCGCGAGGCGGATCTCCTCCTGATCGAACGGCCAGGGCTCGACCTTCATCGACCATGGCGCTGTCCGGATGAACTGGAGCGTCATCGCCCGGGCTCCGTCCCTGGGCACGATCCCTTCGATCTGCGAGAACGGGGTCTGGTTGCAACACATCGCCAGACTCAGCCGGTCCATGGCCTGGAGGACCATGTGGTTGCGACGAAGCTGCTCTTCTTCCGCGATTTCCGGCACCACGGAGAGTCCAAGTTTCAGTGGAACGTCCAGTCTCATGTCTAATTGTCTGCGCAGAGTCTCCTGGCGTTCCGCTTCGGCGTGTTGAAAACGATTGATTTCGAATTCCGCGCGTCGGGTGCGGGTGTTCTGGGCCGCGAAACCGGACAGGCCCATCACATGCAGGCTGACCATGAGTCTCGTGTAGGTCGGTGCCTCTGCCAGCATCTGGCCGGCAATGCTCCACGCCCGCAGGGCGATGCCCAATGGAGTCTCGAAGACATCATACGGCTGGCCGTGTGGGTTCAGTGTCGGCCGACGGTCATAGTCCTGCCAGCCGCAGTCGTGCATGGAGACGGCTTCGACGACCTCGGCGAGCGGATTCGGCCGGTTGAACCGGCTGTTGCCATAATGCGATGCCAACCGGCCGCTGAGCAGGGCGTGCTCGTGCTGGGTGATGAGGCAAAAGTGATCGTCCACACGACGTCGAATCATGGCAGCATGTTAAGGCGTTCGTGCCCGATTGTCATGCGACCACCGCCTACCGATGACCGATCACTGATTACTGTTTACCGGCCTGGGTCCATCCGCCACCCAGTGCCTTGTACAGCTTGACGATGTCTGCCGCGATGGCCCGGTCCGCGAGCACAAGCTGCTCTTCGGAGGAGAAGAGGCTTTTCTGCGCATCGAGTACCGACAGGAAATCGACCAGGCCCTTGCTGTAGAGCTCAGTGGAAAGCTCCACGGATCGGCGGTTTGCCGCCACACTCTCGGCCAGTGACGCCCGACGTTCCATATCGCGGGCGTGGCCCACCAGGGCGTTTTCCACTTCCTCCAGCGCCAGCAGGACCGTGTTCTCATAGCCGACCAGCGCGGCATCGGTACGGGCCGACTGCACGGCGATCTGCGAGCGAATCCGGCCGGCGTCGAAGATCGGCCAACTCACGCCGGGACCGAACGACCAGAAGCCGGCGCCGGCGGGGTCGACGTATCTCAAGTCGTTGGTCTGCAGGCCGACGTTGCCGGTAATCGTGAACTTGGGAAAAAGGTCGGCCGTGGCGACGCCGATGCGCGCGGTAGCGGCGGCCAGTTCGCGCTCGCTGCGGCGGATGTCGGGGCGACGGCGGAGCAGTTCCGAAGGCATTCCAGGAGGGATGGCGACCGGCCCGGTTGGCATGGCCGCTTCGGGCGACAATTCGCCAAGCAACGCTCCGGGGTCGCGGCCGATCAACACCGAGAGCCGGAAGATCGCCTGCGAGATGGCCTCCTGAACCGGCGGCAGCACGGCCTCGGTCGATGCCACCAGCGCCCGTGACCTGGCGACGTCAAGTTCGCCGGTCAGGCCGGCTTTGAAACGCGTCCGGGTAAGTTCCAGCGTGTCGCGTTGAAGCTTGATGTTCTGCTGGGCAATGGCAAGTTCCCGCTGGCTGCCGCGCAACTGAATGTAGTTCAGTGCGACTTCCGCCATCAGACTGACGATGATGTCGCGTTGGCCTTCCTCGGCGGCGGCGATGTCCGCGTTGGCGGCTTCGATGCCGCGTTTGGTTCCGCCGAAGATATCCAGTTCCCAGAGAGCATCCGTGGCAATCTGGTAGTTGGACTGATCCTGGGACGCGGGGTTTGGAAATCCGGGGATCGCGCCTGGCGTGTGTTCGCTTCCTTTGTAGCGCGAAGCCGAGCCGGCCAGGTTGGCGGTGGGCCACAGACCGGCCGCCACGATGCCACGGGCCGCCTTGGCCTCGCGGAGCCTGATGGACGCCAGTTTCAGGTCCAGGTTGGACTTGCCGGCCCGTTCGATCAGGGAATCCAGAACCGGATCATTGAACACGGTCCACCAGCGCGACAGGTCCTCTGCCGGCCGGGTTGTCGGCTGGGTCGCGGGCGAGGCCGTGGGGCTCGATACAAAGGCGTCGGGAAGCTTTAGCTCAGGACTTTTGTAGTCGGGGCCGACTTTGCAGCCGGCCAGCGCCGTTGTGACGACGATGGCGGCGACTGCCAGCAGGGGGCTGAGACCGCGAGGTTCGCGGAGTGAATGACTGACAGGACTCATTGTTTCGCTCCTTCCACTGGATGCGTACTGGCCGGCCGGGTTTCGGCGCTGACGGGCGGGGCTTCGATGAAGACGTCCATCTGCTGCCCGACTCTAACGGGAACACTCTTTGGGTCAAACGTATACAGCACTTGCAGAACACGCGTGTCCACCCGCTCGGTGCTGTCGCCGGTCAGCGATCGCTTGGGAATGATATATGGCTCGACGCGCAGGAACTTGAGCTGCGTCTTGAGCGAAGGGTTGCCGCGCACGGCTGCTACGGCCGGAGAATCGGGCGAGAGCCGCCAGGCGTCGTTTTCATCGACATCCACCCGGGCGACGAGGGTGTCGATGTTACCAAGCACCATGAGCGGCGTGGCCAGCACGCCGGTCATGGCGTACTCACCGACGCGGACTTTTACCTGCAATACGGTCGCATCGACCGGCGCGCGGATGGTCCGCCGCTCGATCTCCGCGTCAGTCTCTTTGACGGCCGCCTCCGCCTGGGCCACCGCCGTCTGCGCTGTGGCGACGTCCGACTCGGCCGAGCGGATGTCCGCCTCAGCGATGGTGATGTCCGCCTTCCAGGCGCCGGCCTTGAGCTGCGAGAGCTCCGCTTCGGCGGCCACGAGCTTGGTCTCGCTCACGCGAACCGCCCACCGCCGCCGGTCCAGTTCTTCCTGGCTGATGGCACGTTTGTCCGTCACATCCTCCCAGTAGCGGAGCTGGTTCTTCGCATCCGCCAGGGATGCTCTGGCTTCGGCCACGCGGGCCTCGGCCGGGGGGACATCCTCCGGCCGGGGCATCGCCCTGAGCTTGTCCAATTTCGCCCGCGCCGCCGCCACCTTGCTCTGTGCGGCCGTTACCTGCGCCTGGGCCGCAACGACGGCGCTCTTGCGGACATCCAGTGTGGCGGCGGTCACGATGTCGCGCAGCCGGAAGAGCGGATCGCTCTTCTTCACATGATCGCCGACCTGCACATACACGTCGGTGACGATGTTACCCACGGGCGTGCCGATGGAAATGTTCTCCGTGCGGGCTTCGACGATGGCTGCCCCGGCGACGTACGATGCAAACGGCGCCCTGGCCGGCTGGGTCACCGGCATCGCCACCACCGGAGGCTTGTTCCCCTGGACCACGGTCCAGATCGCGAACAACACACCCGCAAGCGCGAGCAGAGGCAGCATGTATTTACGAAACATAACGCTCCTTGCCGGAGTACCGGCACAAATCCGAAACCCGAAATTCGAAATCCGAATGAAGCACCAATGGCGAATGACCAATTCAGCAGCGCGAAGAGCAAGTCGTCGCGCGTTGGTAATTCGGATTTCGGATTTCATTCATCATTCGAGTTTCGAATTTCGTCATTTCTTCCTCAACATCTCTTCCGGCTCCAACACGGATTCCACATGCCCATCGTCCATGCGGGCGATGCGGTCGGCGAACTCGAAGATACGGCTGTCGTGCGTCACGATGATCAGCGCCCGATCCTCGCGCACCGCCAGCTTGCGCATCAACTCCATCACCTTGTGGCCGGTCTCATGGTCGAGGGCGCTGGTCGGCTCATCGCACACGACGAGCTTCGGGTCGTGAACGAGCGAGCGGGCGATGGCAACGCGCTGCTGCTGGCCGCCGGAAAGCTCGGCCGGCAGCTTGCGGATCTTGTCCGACAGCGATACCAGTTCCAGCATTTCCTCGGCCCGGGCCAGGGCCTTGCGCCGCGGCACGCCGTTGATGAGCAGGGGGATGGCCACGTTTTCGGCCGATGTCAGCGTCGGCAGCAGATTGAACGCCTGGAAGACGAACCCGATGTTCTGGCCGCGATAGCGAGTCCGCAGCCGCGGGCCCATGGCCATGAGGTCGTTGCCGAAGACTTTGCAGTCGCCGGTGTCGTGGTCGAGAATTCCCGCGATCACGGAGATCAGCGTGGTCTTGCCGCAGCCGGAGGGGCCGACGAGCATCATGAGTTCGCCGGGGTGGACGTCGAGGTCGATGCCGCGCAGGGCGGTGACGGCCGACGATCCCGACCCGTAGGTCTTGACGACGCTTCTGCAATGCACCGCGATGTCGGTTGCGAGGGCAACCATCTGCTACCTCCTATTTGAACACCACTGCCGGCTCCAGCCGCAGCACCTGCAACGCGCCAAGGAACCCTGCCACACAGCAGCAGGCTATGACGCCGATCAGGCCGGCAACCGGAATGTGCCAGGTCATCGCAAACGCGAGTTTTCCGCCGCCGAAGGCCACGCCGATCACGCTGGAGGCGCCGAGTCCGATGCCGTATCCGATGCCTCCCACAACCACCACCTGCAACACGATCATCCGCAGGACGGTGAAGTTGCTCGCGCCCATGGCCTTGAGTGCGCCGAAGTGCCGCAGGTTTTCCAGCACGAATGAATAGAACGTCTGCCCTGCGACCAGCATGCCGATCAGGAAACCCAGGGCCACGGTGATCCCGAAGTTGATGAGGATGCCGGTGTGGCCGAGGAGCTGGTCGGTCGAGAGCCGGGAGTACTCGGCGTTGGTCAGGGCGGCCATGCCCGTCTGTGCGATGATTCGGGCAGCGACCTTGGCCGGATCCTGTCCATCGGCCACCTTCACATGGATGTACATGAGCTGTCGCCGCTCGGGCGGGGCCCATGACAGTGCCCGCGTATAGGTCGTGTAGATGACCGGATCCCAGAAGAATTCCTTGGGCGATTTGAACGTGCCGACGACGATCGCTTCGTGGTCGTTGAGGCTGATGCGGTCGCCGACGCGCAGGGGCCGCTGCTCTCCGCGGCGCAGGCGGAGCGTCGTCTTTGCCTCATCCTCGTTGATGAACACAGCGCGGTCGCTGCGGAGATCCCACAATGTTCCGTGCGTGATTTCCGGCGGCCCGCCGGCCAGCGTGGCGTCATCCAGGCCGATCACGCGGCACAGGACTCGCGTTCCGTCCGGCAGTCGTGCCTGCAAATAGTTTTTGTACATCGGCACTGCCCAGGCGATGCCCTCAATGCCGCGGATATGATACAGCACGCCTTCGCGCATCGGCTTGAAGTCATTGTCGAACTGTACCTGGTTGTCGAAGACCCAGAGATCGCCCACGGCGGTACCGCGGATCCAGACACCGATCTGCCCTGAAAACCCCATGAAGATCGACGCCTGCTGCGTGATGAGCAGGGCGGCAAACGCAACGCCAGCCACCAGCCCAATGTACTTGAGCCGGTCACCGATGAGCATTTTAAGTGCGATGAGGTTCATGGCGTCTGTTGGCGTCGATGGCGTTCAGCTCTTGAAGACGATGGCCGGTTCCAGCCGGATGACTTTCCTGATGCTCAGTATCGAAGAGAAGACGCAGATTACCGCGATGGCGCCCGCACCCGCAAAAAGGAGCCACCAGGGGAGTTTGAAGGATAATTCGCTCTTGGCCGAGAGCATGCCGATGAACGAGGCGATGCCGACCCCCAGGCCGTAACCGACGAAACCAACCGTCATCGCCTGCAGCACAATCATCCGCAGCAGCATCCAGTTGCCCGCGCCCATTGCCTTGAGGGCGCCGAAGTGCCGCAGGTTGTCCAGGGCAAAGTTGTAGAAAGTCTGTCCGGCGATGGCGGTTCCGACGATGAAACCCAGCGCGATGGAGATGCCGAAGTTCACCGGAATGCCGGTGTATTTGATGAAGTAGTCGAAGGTCAGTTGCTTGAAGTCCTCCTTCGTGTAGGCGGCCATGCTGGTGGTTCTGCGGATCCGGTCACACAATACTTTCTGGTCCGCGCCCGCCTTGGCCTTGACCAGCACGAAGGTCAGCAGTTTACGTTCCTTGGGCGCAAAGGTCGTTGCGCGCGAGTAGGTCGTGAACACCACCGGCTGGGACTGGAAAGTCCGGCCTACGCGGCAGATGCCCACCACGATGGCCCGGTGGTCGTTCAGTTCGATTGTGTCCCCGAGGGTGATCGGGATCTTCGCCCCGTCACGTCCGACGTGCGCCAACTTGCCCATGGCGCCGACCTCGTCAACGATCACGGCGTCGGCCTTTCGCAAATCATCGAGCTTGCCGCGGACCATCTCCGGCGGCCCGCCCACAAGCGTGGCATCGTCGAGCCCCAGCACGTTACAGGTCTGGAAGTTCCCTCCTTCAAGCCGGGCCTTGATCAGTCCCTTGTAAAGCGGCACGGCCCATTCGACGCCCTCGGTGCCGCGCACGCGATACAGCTCCGTATCCTGCATGGGCTTGGCATCGTCGATGAACTGCACCTTCGGGTCCATGACCCAGATGTCCGGCAGGCCGAGGTCGGTGACGAAGCCGTAGGTTCGGCACATCAATCCCCAGAAGATACCGGCCTGCTGGGTGATCAACAGCGAGGCGAACGTCAGGCCCATCACGATGCCGATGTATTTGGCACGGTCGCCAACGAGCATTTTCAGCGCGACGATGTTCATCGTTGTGCCTCCGCCGCGCGGGCCCGAAGTGCGCTCAGGGAAAACCGCCAGACATGGTCGGCCAGTTCCTCGTGGACCGACAGATCAAAACACATCTCCGGATGCAGCCGGCGGATCACCGCTCGAGAGTGGTGGTAGAAAAACAACTGCGACACGATGCTGAAGCAACACAACCAGACCTCGTGTTCGGACAATCCCGGCCCGACGATCTCGCGGATGATCGCCCGCACCATCTGCGACCGCGGCCGGATCTCGTGTTCAATCAGCATGTCCAGCCCCGGCGTCGGCTGCATCATTTCCCGGCACATAAGCTGATGCAGCCATGCAGGTGAGCCATGATCCAGGATTCCCTTGAGCAATCCGCGGATGAAAGTGCGTAAACGCTCCTCGGGCGGACCTTCCTGAAGTTGTTCCCGGGTTGCATGCTGGAACGATCGTTTGTGTGCGTAATGGAGCACGGCCTCGTAGAGCTTTTCCTTGCTGCCAAAGTGATAGTTGACGGCGGCGACGTTCGCCCCTGCCCGCTGGCAGATGTCGCGGACTGTCGCGCTATGAAACCCTTGCTCGGCGAAGACCTCGCCGGCCGCCTCGATTAGACGTACGTGAGTTTCAGGCAACTCGCTTGGGATCGATTCAGCCATAGAACCTCGAACGACAGTTTAAAACAATCGTTTCAATCGGCAGTTTAGAACAGATGTTTTCCAAAGTCAACGATCTCCTGTGTCGGTAGGTGCAGAGTGGGTCGAACGTCAGACGCGGTCGGTGTCAGCAGGGCTATACTCAACTGCTGGGAGCTGTTCGACACGGGCTGATCTTGGCGAGTCAGAGGTGATCAGAGATGCGAATTCTGGTGGTGGAAGACAATCCGAAAATGTGTGAGGCGTTGCGGCGTGGGCTCAGTGAAAACGGGTTCGCGGTGGACACGTCGCCCAACGGCTTTGAGGCCGAGGAAATGGCGACGACGACCGCATATGACGTGATCGTCCTGGATCTGCTCCTGCCGGATCGCGACGGGACGGAGATCTGCCGCAATTTACGCCGGCGGAAGATCACCACGCCAATCATCATCCTCACCGCTCTGAGCGCGACCGACGAGAAGATCACCGGGCTCGACGCCGGGGCGGACGATTACATGACGAAGCCTTTTGAGTTTGACGAGCTGGTCGCCCGGATTCGCGCCGTGCTCCGCCGCGGGCAGGCGACCGAATCGCGAACGCTGCGGTGCAATGGGCTGGAACTGGACTTGTACACGCGTCGGGCGGCGCGCGGCGGAAAAACAGTCGAATTGTCCAACAAGGAATTTGCGTTGCTGGAGTTTCTCATGCGCCATCCCAACCGCGTGCTCACCCGCACGCAGATAGGTGAGAAGGTCTGGGACATGAACTTCGAACCTTCCAGCAATGTGATCGATGTCTACATTGCGGCGTTGCGCCAGCAGGTCGATCATGGATTCGACAAGCCGCTCATCCACACGGTCAAGGGGGCCGGCTATCGGTTCGGCGCCATGGGCGACGATAGCGATACGGCCACGTGACAACACATTCGCAGGGGACGCCCCATCATTGCGGGTTATGAAACCTGCGATGATTCATTTGTTGTCTTGACAATTCTGGAGGACGGTCAATAGGGTGTTGTATTGGTCGAGGGGAGCGTTCGAGGCGTGAGCGATGTGGTTTTCGGCCTGAGCCGTCGTTCAATGTCATGTATACATCTTCGGGTTCGGCAATCGATCAGCGCGCGGATTCCTCCAGCGTGAACTGAAGCAGGGCCGGCCCGCTTATGCGATCCATTGATGGTGGCTTGGCGAGGAGTCCGCCATGAACCAGTTACGCGTGAATGATCGTGTGCGGCTGAGCGAAGGCATCCCCGAAGTTCAGGTGTCTCGCGACATGATCGGCGTAGTGCGCAGTGTCTGGTTTGCGCCAGTGTACGCCTATGAGGTGGAATTCCATCTGCAAGACCAGCAGCAAATAGTGCGAGTGCTTGTCCTGGGTGATCAGGTTCAGGCTGAAGTTGACAACTCGGCCGATGCCGAGACGGAGTATGCCGCCACGGCGTGACGCGGGCCGGCGCGAGCGACGCGGTGTTCGCGAGCGAGCCGCAGATTGGAACTGCCGGTCGCCCTTGCGGTCAGTGGCGCCGGCAGGCCTGTCTTGGCGCCGTGGAGAACAATGACGGAATCGACGCCTGAATCCGGGTCAAGTGGTGTGCCCTCGCAGCGGATGGGGATTTCCTTGCGTCTTCGCCTGACGCTGGTGGTTGTTGCCGTCTTTGGTGCCATTCAGGTCGGCGTCGTCGTATGGCTGTTGCCGGGTGCGGGGTCCGCGAATTGGTGCCTCTTGAGTTCCACGCCAGTCGGGCTGTTGGCGACGGCCGTGGCCGGATGGTTGATCGCCGGGCGCGTGGTTCGCCCGATCCAGCGGTTGTCCGACTACGCCCACACTCTTGGTCCGGAGACGCTGCAGCAGCCCATTGACGTCGGTTCCAACGCTGTCGAATTGGCGCGGCTGCAGGAGGAGTTGAATCAGGCGAGGCGGCGCCTCGACGCTGGATTGCAGGCTCAGGAACGCTTTGTGGCCAACGTGTCGCACGAGATCAAGACGCCGATTGCCACGGTGCTGGCTGAGTCCGAGGTGCTGCGGCGCGACCCATCGCTGTCCGCGGATGTCAGGCGGTTCCTCAACAGTACCGAGGATGAAATGCGCCATTTGGGCCGGCTTGTGGAAAGTTTCCTGATGCTTACCCGGGTCCGTCACGGGCAGACCGTTGCCACGAGCGATGAACTCTATCCGGTGAATGAACTGGTCATGGAGTCCGTGCGTCACTGCATGCCGATGGCTCGTCAGTATGGCGTACGCATCGTGCCGCAGTTGACATATGGCGACGGGCGCGACCTGCTGCTCCGCGGCGACCTCGAACTGCTGCGGACCATGATCGACAACCTCATCCGTAACGCCATCCGTTTTTCCAAAAGAGATGACGGTGTCGACCTGCGCGTCGAACTGGCGGGCGATTGCATCTGCGTCCATGTCCGCGATTTCGGCCCGGGGTTGCCCCCGGAATTGATCGCGCATGTGTTTGACCGGTTTGCTCAGGCCAAGGGTGAGGAACGTCTGGGGCGGGGGTCAGGGCTGGGCCTGGAGATTGCCCAGGGGATTGCTGAACTACACAGCGGCACCATCGAAGTCGTCAATTGCACCGACACAGGTTGCTGTTTCAGCATCCGGCTGCCGCTACATCCTCCCAAGTCAGATTAGCCGCTTTTCATCCCCATTTCATCGCCGCCTCAGAGGCCTCGCGTATTAATTAAGAACGTGCGGCAGATCGTCGGTTGTTTGGATCGGATCGGCCGACCGGCTGTAGATCGAAAGGAGATCGACATGCTTTACTGGGCAGCTGTGTTCTTCGTGATCGCCATCCTCGCGGCCGTGCTCGGATTCGGCGGTATCGCGGGTGGTGCCATCTATATCGCGAAGGTGTTGTTCTTCCTCTTTATTGTCCTGTTCATCATCGCCTTTCTCAGCGGCATGATCGGCAGGCGCGGCCCGACCATCAAGCTGTGATGCGATGGTCAGTTGTCTGGCCGCAATCGACTCATTCTTTGAAAGGAGCAATGTCATGACTACGCTTTCGAACAAAGGTAATGGTATGGGGTCCGTCACCAAGGCCGGGCGCCATCTCGCTCACGACGTCGGTGCCGGTGCATCCGACGTCGGCAGCGACTTCGCCCGCCTCAAGGACGAGATCGTCGCGGCCATCACCCAGGCTTTCTCATCCGCCCGCCACGGCGCCGCGGACAAAGCCGCCGAGGTCTATGGCGCCGCCCGCAAGCGAGGCGAGAAGGCCGTCCACAGCCTCGAACACTCCGTGGCAAGCCACCCGCTGGCCAGCGTTTCCATCGCCGCCGGCGCGGGGATGCTCCTCGGCATGTTCCTTCTGCGGCGCCATCGTGCCAGAGCACAGAGCGACGAAGGCAGCGCCTCGTAACGACGCGCTGTTCTTCCGTGGAATTCCGTTGATGTGAGGCGATCATGAACGATCTGGTCAACATCGTCATTGCGGCGACTGATCTTGCCGAGGCCGAAGGCCGGGCACTCAGACATGCGGTGGTGCGCACCATGCTCTCCATCGCCCTGGCTCTGGGCGCATGCCTGCTGGCTTTGGCCGGAGCGGCCGCCCTCGCCTGGGCCGGCTTTCTTGGCCTGGCCGCTGTTCTGCCGACATCGGCCGCAGCGGCCGTCCTCGGGCTGGTGCTTGCGGGTTTTGCCGGAGTAATGCTATGGACAGCTCGGAGATTGCTTCAATGAGCCCGGGCGATGAGTTGCGACTGGCCAAGAGCCAACTCCGCAACTCCGTCGCGGCCTTCGACCCGTTGAAGGCCATTCGACAGAGGCCGCTGGCAACCGTCGGCGTGGTCTGTGCCGTCGGCGCGGCCGCGGTCGGCTTCCCGCGAACGCGTCGAGTGGTCCTCGACGCCGTGGATGTCGGCCTGCGGACCGTGGTCCGCTCCGCCGTGCCAGTCGTGCGGGTCGCTCTGGCCGCCAGGCGACCTGGCGGCGCTCGGGCGCACTTTGCCGCCATCGGCAAACCCATCCGGGCCGGATTGCGCCTTGTTGATGCCGGTCTTAATTACTCTCGTGTTGACCCCCCTGGGCCGGCGTGATGGGTCCACTCACGTTTCGTGTTTTGTCTGTCGGTTTCGGACGCGTGTGCGGCCGAATCTTTCAATGTTCGGGCCGACGCCGGATCTCTAGCCTCGGCAAACCATCTAACAAGGAGTCGTTATGAAATCGCTTCTTCTATTGCTTTCAAGCATGTTCCTGGGCGTTGTGCTTCTGTTGCCCACGGGCTGTCAGACGGAAACCGTCGGAACAAAGTCCTTCATGGGCACCTACACCAGCATGGTGGATTCGACGCCCGACAAGGTCACCAAGGCGGCGGCAAAGGCTGCTGAGGAGCTCAAGTTGACCGATGTGCAAAGCACGGCCACAAAAATTGATGGCAAGATGGTCGCCAAGACCGCACAGCGCGATGACGTAACCATCAATGTTGAGCAGGCAGGTGAGAACGTCAGCAAGGTGTCGATCCGCGTCGGCACGACCGGCGACGAGGCCACCAGCAAGATGCTTCTTGACAAGATCAAGGGAAATCTGCACTGGTTCTGATGCCGTCGCCTGTCTTTTGAAAATGCTCTCGTGTTTCATATAAACCGCTTGTGCTACAGAGCTTGCAGCACTAAAGGCGTGTGAGATGCGAGCGACCAGAGTCCGCGATGCTGTCCGAAGGTTGTCGAGCTCTCCCGACGGCCTGAGGATGGCGTCGCGGACCATTTCATGCCAAGACCGGTACTTGTCTTGCCGATAAAATGTATGAAACCGTAGCTTGCGGTCCCGACGTAAAAACGTGACAATGAATTCTGCAATCCGGCGAGGGTCGGCGGCGTCTATTCGGCGGAGTCTGGCCGATGGCCGGTAGCATGTCAGTGGTCAACACATAGTGGGGTGCGCAGATGAGGCAGGAGAAACGCCATTCACGCAACAGTCGGCGTCTGCTCACACGGGCGGCGCGCGGCGATCGCCTCGTCAACTACATCGTTACCGGCCTGGAACCCCTGGAAGCCCGGGTGTTTCTGAGTGTGACCCCGGCCGGCACTACGGCCAAGACGGGCGCCGTCAGCGGCATGGCCTGGGTGGACAGCGATGGCAGCGGGGACTTTACCCAGGACGACGACGGCACCGAAGGATACGCCGGGCTCGACGTCCAGTTGCTCAAGGCCGATGGCACAGTCGTCGCTGATGTAAAGACTGCCGACGACGGTACATACATGTTCTCCAAGGTGACGCCCGGGCAGTACTTTGTGCAGTTCGACGCAGACGACACGCTCGTTCTGGCACCGGATCTGAGCGACGGCCTGGACGTGGCCGCTGTAAAGGCGGGCCATATCAAGTCGCCGGCCATCAAAGTGGCGGCCGCCAAGGAAGCGACCGGTCCCACGGCGGCATTTTTGTACGCCCCGTCCATTTCCGGCACGCTCTACGGCGGCAATCTGACCACCGTCGATCCGCCGCTGCTCGACGGGTGGACCGTCTATCTCGACACCAACAGCAATGGAAAACTCGACAAAAACGAACCGAAACAAGTTACGGACGCGGATGGGTATTTTTGCTTTAATGGATTGAACGAGGCGAAGTACACGGTTCGGGCCGTGGCCGAGGGCAAGTACAAGCAACTGCCGGCCAAGTTGTTCGCTCAGACTGTCTCCGCCGAGAATAACAGTGGCGCCACGGCCGACTTCTACCTGTCTCTGAGCGGCAGTGTCAGTATCACCGGCAAGACCTGGTTTGATGTTAATGGCGACGGGGTGTTTGACGAGGGCGACACGCCGCTGGCCTCGGTTTATGTGGAGATTACCAATACCGACGGAACTGCAACACTCGGTGCCATCAGCGACGATTCGGGGGTCTTCACCTTCAGCCCGGTTGATGCGGCGAGCTACACGCTGACCTATTGCGCCGACGGCTTTGATGGCGGGGGATATGGCCCGGGCGTCGCCGACGGGATGGTGACAACGGAGATTGACTTCGCTCCTGGCCAGACGACCGCCACCGCCACTGCGGGATTCATCAGAGTCGGCATTATTTCAGGCAGGGCGGACATGGTCGACAGCACTCCGCTAGCTGAGCGGACGGTGTTCATCGACGCGGATGGCAACGGACAGTTCGACGATGGCGAAATCTCAACGACGACGAATGAGGATGGGTGGTACGATTTTACTGCGATTCCGTTGGGCCAGTATAGGGTCTGCGTGTTGGCCGACGATGGCGTTTCGGCTGCTGGTCAGCCGTTGAGTCTGACACTGGACGAAACGAACCAGACGTCGGCCGATTTCTCGATCGCACCGGAGGATCTCGCCGGCGGCAGTTCCGGAGGCGGCGACGTCTCCGTATCGCCGTTGCTCTCCGGTACAGTGACGCTCAGCGACGGCACGCCGGCCGCGGGGCAAACAGTCTTCATCGACGCCGATGGCAACGGGCAGTTTGACGATGGCGAAATGTCCGCAGCCACGGATGAAAACGGCTTCTACGCTTTTGATGGCCTGAACGATGGCACATATACAGTGGGCGTGATTGGGGAGGATGGCGTTTCGGCGGCCGGTGCGGAACAGACTGTGGCTGTGAGCGCCGAGACATCGAGCACGGCCGATTTCATGGTGGATGCGACGGCGGTTCAAACGCCGCCGGATTCGGGCGGTGGTGGCGATCCTGGCAGCGATCCGGCCGGGGGCGATTCAAATACCGGCCTTTCCGGATTGTTTGACGCGACCGTCAGCGGCACGCTGTTTCTTGACACCAACGGCAACGGTCAGCGCGATGCGGGGGAGATCCCTCTTGCGGGTTGGAGCCTGGCCAGCATGCTCAATCGGTCCTCATTCTCCGCTTGCACCGATGCCGACGGTCGCTTTACGGTTGGCGGTCTCTCGGCTGGCGACGACCTCATCGCGGCATCGGGCCCATTGTGGTCATGCCCGGTGTTGCTTGCGCTCCATGTTTTGCCCCACCAGGTGCAGCAAATCGATCTGGCCGTCCCGCCGAACCCCATGGAAGGCTCCATTTTCGGGGCGCTCTTCATCGACAGCAACGGCGATGGTGTGCGCCAAGATGACGAAGTGCCGGCGGTTGGAGTCACCGTGACACTCACCGTGGCAGATGGCGACGGCGTCCTGACGGCACAATCCGCCGACGACGGCTCGTTCGCGTTCCATGATCTCGGCCAGGACGTCTACACCGTCTCCGCGGTCGGGGGCCTGGCCTCCTGCCTGGCACCATTTGCAGCCGTCGCGGTTTCTGCCGCCCAGGGGGACGCTTTCGTGTCATTGCCCGTCGTTCCCCTGACAACGATTACCGGCAGGATCTACGACGATGCCAACGCCAACGGTGTCCAGGATCCCGGCGAAGCCGGCAAAGCGGGCTGCAAGGTCACCATTCGTGGACGATTCTGTGTCGATGTCTGGACGGACGCCGATGGAACATACATCGCGAGCGACCAGCCGGCCGGATGGTATTGGGTGAAGTTCCGGGATGAGAACTCCCCGTATACCCTCGACTCAATTGGCACTGTCGTCGTCGCCGGCCAGGACAATCGCCTGGACATCGGCATGCAACCGCCGCCGGCCCCTGTGGAGCAGCCCGGTACCCTCAGCGGAATCGCATTTGTCGACACCAAGCGCAATGGCGTGCTGGATCCCGGTGAGGAATTGCCGGCCGATACTGCAGTCACGCTCGACTACTTCGCCGGCCCGTGGATGGGCCACCAGTACTTCCAGGTGACTACCGATGACTCCGGGCACTGGAGCTTTGCTGCGTCGTTTCCCGGTGTCTACACGATCCGCAGCACGTACTTTGTCAGCACTACTGGCGGCACTTTGGTTGGTGGCCGCGCCGACACCGCAGGTACGACGCTCACAATCGACACCGCGGCCGGCGAACCGGCCGTGCCGACTGAATCCAGCACGATGCAAGCCTGGGCTGCTACGCCCATCTGCGTATCGATGCCAACGCCTGTGCCGGGGGCTCTGCCGATATTCTGGGGTCCCCAGTTCGAGTGCCAGGACGGCATGGCCCCGACCAAAGCCATTGTCAACTACACCGGTGGCGATGTCGCCGATATCAGCGTGCCGGCGATGAGAGGCTATCTCCTGGAATCCCTGACGGGATCCGCCGATATGTTGAACTCCCGCGGAGCCGGAGCTGCAGGGTTTATCTCCTTGTCCGCCGCCGATTCCGCCAGGAACTTCGTGCAGTCGGTTGATTATCGGCCGATCGTTTCCCCCGCAGTGGTCCGATCGGCTACGGCGAAGGTCACCGTGTCTACATCCAGGGCCAAGCCCCACGTTTCCCGCATCAATGCTCGCAAGCCGCAGGTTCCGGCCGTCGTTGAGCAGTCCGTCCCGACGCCGATATCCGCCGATATGCTAGACATTGCCCGGCCAGACATCTTCGCGACGGCCGGGCCGATGCAGATGGGCGTACCGGATTCCGTCGCTAATTCAGCGCCTGACGACGTTCTCACGGCCGACAAGAGTCTCTGGTGAGGATCGGGCAATGAACTACGGCCGGGTTGCTCGACTCGGGTGTTTGCTTTGATGCAAGCCGTGCCTGCGTCGTCTCTCTACGCCGCGCCTTTGGCGCCGACCCATCATTCCAGGTCCAGAAAGTATGCCTGATCGCAGCGTGCGACCAGGTGCTCCGGCTTGTACTGCTGGAAGCCATATTGCTCGTAGAGCCGGATGGCCTCTTTGAGCGCTGAGGCCGTTTCGAGCACGACGCGTCTGAAGCCCAGGCGCCGCGCTTCGGCCAGTCCATGATCCAGCAACGTTCGTCCCAGGCCTCGCCCGCGGCAGCGACCGCTCAGGTACATCTTCCGCAATTCGCAGACACGGGGACTCACCAAGCCGATGCCCACCGAGCCGATGATCGTGCCGTCCGCTTCCTCCAAAACGCTGAACGTGCCCCCGCGTTGGAAGTAGTGCCCGTCGATGTCATCGAGATCGGCATCCGTGCAGCCAGGATCGGGCTTCAGGCCGTACTCGCGCAACACGCCAAAGACCAGCGTTTTGACCGCCGGACCATCCGCGTTGCGGGCCGGCCGCAGACGCGCGGGATTAGTTGATATGTCAGCCATCGCCGTAGCGTACTTTGTCCGGGTCGCTTTCGGGAGGGGGGCTGGGCGTCGTTCCCGCAATCTGTGGATTCGACACTGGTCCGGGACTAGACTTGGGGGCATCATCGAGGCAATCACAGGAGAAACATGACGCGGAGAGTGTTGTTGGGTTTGGGAGTTGTTTTGGCCGGATCGAGTCTGACCTCGCGCGGTTTGGGTCTTTACACAGGTTTGACGCCGACCACGCCCAATCAGCAGGGGTGGCTCATGTACGGCGCTGACGCGTTCGTCACCCAGATACCGCCGGTTTTCGTAGACTACAGCAATACCAGCGGCGGTGGCACCACGCTTGCCACGACTGACGCACATCGCGCCGGCTTCAGCAACTATAGCCTTCTCACCAATAATCTGGTCAATACCGCGTTTCCCACGCTTGATCGTACGACCGGGTTCGACGTCCGCGTGGACGGCCTCGTGTTGAACTCAGAACAGCACAACGCCGCCGGCGATCGGGCCGGCTTCAGCGTCATCGCCATCAGCTCGGCCGCGGACCACAAGGGCATCGAGATCGGCTTCCACGCCAACGAGGTGATCTCCCAGAATGACGGCGCATCATTATTCGTCGGCCAAGGCGAGGTGGGTTCCGTGGACATGACCCACGCCCGGAACATTGACCTGCGCGTGACCTCCAGTGGATATCAACTTCTCGTGGATGGCAGCCTGGTGCTCTCCGGAGGCTTGCGCGATTACTCGGCCTTTGTGCCGACGCCTCCTCTTACGGTCAATCCGTACATCCTTCCCAGCTATCTCTTTTTCGGCGACGACACCACGAGCGCCGGGGCGTCGGCCGCGTTTACGAATATCGCGGTTACGGTCCCGGAGCCGGCCGCGCTCACGCTGGCTGTTTTCATGGCAACCGCGATGACCCCCCGTCGCCGCCGTTCGAAGTCCCGTCTTCAGGCGGTCTGACGAACCGTCTGGGATCGGAAGCCCGAACCGGCGTTGTCCCCACGCCTCCCCATTGCCCGGAATCAACACGCGATGTTGCCGGAAAACCACATCCGCACTCGGTCGGAATTTGGCCGGTAACTCACGTCCGGTAAGAACGCCGATGTCAATTCCCGCCAACGGGTTTTCTCGGTTCTGTATTATCACCCGTGGCATGCGCTTGCTTTTTGCTCACGTAATCGCGTGGACATCTCCGCCATAGGCTCGGTTCTGCAAGCCCTGACGAACCTGAAGGTGGCTCGTGCCATCCATGGGTCGGCGGGGTCCAATGGGCTGCCCACGCTCTCGCCTGCCCCAACGATCCTGCCACGGCAGGTGATGCAACCAGATCCGCGCGTCGAACCGCGGCCGGCGATTCATTCCGACCCGCGTATCGAACCACGCCGCACGATTCATCCCGCCCCGCGCTTCGAGCCCCGGCCAGCACTGCATACCGAGCGGCCCGTGGAGCCGGTCGCGACCGGCCCCGCACCAGCTGAACCAGCCCACAAAAGCACTTCTCCGATCCAGCCACCCTGGGCGATGTTGCCGTGGCAGCAGCCACCCGAGGTACATCTTCCAGAACGAGTAAAGATCGTGTTCCTTCTGCCCGATGCTTCCGTTAAGGGACGAATATTGGATGTATTCATCTGAGCCATGCCGCGATTCGTGATGTATAATCTACATCAGGCGACCCAGGCGGACGGGAGAAGATGTCATGCTGCGGACCGATCAGGTTGAAGAAATTGTGACTATCGTACGATCCATGGATCGCGACGCGCTGGCGGAGCACCTGCTCAATTTTCAGGGACGCTTTCCGGTCGATTTCACCCCCGACTTCCTCGGCCGCCAGAGCGACGACCGGCTGAAGCACCTGTTCCTGGCATTGTGCCTCACGCACGGCCGTCTGCCTGGCGACCTGGAGCCGGCCTTCGCGTAAGTTCCTGCGGCCGCCCGGCACACCCTTCAATACGATTGGCCAGCACACGGCTTGGGAATGGGTGCCGCCGGGTTTCACTCCTTGCTTTCATGTCGGCGCAGAGCGGCAGGGGGCCGAGCCTGTATAATCGCCCCTCATGTGCGGTATTGCCGGTATTCTGTCCTTCTCCGATTCCTTCCGCGTAGACGAGGACATCCTGCGCCGCATGTCCGCCCGCATCGCCCATCGCGGCCCTGACGGAGCCGGCCACGAACTTCTCATCCCCCCGGCCATCTCCACGGCAACTCCCCTCGTCGCTCTGGTACACCGCCGCCTCGCGGTGCTTGACCCCAGCGAGCGCGCGGACCAGCCGTTCTCGGACCCAGCCGGCCACTGCATCGTCTTTAATGGCGAGATCTACAACTTCCGCGAACTTCGCCCGCAGATTGCCGGGGTCAACTGGCGTACGACCGGCGATACCGAAGTCCTGCTGGCCGCCTGTGCCGCGTGGGGCAATGCCGCCGTCGAGAAACTCAACGGCATGTTCGCCTTTGCTGCGTGGAATCCCGCATCGCAGTCGTTGCTGCTGGCGCGCGATCGCATGGGCCAAAAGCCCCTCTACTACGCTCACCAGCCCGGCGGCTTTCTGGCGTTCGCGTCCGAGCCCGGCGCCCTGTTGGAAATTCCCTGGCTCGATCGCGACATCGATGACGGTGCGCTGCGGCAGTACCTCGCCTGGGGATTCGTGCCCGACGGCACCATCTACCGTTCCATCCACAAACTGCCACCAGGCGGCTTGCTCACCTGCGCCGGTGGCGAGATTCGTATTGAGCGCTACTTCCAGGCCAACGTCCCCTTGACCGCGGCGCGAAATGAACCCGACGCCGTCGCCCAAACGCGTGATCTGGTCCTTCGTTCCGTCCAGCGACAACTCGTCTCTGACGTTCCCCTGGGCTGCTTCCTCTCGGGCGGGATCGACTCCTCGATTGTCGCCGCCGCGATGCGTCGTGCTCTGGGTCCCGATGGCCAGGTCCTGACCTTCACGATCGGCTTCGACGATCCGGCCTACGACGAATCTCCCCACGCCGCCGAGGTTGCCGCCCACCTGCACACGCAGCACGAGCGTTTCATCGTCCAACCCAACGCCGCCGAGGATCTGCCCCGGCTGGCCGCGGCTTTCGCTGAACCGTTCGGCGATTCATCCGCGTTGCCGACTCACTACCTATCCATGGTTACCCGCCAGCGCGTGAAGGTCGCGCTGTCCGGCGACGGCGGCGACGAACTTTTCGGGGGCTACGACCGCTATCGGGCGATGCTCGTCGGCCAGATGTTGTCTTTGATGTCGCCCGTCGCACGGCTCGCCGCCTCGCTGCTGCCCGGTTGGCGTCCGAAATCTCTCGGCGTTCGTGCCCGCCGCTTCGCCGCGTCGCTCCATCTTCCGCCTGGCCAGCGATACGCGTCATACCTGCGCATCTTCGACGACGCCACGATCGACCAACTCGCCCCGCCGCACGCCGCCGATCCCGTGACCACCCGCTTTGCCGAGTTTCATGCCGCCGGTCGAGGAATCATTGAATCCGCGCTGGCCGTCGACCGCGAGATTTACCTTCCCGAAGACCTGCTTGCCAAGGTTGACCGTTGTTCGATGCTCCACGCTCTCGAGGTCCGCAGCCCGTTCATGGACCACGAACTCGTGTATTTCGCGGCCTCGCTCCCGGCCGCACAACTGCTTCGCGGCGGCGGTAAACGCCTGCTGCGTCTGGCTTTCGCCCCGGATCTTCCCGCGTCCGTCTTCCGCCGCCGCAAAATGGGCTTCGCCGTTCCCATCGGCGACTGGTTCCGCCGCGACCTCCGCCCCATGCTCCATGACCTGCTCCTGGCGACAACGGGATTCTGTGCCCAGCGGCTGCACGTGCCCACCATCGCCCGCCTGCTCGAAGAACACGACACCCACCGCACGGACCACACCCAGCGTCTCTATGCTCTACTGATGCTCGAACTCTGGTCCAAGTCGAAGCAACCGTGAGGCGTGATGCCTTTTGCGCTCTTAACCGCTTGATCCATTCAAGACTCGAACCCTTGAACCCGCATGCGCTCGCTCATTGTCTCCCGAACCGATTCCGGTATGCTCTATTGTTCTACCGTCCGCCCAAACCGCGGGCATCGAGGATTCTGACAATGACTGCGAAAAATACGAAGACGTCACGACTGGCCAGGCCTGTACACATGCCCGTTATCGCCGAGGCTCTTGAGGATCGCCGCCTGCTGTCCAGCGGACTGGGCTGGAAGGTCGGTTGGGGCTATCCCAACGTCTTCTCCAGCGCCAATTACTCCGTCACCGACACCAACGGTGACACCTACACGGCCGGCATCTTTCGCGGCAAAGTGAACGTCGCCACCAAGGGCCAGCCTGCCACCTACATCAACAGCGACAACGCCAAGGACGACGTCTTTGTCATCAAGTATCGCAGCGACGGAGCGCTTCTCTGGGCCAAACGCTTCGGCGGCCCAAACTACGACACGGTCACAGCGCTCACGCTCGGACCCGACGGCTCCATTTACATGGCCGGCACCTATCAGAACGAAATCGCCTTCAACACCGCCGCGTCGAAGAAGACCCTCGTCAGCCGCGGCGAGAGCGACGGCTATATTGTCCGTCTGAACGCCTTCACCGGCGTGCCCATGTGGTCCGGTTCCATTGGCGGCGAGTTCGACGATTCGATCACGGCGGTCGCCTTTGACAACGGCGGCCGCCTCTACATCGCCGGTTGGGTGCGCATCTCCGGCAACATCGCCCTGACCGGCGATGCTGTCAACATCAGCGCGCGCGGCACTGACGACACCTTCATCGAGCGCATTGATCCCGCCGATGGCCATATGTTCTGGAACAAGGTCTTCGGCGAGGAAAACACCCGCGAGACGGTCACGAAAATGGTCGCCGATCCATCCGGCGGAATCATTGCCGCGGGTATCTTCAACGAGACGGTGCAGTTCGACCGATCCTCGCAGAAATTCACGCGATCCACCGCCGGCAGCTACGATATTTACATCGTCAATCTTTCGCCCGACGGAAAATTCCGCTATGTCCGCCAGTACGGCGGCAAGCACGATGACCTGCTCTCCGACATGATTGCCGCCCCCAACGGCGACCTCTATTTCACCGGGCTGCTCGACAAAAACATCAACGTCAGCGCCAATCCGGCCAAGCCTGTCTTCCTCTATGCGGGCTATGACACCAGTATCTACATCACCCGCATGAAGAAGGATGGCACCATCATCTGGGCCGACGCCATTGGCGGCGACGGGACGCCTTCGGCCAACGCCCTGGCCCTGGACCACGCCGGCAATCTTTATGTCGCCGGTGCCTACACCAACAACACCAATTTCGATCCCGGTCCCAAAACCCACTTTTTCGATACGAACAAGGACAGCCCCGGCGTTGTGCCTGGCCAGAACGACTCAACCGACGCCTACCTGCTCAAGCTCAACTCGGCCGGCAAGTACGTCTCCGTCGATCGCATCGGCGGACCCGATGGCTCTGTCGTGTTCAACGACGTCGGTATCGATGCCGACGGCAACGCGTACCTCGTCGGCCAGTTCGTCCGCACGATCGACGTCGACCCCGGTACGGCCAAGCGCAATCTGGTTTCGTCGCAGCGCAAGGATACGTCCAACGTGCTGGTCATGAAATTGCTCCCGCGCAAGTGATCTGTTTCTCGGCCACCCGCAGCACCGGCTCGATCTCCAGCCATTCCAGGCAGCTCCGGTGCGAGCAGGTCCGTGAATAGCATGGCGCGCACGGAATTGTCACGCGCACCACGCTGTCGTTCCGTCCATACGGTCCCGTTCGCACCGGATTCGTCGGCCCGAACACGCACACCAGCGGCCGGCCCAGCGCCGCGGCAATGTGCATGGGCCCTGAATCGTTGGCGATGACCAGCGACGCACGCTGGAGCAGTGCGACCAACTGCCGTAGTTTCGTCTTGCCCGTGACGTCGAAGTGTGCCCCGATCCTCGGCGCTAGCGCGGCCGCGTCGGCCGCCCCCGCTACGACGCTCTTGAGCCCAAACCGCTTCTCGATCTCCCCGGCGATGGCCGCGAACCGTTCCACCGGCCACCGCTTGGTCGCCCAGTTCGTCGCCGGCAGCAGCACCGCGAACTTTTCCGCCGGAGGAATCAGCGCATCCACATGGGCTCGATCTTCTTCCGTCACATGAAACGGAAACTCCACCGGTTCGCGGCCACATCCCGCGGCCTCGGCGACGGCCAGATACCGGTCCACCGCGTGCTGCTCCAGCGTCGCGATCGGCACGCGCCGGTTGTAGAAGAGCCATGCCGCCTCGCGGGCATTGGCCAGCCCGACTCGCAGGGGCGATCCCGTTCGCCACGCCAGCCAGCCGCTGCGAAACAATCCCTGCAGGTCGATCACCAGATCAAATTCTCGCGCCCGCAACCGCTGGTCGAAGTCCCACAGCTCGCGCAACGCCGCCGGGCTTTTCCACGCGGTCCCGAGGCGCTTGCGGTCAAAGAGAACAATCTCGTCGAGTTGCGGGTGGCCCTCGAGCAACCCAGCGCATGCGGCCGCGAGCATCCAGGAAATCTTCGCCCCGGGGAACCGCCTCCGCAGCAGGTTGAGCACCGGCAGCGCATGCACGACATCTCCCAGCGAACTGGGTTTGATGAGCAGGATTCGCTCGGGGTCTTTGCTGAGCGGAATCGTCATGCCTTCACCCCCGCCAGTTGCTCAAGCTGAGCCTGCGACCCAAACGGGCGATAGCCACGTGCCAGTGCCAGCGCATTCTCCGGCGACAACCCCGTCCCCGTATCCTCGCGCAACGACCGCAACAGCCTGTTCAACCCGCCGATTCTCACCCGCATCCGTCGCATGCTGTCGGCATCGATCAGCACGGGTGTCGGCCCCAACCGGGGGTCGGCCATCACGATCCAGTTGTACGCCTTGGCGTCATATAGGAACAACCCGCTCCGTTCGATCTCGCGTAGCAGCTTTCCGCAGCGGCCCATCAGCAGCGCATATGCCCCGGGATTTTCCGACGCATCGACCTTTGCCAGCACCGGACCGTCCACCTTCTCCATCACCACCAGCGAATCGGTCACATACCCATGGACCCGCTTCTCCATCAGCAGCATCGGCCACGCCGTTGGGATCCCGCGCACCGCCAGCCCCCACGCTTTCTCCCACGCCTGCTGGGCGCGCGAGCCGCAGAACACCTGTGTCAAACTGCGCCGCAGGCTGCTCCGCCCCGGCCGCTTTACCACCACCGCCACGTTACACCCCGCCAGAGTCACTGTCCCTTCCAGCACATCCCCAGAGCGCCCGCGTTTGAGCACTTTCAATTCATCCGCATCGATTCTCGTCTTCAAATCCGGCCAGGCCGCCTCCCAATCCGCCTGCGAAATCTCCAATCGTGAAACCGTCGACCAGCGCTGCGGCAACCCTGTCCGTTTGAAGAACATCCCCGACCACTGTCCGCCATTGCCCGACCATTCGAGCCTCCCAAAACCGTCCCCATCCGCAAACAGCCGCTGCATCTCCGATCGCCACGCCGACGGCCCGCGACGGTTCAATTCCGGCATTGCCCCGCCCGGCCCGAGCATGTTCCACGCCCGCTGCATTTCGGCCAGCGTCGCATAAGGCGCCGCCGACAGCGCCAGGAGCAGCAGATCGTCCATCAGCAATCCCGCCCCATGTACTGCTTCCGCGTCGGCCAGATACACCCGCCCATCCTGCAACAGAAAGCTTCCCAGTTGCAGATTCCCATGCCCCAGCCGTGACTTCGCCATCGTCTGCAAGATCTCAATGATCTGTTTCACGATGCTCAGTCGGTCCGGCACCGTTCGCCCTTCGAGTTCCAGACGGTTCTGGTATTTGTCCAGCCGCACCGATGGTTCGATTGCCTGGACCAGCACCGCATCGCCCCGCCGCCCCTGGAGGTTGTACCCCATCAGCACGGCGGCCGCCCTCACCGCGTGTACCTTGGCTTTCTGCAGCCACTGCAACCGTACGAACTCGCGCATGGCCGGGCTGCCGAAAATCCGCCGGCGCAGCCAACTCCCTGAAACCCCGGCCGGATAGAAATGCAGCCAGTGCGCTTTGCCTTCAAATTCAAATCGCCAGACTTGCCGATCGGCCCGGTCCTCGACGCGCCGCCCCACGGCCGGGAGATCACGGAGAATATCCTCAAGTGTCTGCTGCACCACGCGTTTTATAGTCTATGCGCGGGAGACTTGAAACACGAGGAGGACAATGCAAAGTGCAAAATGCAAAGTGCAAAATGGAAGAACTGACGTGGTCTTCATTTTGCATTTGTTGCTTCCGCGGGCACCGCGATCATGGCCGCGTATTTGCCGCGGAGCAGCACGGTCAGGAATCCCAGGCCGAATCCGAGCACGAGCGAAATAGTTACTTGGAGCAGTTTGACGTTTATGGACTTGTCCTGAAGCGCGAAGAAGATTCCCGCCGCGATGAAGTAGGCGGGGATGAAGCTGATCGCCGGCACCTTCTCCATGGTGATGCACAGGAAGGCCACGACCAGCACCGCCAGCGTGAACCCGATCTGTGCGCCCAGCGGCGAGGCCAGCTTCGTCCCCATCACCACAATCAGCATGCTCGCCAGCACGCCCACAACGCCGCAAATCACGCTCTTGGCCCCGCTCTTGGGATTGGCCCCGCTCAGGAAGTAGAGCGCCCACGTCTGAAATACCGCCCAGGGAAACACATAGTTCTCCATCCCTGGCACCAGCGACACAAACTGTAAAATCGCGGCCAGGATACCGATGATCAACGCGTGCGGCAGAAACTTTACGAAGTCCATTCCTTCTCCTTTGATTTGGCGGTCGTTAGTCCGCAACTGCTTTGTGTAGTCACAGAAACGCACCATGTTGATCGACATTCCCCGGCCCGCAATTCCCACGTGCTGGACCCGGTACACCAAACCCTTGCCACACTCCAGTCCGCCCGCTGTATACACGATCACAGGAGCATTTCATGAAGACCAAACTCACGCGTCGCCGTTTCGTTCAGGCCGCCAGCACCGTCTCCGCTTTCACCTTCGTCCCCGGCCATGTCCTGGGCGCCGACGGAGCCACCCCCGCCAGCGAGCGCATCAACATCGCCGGCATCGGCGTCGGCGGGCAGGGCGCCGGCGACATCAATGCCGTCGCCGGCGGCAACAACATCGTCGCCCTCTGCGATGTCGATGAAAAACGCTCGGCCGACACCTTCAAGAAATTCCCGGACGCCAAACGCTACAAGGACTTCCGCAAGATGTTCGACGAGATGGACAAGAACATCGACGCCGTTGTCGTCGCTACTCCCGACCATTTCCACGCCGTCGCGGCCATGGCCGCGATTCAGCGGGGCAAGCATGTCTACTGCGAGAAGCCCCTGGCCCACAACATCTTCGAAGTCCGCGAGCTGATGAAGGCCGCCAAGGCGAAGAATGTCGTCACCCAGCTCGGCAACCAGGGCCACTCCACCGACTCCATCCGCATGTTCTGCGAGTGGGTCCAGGACGGCGCCATCGGCAACGTCACCGAGATTCACTGCGGCTGCACGGCCGTCAATTCCGGCATCGACCGCCTGCCCATGCTCAAGCAACAGCACGTCGTCCCTCCGACGCTCGATTGGGAGCAGTGGCTTGGCCCGGCTCTGGATCGGCCATATTGTCCGGCGTATCTGCCGGGCGCCTGGCGCGGCTGGGTTCCCTTCGGCAACGGCACCATTGGCGACTGGGTCTGCCACGTCGTCGATCCCGTCTTCTGGGCTCTTGACCTCGGCGCGCCGGCGACGATCCAGGCCCAGGTGAAGAACTACGACATCAAGACCCAGGGCGATGCGTATCCCAAGGGTGAGATCGTCACGTTCGAGTTCGCCGCCAAGGGCAAGCGCGGCCCGATCACGCTCAACTGGTACTCCGGCACCGAGCGCATCCCCCGCCCGCCCGAACTCGAGGATGGCCGCAAGGACCCAGAAACCGGCGCGGTTGTCCGGGGCGACAAGGGTGTCATCACCTACGGATCCCACGGCGCCGGCGGCGTGCGCATCATTCCCGAGACGAAGATGAAGGCCTACAAACTTCCCGCGCCGACCATTCCGCGGGCCAAGGAGCATCATCAGGACTGGATCAATGCCATCCGCACCAACAAGAAAGCCGGCTCCGATTTCTCCTACGGCGGCCCGCTGACCGAGATCGCGCTGCTGGGCGTGATCGCCGTGAAACTCGCCGGCCAGAAGCTCCAGTGGGACGGCCCGGCCGGCAAGTTCATCAACAGCCCCGAAGCCAATCAGTTCCTGAACCCGACGTACCGCACAGGTTGGAAGCTGTAAAGAACCGCGCCCGCTCAGTCCCGCAGGCCCGAAGGGCCGTCACCTTGGGTAGCCGTCGCCATGAGGCCACCGAGAGCAAGGCCCAATGATTTGAGGCCCGATGGCCCGACACTGTGGGAGACGACGAGACTGAGGAGTCATTCCCGGACGGCCACCGTGTTCTGCGGCCAGATACATACAATACGGAAATGGCCGCAAAGAAGCACAAAAGACACGAAAATACTGCAGGCACCAGCACCCACGCCTCTCCCCGTTTCTTTTGCGCTTCTTGTGCTTTGTTGTGGCTGTTCGCTCCGTTCGCCAATGTACGCCATTGCCGAACCTCTACGGCTTCCCTCCGCGCCGCTCCCGAATCGCCGCCGCCCGTTTGAGCATCTCTTCGGCTTCGGCCACTCGCCCCGTTGCCTTCAGCAGGCTGGCGTAGTGCCCAAGGATCGTGCCGAGACTCGGATGATCCTGCCCGAAGGCTCTCTCCATGATCGTCAGCGAGCGTTTGTACAGCGGTTCAGCCTGATCGTACTTGCCCTGTGTTCCGTAAAGCTCAGCGAGATTGCTTAGACTTGTGGCGACATCCGGATGGTTCGGTCCCAGCGCCTTCTCAGCGATTGCCAGCGAGCGATTGTGCAGCAACTCGGCCGCATCGTACTTGGACTGGTTTCTATAAAGCTCCCCCAGATTGTTCAGGCTCGTGGCCACATCCGGATGATCTGGCCCCAACGCCTTCTCAGCGATTGCCAACGCGCGTTTGGCCAGCGGCTCGGCCTGATCGTACTTGGCTTGGTCGATGTAGCACACGGCGAGATTGTTGAGGCTCATGGCGACCTGCGGATGATCCGGACCCAGGACCTTCTCTCGGATTGCCAGCGAGCGCTGGTGTAACGGCTCGGCCTGATCGTGGCTTGCCTGACGATCGTACAGCGCCGCGAGGTTGTTCAGGCTCAGGGCGACATCCGGATGATCTGGCCCCAACGCTTTCTCCCAAATCGCCAGCGAACGTTTGTACAGTACCTCGGCCTGATCGTATCTCCCCTCCTTGACGTAGAGTTCGCCAAGATTGTTTAGGCTCAAAGCCAAATAGGGATTCTCCGGCCCCAGCGCTTTCTCCCGGATCACCAGCGATCTCTTGTACAATTGCTCGGCCTGATCGTATCTGGCCTGACGGTCGTAAAGCGCAGCCAGATTGCTCAGCGTCCTGGCGACATCCGGATGATCCGGCCCCGACGATTTCTCGCGGATCGCCAGCGACCGCAGGAGTAGCGGTTCAGCCTGGTCGTACTTGCCTTGGCTCATGTACAGCGAGGCGAGATTACTCAGGTCTGTGGCGACATGCGGATTCAAGGTCTTCTCATTGATCGCCAGCGAGCGTTTGTATAACGGCTCGGCCTGATCATACTTGGCCTGATCGTGGAAGATCGCAGCTAGAGTGTTCACGCTGGCGGCGACGTCCGGATGATCCCGCCCGAACACCTTCTCCCGGATCGCGAGCGCGCGTTGACATAATGGCTCGGCTCGATCGTATTTGGCTAGGTGACCGTAAAGCCCGGCAAGACCGTTTAAGCTTGCGGCGACGTCCGGATGATCTGGCCCCAGAGCTTTCTCATTGATCGCCAGCGCTCGCTTGTAAAGGGGTTCTGCCTGATCATACTTAGCCTGAGTTGTGTACATCATCGCCAGTTTGTTCAGACTGACTGCGACCGTCGGGTTTTCCGGCCCCAACGCCTTTTCGCAGATCGCCAACAATCGTTTGAGCAGTGGCTCAGCCTGCTCGTATTTGGCTTGGATGTCGTAGAGCGAGGCAAGAGTTCTTACACTAATGGCCAATCGCACATCGGCCGGCCCGAATTCTTCCGCTGTCTTGAGGGCTAGGACATGCATCTTTTCAGCCTCGGCGTAGTCCCCGCCATCGTAGGACTTTTTCGCAGCGTCCATTTGGGTTCGCCACACCGCGTCTTGAGCAAGTGCGACCTGCCGAGGCATGCAGGTAATGGCCAGAGCCGCAGCTACGCAAAGATGCGCCCACCAAGAAAATCGCTTCCCTCTCATCTGGCATCTCCCATTGCCGATCATCCTACCGACCTGACCCAGTAACCGCCATGCAACATTCCCGGTTCTTCTCGTGCTATTTGCGCCTTTTCGAGGCCACTCGCTTTGTTCCGCGAATGTACCCGGACCTTCCGCACTGGCAACCAACAACTAACAACTGGCAACTTTCCTCCGCCGTAAAAGTATCACCCATCATGAAATGCCTCATCGCCGTCCTCGCGTGCCTTGCTCTGCCGGCCGTTGCCCAGCTTCCTCCGGCCCCGGCCAACATGCTTGAATGGCCTCTCCCCTGGAACGACACCACGCCTGGCCTGATGTCGGCGGAATCGCTGATCGCCAAGCCAGCCGGGAAGGATGGGTTTGTCGTCGCGCGGGATGGGCACTTCTATTCCGGGCAAACGCGCGTGCGATTTTGGGGCGTCAACATCGCGTTTGCCGGGTGCTTCCCGAAGCACGACGACGCCGATGCCGTGGCCAAGCGTCTGGCTCGCTTCGGGTACAACTCGGTGCGTCTCCATCACATGGACATGCAGCCGTTTCCCAACGGGATCTTTGCCGATGGCAAGCTGGAGACGCTGTCGTCCGAGGCGCTGGAACGCCTG
Source organism: Phycisphaerales bacterium (assembly GCA_025361735.1). Lineage (GTDB taxonomy): Bacteria > Planctomycetota > Phycisphaerae > Tepidisphaerales > Tepidisphaeraceae > JANYKD01. The sequence goes on from JANYKD010000439.1 coordinate 40,448, forward strand.
GATTACTTCATCTCGGCCCTCAAGCGCGAGGGCATCTACAGCAACATCAATCTCCACGTCTCCCGCTGGTACAGCAAGGCGCACAACTGGCCGGGCGCGGACAAGACCCAGTCGTTCGACAAGATCGTCGATATCTTCTACCCCGAGTTGATCGAGGCCCAGAAGAAATACGCTCGCGATCTGCTCGGCCACGTCAACGCCTACACCAAGCTCCGCTACGCCGACGACCCGGCCGTCGGCATCGTGGAAATCAACAACGAAAACTCCATCTTCGTCTGGGGCTCCGACCAGCACCTCGGCGATCTGCCCGAGATCTTTGCGGCCGAACTCAAGAAACAGTGGAACGCCTGGCTCGTCTCGCAATACACCACGCGCGACAAACTCGCCGCCGCCTGGAACGCCGGTCTTGCGAAAGACGGCCCGAACCTCGTCGTCGACTCCAATGGCGAGACTCTCGGCAAGCAGGGTTCTACGTGGGCCACGGAAATGCACAACGGCGCCAAGATGACCCTTGGCCGTGAGGATGGAGGCATCAAGATCACCGTGCCAGCCGCCACCGAGCCCTTCTGGAACCTGCAGGTCAACTGCGTTCCGCTCACGCTCAAGAAGGATCAGGTCTACGCCGTGCGTTTCCAGGCCCGCACCGATAAGCCCGGCGCCCGCCTGACGGTTGGCACGCAGCAGGCCCACGAGCCGTATGAGACGATGGGACTCTCCGGCAGCCTCAACGCCACGGCGGACTGGCAGGAATATCAATTCGGCTTCAAGGCCGCCAAGGATGATGACCGCGTCAAGCTCAACTTCTGCTCCGCCTTCCAGCCCGCGTCGATCTGGATCAAGAATGTCCAGCTCTTCACCGGCGGCCAGATCGGCCTCCGCGCCGATGAAGATCCCGTCGCCGGCTCCGTCTCGCTCTACAAGAAAGGCCAGCCCCTGACGGTTCTCCGCCTGCGCGACTGGCACAGATTCCTGCAGGAGGTCGACGAGAAATATTTCGTCGGCATGTACAACTTCGTCAAGAAGGACCTGGGCGTGAAGTGCGCCGTCACCGGCACCATCGCCTATGGCCCATTGGATACGATCAGTCAGTCAAAGATGGATTTCGTGGATCAGCATGCGTATTGGGAACATCCCCATTTTCCCCATCGCCAGTGGGACATGAATGACTGGGTCATCGGCAACAAGCCCATGAGCGATAATCCCAATGGCTCCACGATGGCCGGCCTGGCCACCACGCGCGTGCTGGGTAAGCCGTACACGGTCACCGAATACCAGCACAGCGCCCCCAACGAATGGCAGGCCGAGTGCATGCCCATGATCGCCGCCATCGCCGCCGCCCAGGACTGGGACGGCATCTTCATCTTCGCCTACACGCACAACCAGAACTACAAGAAGCAGCGCATGGACAGCTTCTTCGATATCGAAGGCAGCCCCGCCAAGATGGCTCCCTCGCCGCTGGCAGCTCGCCTGTTCCTGGGCGGCGCGGTGCCGCCGCTCGCCGGCCGGATCGTCATACGCCCCGACCTCACGCAATCCCTCGACAACGTCGGCCGCTATTGGACCGACATGAAAGGCTACCTCGCTGCCTTCCACGGAATGACCACGCAGAAGCTCTTCACCTCCCAGTTCGCCCTGACCTACGACGCGGCTGCCAAAGCCGGCGAAACCGCCGTTCCCGAGTCGCGCTTCCAGTGGACCGCCGCCGGTCCAGGCACCGGCCGGTTTATCTTCGGCGATGCCCATGCCGCCGTCTTCACCGGTTTCCCCGGAACCGCCGCCGCCATCGGCCCGGTCACGCTCGAAAGACTCGACAGCCCCTTTGCCACGCTGATCGTCGTCCCGGCCAACCCTGCCCAGACCATCGCCCAGGCCGACAAGCTGCTCATCTGCGCCATCGGCCGCTGCGACAACGTCGGGCTGCAATGGGATGCCAAGCGCCAGACGACAGGTTTCCGTTGGGGCACCGGCGCCGCGCGGATCGAGCCCGTGAAAGCCACGCTCAAGCTTGCGTCGAGCGGAACCTACACGCTGACCTCACTTGATAACGTCGGCCAACCGAAGGGCACCGCCACGCCCGTCCCCACCGCCGGAGGTTCCGCGACGATCACGCTTTCCGGCGACAGCGTCTGGTATGTTGTTGAACGAAAGTAGGGTCCGCTTCAGCGGACGCGGCGAGTGGCAAACGTCCTAAGCCTCACTTCAACGGAGTAATCGAGAATGTGTCGCCAAGTCATGTCCCTGATTAGCAGACTTCGCGAGACAGAGTTGTCGTCGCTCGCCGGTTTCGAAGGGTGCAGTGAAGATCAGATCTCGCAAGTGGCGCAAGCCCAAGGCATCGAGACGCTGCCCGAGGTCTATCGAGATATCCTGTCGTTGATGGGGCGCAGAGCGGGGCGATTCCTCGTGGGATCCGAGGCGTACTATCCCGAAATCATGGGTTTGCGCAGTGCAGCTGAGAGCCTCTTGCGTGAGAATCGCGTCCCATACTGTCTTCCCGCCAACGCGTTCGTGTTCCTTATGCATCAAGGGTATTTCTTCTGCTATTTCTTGTGTGGCGGGACGGATGATCCGGCGGTGTACTATTACTGTGAGGGTGACGTTGCCCCAAAGGAGGCAGACGCCACCCTCTCCGCATACTTTCTGAAAATGGTCGAGGACGAGCACGACGCATACAAAGGGCTGCGGTGATACTTGCCGCCCAGCGCCGTGGTGCGTCAAATGTAGGGTCCGCCTCGGCCGACATGAAGCGTGCGAGCGCGTTGATCCGTGTCCGCTGAAGTGGAACCTACGGGCTTATGACGTGCCCTGCTTGCGCTTGCGTTTGTGGGGCACGGACGTGTTTGGGGCGGACAGGGACGATTGAGTCCGTCCGGTGCCGCGAGACTCGCGGGCTTCTAGAATACGGCGGGTCTTGGCGATCTCGTCGGCGAGGAGCTTCTCGTCGGGTAGGGCGGTGCGGTACTGGCGGACAAGCGTGGGATTGGGCAAACCTTCCAAGGCATAGCGGGCAAGCGACTCGCCCTGGCTCGAACAGAGGATGATGCCGATGGGCGGATTCTCGCCGGGGCGCGTCCAGTGGGCTTTGGCATAGTTGCAGTAGAGGTGCATCTGCCCGATGTCGGCTGGCGTGAGCGCTGCGAGTTTCAGATCGAAGATGACCAGACAGCGAAGTACGCGGTGGAAGAAAAGCAGGTCGATGCGATACCAGGTATCGTCGATCCGCAAGCGTCGCTGCCGGCCGACGAACGTCCAGTCGCCGCCGAGTTCGAGCAGAAAGGACTCAAGGTGATGGATGAGCGCCTCCTCCAAATCGGATTCGGAATATTCATCCTTGAGGTCGAGGAATTCGAGCACGAGGGGATCTTTGATCTGCTCTTCGACCGCCATGTAGTCTTGAGGCTTGGCGCGCGTGCCTTTGGTGAGCATGAGAGCCTTGTCGCGCGAGAGCGCGGTGCGTTCGTAGAACTGCGATCCGATCTGGCGGTCAAGCTGTTTGACAGACCACCCGCCGCGGAGTGCCTCGGTTTCGTAGAACTGGCGGGCGAGGTCGTTCTTGACGGACATGAGGCGGACGTAGTGGGACCAGGGCAGCGGGAAGACGGCGGACAATTGTCCAGACGGCGTCTGGACAATGTTGAGGTGACCTCCATTGCCATTGGCCAGAGCTCGTGATCGTGCAGATGGCATCTGCACAATTGAGGAATAGTTCAGATAGAACGCCCGCATCTGAAATAGATTACTGCGGCCGAAACCCCGTCCGAAGCGCGCGGTCAAATCGATAGCGAGCCGGTCAATCATCTGCTCGCCGTATTCGGCTTTCGCCCGCCCCTGCTGCTCTCCTTCGACGATTCGTCGGCCAATCTGCCAATACGTCGTTGTGATGACTGCATTGACGGCGCGGGCCGTAGCAAGTCGCGATTGCTCAAGCAGGTTTACCACGTCCGCGAGAATGATCTCGTAGGGAGCCGATTTGGCAGATATTGGCACGCTGGGCTTGCGGCTCTTCTTCAACGGTCGATATCCTTTCGAGAAGTCGCTTGATTACCTCATAATCTCCGGAATCCGCCGTTCCGCAACAAGATTTGTCGAAATTTGTGTGGAACCATGCTCACTCGTGGCGCATACTGCATTATATGAGGACCATCACTCGGCTACCCCGAGATGACCAAGGGACGAGGAGCCCGATTTGCTCGATTGAAGGTCGCTGCCATCTGAACCCTGAACCCCGACGTTTGAATCCTCGCCCGCATTCCCAAGGAGGTGCCGCGGAATAGAACCACCACCAGACCGCCCGTTCGCAGGTTGTTGATGAGTTTTCCGGAAACACGCTGGACGCGAAGCGGCAAAGCGAGATTGAAACGGCAGCGAAGGTTCGACTGGCAAACTGCAATTATACCATTCATCATATTTCGCAGCACAGTTGCCCTGACGCTCTCCCGCCCGATCTCGACCAGCCCGCCACGCCTCCGGCCATACAAGGAGGCAACCATGTCGAGCGCAACATCCCCTGGTCTTCGGACCTGGCTTACCTGGATCATCGATCACAACCCCTGCTTTATTCTCAGCGGGTTGTCGATGCTCTTCGGCTGCCATCTGCTCAACATCGCCCTGTTCACCCCGGCCGGGGACACGCACAAGCTCCTCGGCCTGCTCGCTGTCGTCAATGTTTACGAACTGCTTCTCGTCGCCATCGGCCTGGTGCTGATCCGCAAGCCCGTCTTTGTCCGGGATGGCCGGATCCTGCTGGGCCTGGAGGCCATGTTTCTGTGCGACATCACGTTCACCAGCGGGATCATCGCCACCGTCGACCCGCGCTGGGGCTTTGCCATCGCCGCCGTCCTGCTGGCGCTGGCGGGGCTGAAACTGGCGTTGATCCTGCGGGCACTGGGCGCTCCCATCGCCTGGCGCACGTGGGCGTTCTTCATGCTCCAACTCTCGGCCGTGCTCTGCATAGCCGGCGTGTTCAAGGTCATCGCAGTCCCGCGCCATGGCAAGCTGCCCGAAGGCGTGGTCTATGCGGGCTGGTGGATCGCCGGGCTGCTCCCCGCTGTGGGTATGGTTCTGCGCAGCCTGCCCACGCGCGGGTCGGCGGCCCCATCATCGGAGATGGGCCTGATCCGCCTGTTCCTCATCCTGCCGTTCATCTCGTTGCTGGTTCACCTTTACGGCGGCGGCTGGGTCTACTCGGTCCCGTTCCGCGCCGCCTATATCGCCCCTGTCCTGCTGGGCCTGGCATTCGCCGCCCCAGCCATTCCCTGGGCACTGGCCCGTCGCCAACTGCTCGTCGCCCAGTTCTCGCTGGCGGCCCTGGCGATCTGTTTCGCCACGGGATCCAGCCCCACGCTCATGTTCCATCCGCACGGATTGACGTTGTCGCCGACGAGTTTCACCATCGCCGGTGCGCTGGCCGTGACCATCCATGCCGTCTGGCTCAGCCGCAGCCTGCTGGCAGCCGTGTTCGCCATGGCCTGTTCGCTGGTGACGCTCACGGTCCAGAACTTCGCCCTTCTCTGGGCGACACTGGTCACCTCGGCCGAGTGGATCTGGAGCCTGATGCCCCGCACGGTTGGCCAATGGGGCACGGTGGCCGTCGTCGGCTCATTTCTGCTGTTGGGTGTTGGCGTGTGGGTCAGCTCCCGGCGAAAGGAGCCTTTGCAGGAGGAGGTGACGGTGCCGGAAACGACACCGGAAGAATCGTAAGACGGATCATACTCTTCCTTCTGGTGCGTGGATTGGAAGGCACGGGCAAGTCCTCTTGCCCGTGCCTTCTTCTGGGCTGTGACATCGCCGTGACGCATGGGCAAGCGTCCTTGCCCAAGCCACCCCGGAATTCCCTCTGCACAAAAATATGACCCTATGGCGCCACACTGCCTTTGAGGAAGTGCAGTTTGTCGTCGCCGCTGAGATAGTAGATTCCGCCGTCGACGAGGTGCCACGAGCGGACGTGGGCCGGTTCCGTGAAGCGGTGGTCGTGCGCCAGCACGCCGCTCTCGTAGGACTTGCCATCGCTGAGTTTGGCGATCTGCCGGCTATAGCAGAGCAGGCGGAACTCGGTCGGTTCGTCGTTGTTGTTGGGCACGGCAACGGGCACAGCGGGAATGATCGTGTAGTTCCGCGATATCAGCATCTCGGATGGGATCAGCGAGATTTCCTCCTCGACGATCGGCTCGACGCGCGTCTCCTCTCCGAGGTGATACATCAGCAACGAGCGGTTGCCGACGAGGTACATCTGCGGGCCCGCCAGCCGAATCTGCACGGAGGCATCCTGCGACCGCGTACTGAGCATCGTGCCGGAGTTCTGGCCGTCTCTCAGGAATCGCCGGTCCACGAACCTTCCGGCATCGCACACGGCCAGCACTTGTTGCCGGTAGACGGCCAGGTGATCGGGCTGAGTCATGCCCGCGTAAGTCCGGCCGGGCTTGGTCCAACCGGGCTCGTCGGGTTGGTAGAGGTCGCGAGCCTCGATGGAATTGTAGGTCGTCCACACCAGCGTTCCGTCGTCGGCCAGGACACAGTTCTGCGGGAAACGTCCCTGCATCGTGGAGAATGCTTTCTTCCAGATTTGTTGGCCGCTGTAGGTGTCCAGCACGGCGAGGACGACGCTCGTTCCCTCGGTGACCATGCCCACAACGAAATCGCCGCTGGCCTGCAATCGCTGGATGCCGCCGCCGTTGCACAGCCGCGTCTGCCAGAGCATGTGGCCGTCCGTGAGAGATATCGCGACCATCCTGCCGCTGTCCGTGCTGAGTACGACGCGGTCGTTGAGGGGCTTGAGGAAGGTAACGCGTTCCCTGGCTTCCACCTTCTTTTGTCCATCGGCGGGTTGTGCTGCGGCCGGCGCTACCGGCTGCGCAGGCTGTAACTGCTGGGCTGGCACTCCCTGCACCACAAGTTGACCGCCGCCCTGGATGAAGACCTGGCCGCCCTGAAGCTGGAGGACGCCGTTATTCACGCCGGGCATGGCCGCGGCATTGGCCTCGGGTGGTTCGTTGCCCGCGATGGGTGCGGTGAGCATTTCCAGCGGCGGCAGTGAGGCGAGGCTGCCTGTCCAGCGTGCCTTGCCGGAATCACCGTCGAGAACCGCTAGTCCGCCGCCGCCCCACACCAGCAGGCGGGACGCGTCGAGCCAGGCCACCGCGCGAGGATCGTCAAGCTGGGCGTCGCTGCTCCATACCGGCTTTCCCTGCCCCGGGGCGTAGGCGGAAACCCGGTTGGCAGTACAGGTCACGAGCCGGTCGTAACGGTTCATGCTCATCAGCGATGAAGGAGGTTCGAGCACGAGCTGCACGCCCGCGACGACGCTCTGTGGATCCGCCGGCAGAAACGCCTTGGCGGGGGGCAGTTTTTTCAGATGCCTCGTCATCTGCTGCTCGGTGGTCATAGGCGAAGGGATCCGCACATCCGGCAGCGCCTCCGATCGCTGCTGCGTGAAGTTCTCCAGGGCCGCGACCGCATCCGTAATCGTCTTCACGGGTTTGCCGTCGGCGTTCGACAGCACCTTGCCGTCGGGCAGCAGCAGGGGGGTGGTGACGGGCGAGCCGGATGACATGAACGCCGCGCGTTCCAGCCTGCCCAGGGCCGCCGGGAAGTTCCCGCTGCGGAGATAGTTCCGGGCCATGGCCTGGATCATGTCCAGTCGCTGGGCGCCATCGGGCAAACGGCTGTTGAATTTCCAGTAGAGCCGGCGCAGCACCTGCACGGCCATGCGCGGATTGTCCTGCTGCTCGTAGAACGTGGCCGCCTGCATCAGCGCCTTGGGCGCGGCCGTGGCGTTGGGATATTTCTCGGATATCGCCATGAGGTCATCGGGCTTTCCGGCCGCCGTCAGCGCGACGAGCATGTCCGCCGCGGTCTTCTCGAAAGTGGCGTACACCTCGGGTCCGCCGCGTTTGATGAGCTCGCGGATGGCGTCTTCGGCGATACCGCCTGCCTGGCGCGGCGCGGAGGTGTCGTCGGGCGAGAGCGTCACCGTGCGGAAATCGTTGTCGAGGAGGATTTCCTGATAGAGTTCGACGGCGCGTTGCAGGCCATCTCGCTTGTTGGCTTTGGTGGCGAGGCTCTCTTCGAACCGGGCCCGGGCCGTGCGATAGACCACCTGCTGCGAGGCGTTCGAGGCGGCCGCCGCGACGCGGTCAAAGAGTTGTGTTGTCAGGTCGGTCGCCTGCGGATCGCGGGTCTGGATGCGCTGGGCAAAGAGCAGGGCATCGGCGAATATCCGGTTGCGCGCTGGGCTGGACTGGTCCCTCAAGCCACCGAGCACTTTCACAGCTTCGTCGAGCAGCGTCAGTGCGTGTCGGTAGTCGCCCGCATTGAAGTTCTGCTCGGAGAAGACCAGTCGCGCATCGACGTCGGACGGGTTGTTGCGCAGGGCGACATCGAACTTCTTCCGCGCCGAAACCATGTCGGAATAGATGCTGACGTTCCAGGCGTTGGCGATCACCACGTGGTCCTGGGCCACCACGACATTGCCGGGGGCTTCGCGGTCGGGAGTCTTATCCTGCGGCCAGACCCCGGCCGGGTAGCGATGGACGATGAGGCCCTTCTCTGGATTGCGGATGTCGACAACCGACAGCACCGAATCGGTGGGCACGACGAGGCTGGTCTTCGATATAAACGGGCGGCCGCAGATCTTTCCGGCGATTGAGAACCACAAGACGCTCTCGGGCACGAGCCGCGCGCGGTTTCCCTTCTCGACGGCGGCCTTGGTCCAGTCCAGCAGCGCCACCGTTTTGTCGGTGGCTACCGCCAGCACTTTGTCGTTGACCGCCAGCAGCATGTCCAGACGCTCGGAGTTGTCGCGACGGATCTCCAGGTCCCGCGGGATCTGCTTGATCTCCTCCCCGGTGTCGGCGTCATAGATGCTGAGGTATTTGCCGTCGCTGGGCAGCACGAAGAGCTTGCCTTCGGCGAGCATGACGGGGTTGAACTCCCAGGGTCGCGGGGTGTCCTGGCTGAGCGCCGCCGCCTGGTTGAACCCGCCCCATCTCATGGCCTGGTTGCGTCCGCCCGCGACAGCGCTTTCGTTGCGACTGTAGAGCACGAGCCAGGCGGTTGCGCCACTGTATGCATCAATGGCCGCCACTGCCCCGAGATTCGTGCAGACGTACACCTTTCCGCCGCCGAAGGCCAGGTGCGACAGCGTTTCCGCGGACATGGCGGGCATGCCGAAGTTGACCATGCCGTTCTGCGAGGAGGCGATGTAGCAGGTCCAGCGCAATTTCTCGGCAGGGCGGCCCGGCGTGAGCTCGTAGCACAGTACGTGGCAGTCCTCGACGCCGGCGCCCGTCGATCCCCGGCCGATCACGTAGACGTTGTCGCCCACGACCACCGGCGAGCCGGAGAAACTGATGTTCTTGGGGTTGCCCGAATTGTTCGGAATGTCGCCCGGGCTGGCGCTCCAGCGAAGCTGGCCGGTAACCCGGTCGAGGCAGACGAGTCGCGTACCACTGTCGCCGCTGGCCGGGACCATTCCGCCGAAGCCCATCATGACTCGCTGATCCGGCACGCCCATCACCGCGAGCACGGCATCATCGGTGACCGTTACCGAGTATTGCCGGGGACTGGCGAACTGGATTGCGCTCCACTGTTCGCCCATCTGGATGGCCGCGATGGATTGCCCGAGTACGAATTGCCCCGAGCGCCCGGAGTAGGTCTGTTGCCAGCCCGCAAGCGGCACCCCGGATTCCAGATGCACCGCCCAGAGCCGCTGGCCGTTCTGAAAGAACAGCTCACCGCGGTCGACCGAGGGCATGACGCTGGTGGCCATGCCTGTGGCGCGGGCGTTCTCAAAGCTCGCCAGCGACTGATTGCGCATCTGATCGTTGGGAGCGGTAATACTCGGAGCGGGTATCTGAACCAGGGCCACGCGCGATGTTGGAGCAGCACTGGCCGCAGACAGCGCCGTGCGGCTGGCGTCGCCGCCGATCATTGGATAGCCGTCGCTGGATGCGCTCGTGGCAACGGCTGGTGGCGCGGCCATCGCCTTTTCCATGGCATCGACGAGCCTGACCTGGTTGCCGCCGATCATGGCGGTGGCCTGGGCGTGGTTCTTGGCGAGATCCCTGGCATAGCGGGCGGCCGCGGCGTCGTTACCGGCAAGGCGCAGCGCGGTGGCGGTGCCAAAAAGCACGATGGCTTCGTCATCGCCCAGGGATGGGTACATTTCGAGCAGTCGCTGCCCGACCTGTGCGGCGCCCGCGAACTCGCCCATTTCCATGTACAGGTCGATGAGTTGGAGCCCCGCCTTGCGGGCGCTCTCGGTCACGAAATAGCGGTCATAGACTTCGTGCAACGCGCCCGCGTCGTCGCGTTTCGCCTGATCGAGCTGTTCCGCCGCCTTGGGTTCGAATCGGTTGCGGTAGACCGTCAGGCCTTCCTTGGGCCACTTTGCCAGTTTCGCACGCACAGCTTCGCACACGCTCGAATACTTTGTTGCCTGTTGCCTGTCGTTAAACGCGATGGGGACCACGCGGTCCTTGTATTTCTCGAGAATTTCCTGGTAGATGTCGGCCGCCTTGGGCCATTCCTTCAGCCGTTCCATCTTCTTGCCGAGTTCGAACTTGTCCGCGGCGATGGCCGAGTCCTTGACGTATACACCCTGCTGGCTTGGATCCGGCTGTTCGTCGCCGGCGGCGCCATTGATGAGTCGCGGGGCCGACAGGCCCGGCAGGCCGACCATGGTGACCGCGGCCAGGATGACGGCGGCGGTGTGCAGATTGCGGAATCGACGGGACATAGGCAAACCTCGGCGCTGGGGCGCAGGGCCGAATGCCCTGCTATCCGAAGTATTTGATCCACAACGGAGCCAGTTGTTGCACATGTTCCGGAGGTATCCGCGACTTGTCGGACCAGATAGCCAGTTCCAGCGCGGAGTGGGCAGGGGACGGCGGAAGGGAATCCTGCCGCTCGGCGAGCAGTTCAACCGCCCGGCGGATCATCGCGATGGCGTTGTTCGTCGCGGTCTGCAGGTGGGAGAGGATTTCAGTGAGGAGGGCATGTTTGTCGGCCGCTCCCTGGACGGTGACATGGGGTTTCCAGCAATCGTAGTCCGTGACCAGGGCCACAAGTGCGTAGGCGATCTCCGCCTCGCGGGCGAGTTTAGCCTCGGGCATGGCGCTCATGCCGATCAGATCGCCGCCCCAGAGCCGGTGCATGTGGCTTTCGGCGCGCGCGGAGAACGCGGGGCCCTCCATGCAGACATAGCAGCCACGGTCGTGTACCTGGAAACCGCCAGCCGCGGCGATGTCGCGGCCGGCCTCGCCGAGAATCCCGCGCAGCACCGGGCAGAACGGATCGGCCATCTCTACATGCACGGCCGCTCGTTCGTAGAACGTGCCCGCGCGGCGAGTGGTCTTGTCGATCATCTGGTCGCAGAGGACAAGGTCCCTGGGCCGCAGGTGTTCGCGCAGGCTGCCCACGGCGCCGCTGGCGATGAGGTGAGTCACGCCGAGTTGCTTGAGCGCAAATATGTTGGCGCGAAACGGTATTTCCGATGGATTGTGGAGGTGTCCGGGTCCATGCCTGGAAAGAAAGAAGACCGGCAGGCCATTCCACACAGTTTCAACGACCGCGTCGCTGGTTGGTCCGAAGGGGGTCTGGATCTCGTGGCGTATACCGGAGGTGGCATCGCCAAGTACCTGGCCGAGTCCAGATCCGCCTATCACTCCGACTTTTACCGTGCTCATGGCCGCATTTTATGCGGAAAAAGCGCGCAAAGCCAGCATATCCACTTTCGCGGACATGCTGGCGTTTGCGAACTTATTTGAGTGGCACGGCTTGTCTACCCCAAGCCATGCCTGAGGACGGACGCCGCGGTCTGCTCTAAACAAACCGTTATTGTCCGGTCAGATGCGCCGGGAAGCTACTCCGGCGGTACTCATTACTTGCCGGAGGACAGTTTCTTCATGATCAGTTTGGCGATATCGGCCTCGATTTCCGCCGGATACTGGCCCAGGACGGAAGCCTGGATCATGTCGGACTGATGGGCGAACCATTCCACGAGGCGGGACAGCAGGGCGACCTGGGTCATGCCGGCCTTGTCGGTCAGGTCGTTGAGCGCGTCCTTAGCCGCGGGGGTCAACTCGATACGCACGATGATTCTGGAAGCCATGGAAACCTTTCGTTGGAAACTTTGCAGCAGGACGGACACGATCCGCCCTGCAGGTATACACTCGGGAGAAACACCCGGACTACATCGCCCGGATTCTCCCGATACGTTCTATTGTCGGCGGCTCAGACTTTTTCGCCGCGGGACATTTTCTCCAGGAGTTTGCGCGCCATCGGTGCCAGCGACTCCGGGGCCAGCCGACTGAGGATGGCCGTTTGTGTCACGTCGTCCTGTTCGGCGAACCAGTCCACCAGACGTGACATGATGGTGATCTGCGTCATCCCGCGGTTGCCGCAGAGATCGTCAAGTTTCTTCTTCGCGCTAAGATCTAATTGCAGCCGTACGATTGCACGCTTTGGTGTCGCCATGGTCGGTGACCTCCGTCGCCTTCTTGTGGCCGGACACCTGTCCCGGCCGTCGATTTTACCACACCGCCGAATTAACCCAATCCGGCATTAATAGTCCACAACTATACCCGATTATAGCCGCGATTGCGATTACTTGCGAAGTTTTTTTTGCCGTCGCGAACTTTTTCGTATGGTCTCAGATTCCGGCAACCTGACAGACAGTGTTTATTCGATGCCGCGCGGACGACCCGCGAAGCGCCTGCAGACGGCTGCGACCTTCACCTTTGCCATCAAAAAAGCTCATGGCAAAACAGTTGGTTGTGCAACCGGGCGACACTGCAAATCGCAACGCACGCGTAAAAAAAGAGGCGAACCGAAGGGGAGCCACCACCCTCGGTTCGCTCGTTCATTCCTTACCGGCCTACAGGATATCAGGCGACCGGACCACGTCAACATCTGCTGCTCTTGTCAACAGGCCGCGAACCGTCGCCTCGAGCAGTGCCCAGACCTCGGGTCTGGCTTTGGCAAAAACCAGATTCGTCTTCAGCCAGTCGGCCGGGTTGCCGATGTCGTGTCGTTTTGCCCCCAGCACCACGCCATGCACGGGCTCCGTCTCCAGTAGCGTCCGGAGCGCGTCCGTCAGTTGGATTTCCCCGCCCACGCCCGGCCTGGTTCGCTCCAGGCAGTCGAACACACCGGGCGACAGAACATACCTCGCCGCGATCACCAATCGGCTCGGGGCATCTTCCGGCCGCGGCTTTTCCACGAGCGATTGGATCTTCCAGACGCCCGGCCGGATTTCCTTGCCCGCGATCACGCCGTAGCGAGATACCTTTTCCAGCGGTACCTCTTCCAGCCCGATGACGCTTCCGCCAAGTTCGTGGTGAACGTCCACGAGTTGCTGGGCCGGCCGCGGCTCTCCGCTGAACACCGCATCGCCCAGCAGGCAAAGAAACGGCTCGTTGCCCACATGCTCGCGCGCGCAGAGCACCGCATCGCCCAGCCCTCGCTGCTCCTGCTGGCGCACCGCATGTATTCTGACCCGCGACATCAGTTCGTTGACCGAGTCCAGCAGGGCCTGCTTTCCGCCGGAGGCCAGCCGCTGCTCCAACTCGCGGTGCCGGTCAAAATGGTCTTCCAGCGCCCGCTTGTCCTTCGACGTTACCAGCAGTATGTCGTTCACCCCGGTCGATGCGCATTCATCAACCACGTACTGGATTGTCGGCCGATCGACGATCGGCAACATCTCCTTGGGCACTGCTTTGGCCGCCGGAAGCATCCGTGTGCCCAGTCCCGCCGCGGGTATGACTGCTTTCTTCACCATGGTCCCAATCGTACCCACGGACGCGGAAATCATCGATAAGATGAGCTAAATATTAAGAATACGTTGACACGTTGCCCTCGTGGGGTAGAGTGTTGATAGGGCTACTCTCTAGTGGCATTGATCGCCCTGCAGCTCGGGGTCAGCGAGGGCGATACGCCGAACGAATATCCAAGGGGCAATTCTGTGTCTGGAGGATCGAACTGTGGCGCATCCATTCTCTGGTCGAAGAGCAGCGGACGCACGAAAACGGCAGGTTGCGGGAGCGTCCAGACGCGTCCGGGCCGCCTCGCAGCAGTGGGCCGTCGAGTCGCTCGAGTCGCGGCGGCTATTATCGGCACTACCGCTTATTAGTGAGTTCATGGCGTCCAACAAGTCGACGCTGACCGATGCAACCGGCGCCTATTCGGACTGGCTCGAAATCTACAACCCCGACAGTCAGCAGGCGCTCGACCTGACGGGCTGGCAGTTGCAGCGTGGCAGCAATACATGGACCTTTCCCGCAATGACCCTCGGCCCGGGCGAGTTCCGGGTTATCTTCACCGACAGCAAAACCGGCTACAATGATCCCAATGGCGAACTGCATGCCACGTTCAACCTGAGCAAGGATGGGTCGAGCCTGCGACTGATCGACAATTCGGGTCACTACGTTTCCGATTACTATAGTTCATACCCTGCCCAGCAGCAGGATGTCTCGTATGGGGTGGGACAGCAGGTCACGGAAACGAAGTTGGTGGCCGCCGGGGCGAGCGTCCGGTATTACATTCCGACCAGTGGCGCGCTGGGGCAGTCCTGGACCGCCCCGACGTTCGCTGATTCCGCCTGGGCGTCAGGCACGACCGGCCTGGGGTTTGCCGCGTCTGTCCCTGGTTTTGCAGTCTGGAACTACAAGTCGGGCAATACGGGCAGCATAGGCAGCCTGGCGACGGCCCAGTCGATCGTGGACAATCCCGCGTACCAGAGTTGGGTCCAGACCGAAACAACGCCGACGATCAACTACCTCAACACCGGCGGCGCCGGGCATTTTGTTTACGATACCACGTTCCCCGGCCTCAATCTCGGATTGCAGCAGAACAACTGGGTGATAACGGCCGCCGGCAAGATCCACATCCCCGCTGCGGGTACCTACACGTTTGGCGTCAACAGCGATGACGGCTTCCGCCTGCAGATTTCCGGCGGATTGCGCGTGGTGGGCAGCATCACGAGCGCCGCAGGCGTGGCCACGGTGACTTTGGTCGGCCATTCCTTTAACACTGGCGACACTGTTCACATCAGCGGCGCCACGCAGACCCAATACAACGGCGATTTCGTGGTCACGCGAACGGGCAACGACACATTTACGTATGCCGTAAGTGGATCGCCCACGTCGCCGGCCACCGGTACGATCACCGCGGGACAACCCACGGGTGGCTCCGTTGCCAAGTTGCAGTATGACGGAGGCCGAGGTTCCGCGGATTCGCTGGGCGTGGTCACTTTCTCCGCAGCCGGCGACTACGACGCGAACCTGCTGTACTTCCAGGGGACTGGCACCGGAGAGGTGGAGATGTTCGCGGCCCCGGGCAGCTTCACCTCCTGGGGCGCGACGACCACCTGGCGGCTTGTGGGCGACACCGCCAACGGCGGCCTGAGCGTCACGAGCTATCCGTTCACGGGATCCGCCAACAGCATCGCCGGCAAAGTGAAGACCGACATCCGGTCCGCGATGCAGACCGCCCTGGCGACGGTGCAGCAGCAGAGCGGAAACCCCGCGGCCGACACCTCGCTGTATGCCCGGATCACGTTTGACGCGCCCAATCTCGCCTCGCTGCAGACGCTGACGCTCAAGATGGCGTACAACGACGCCTACGTCGTGTATCTCAACGGCGTGCAGGTGACCAGCAAGAACGCGCCGGGAGTGGTCACCTGGAATTCGCAGGCGTTGTCCGCACGCGGCAGCGAAGTGCAATCATCGACGTTTGAGACTGTCGATATCTCGGCGTATCTCAATCCCGGGACGCCGGGCCATCTGCTGGCCAGCGGGAACGTGCTGGCCATCCAACTTCTCAACGCCTCCGCCAGCGACGCCGACATGCTCCTGCTGCCGGAGATATCGCAGATCGTCTCGACGCAATCCGACACGCATTTCTTCGCGACGGCGACGCCCGCGGCGGCCAACTCGCAGCAGTTCTGGGAGAAACTGCCGGACCCGGTCTTCAGTACCGGACACGGGATGTACAGCCAGTCGTTCCCGCTGTCGCTCTCGATCGACACGCAGGGGATCACCAAGCTGACACGAAAGAATTCGACCGCGACCGTCACGGTGCCCAATCACGGGCTTGTCGCAGGAGACGTGGTGCGGATCGCGGGCGCTGTTCCGACGCAGTACAACGGCGACTACGTAATCACCAACGTCACACAGAACACGTTTGACTATGCCGTGGCCGGCTCGCCGGCATCGCCGGCGTCGGGCAATATGACCGCCCAGCGGCTGGACAAGCTCTACTACACGGTGGATTCCTCTGATCCCTGGACCAACCCGGCGGTGCGAACCGCAACTGCGCTCACCCGCAGTGGTTCGGTGGCCACGTTCACATCGAACAATCATGGATTCACGATTGGCAGCATGGTGCTCATCAGCGGTGCGGTGCAGCCGGAATACAACGGCTTGTTCAGCGTTACGGGCGTCTCCACCAACACGTTTACCTATACAGTGCCCGGCGCTCCGGTGACGCCCGCTACGGGGACCGTCGTCGCCCAACGCGTCGATCGGGTGGTCTCGTCGCTGACCGCCAGCGGCACGACGGTCACGGCGACGGTGGCCGGCCACGGCCTGGTCAACGGCGACCTGGTGCGCATTGCCGGGGCTTCGCCGGCGGAATACAACGGCGATTTCATCATCGCCAACGTCACCACGAATACCTTCACCTATACGCTGGCGGCCGCACCGTCCGTGTCGTCGGCGACCGGGGGCATGGCGGCGTTCAAGCTGGGAACTCAATACACGGGTCCGATCACCATCACTACCACGACCACCGTGCGCGCGGTGGCGTACAACAGCAATGGGCACCTGCCCAGCGATGTGCTGACCCAGACGTACGTGTTCCCCACGAGTGTGATCCAGCAACCGGCGAATCCGAGTGGTTTCCCCGGCAGTTGGGACACTTGGCCGGCCGACTACCAGATGGACCCGCGGATCACCAGCGATCCGGCCTATGCCAACACGCTCGTTGACGCGCTGAAGTCGCTGCCCTCGATGTCGATTGTCAGCGACAGGGCCAATATCTTCGACCCCACCAACGGTATCTACGCGAACACCTCGATCAGCCTGAATGCTGGCTACAACGGGCCTCCGATGCAGGTTCCCGGTTCGCTGGAGTATTTTGCGGCCGATGGATCGAACGATTTCCAAATCAACGCGGGCGTGCAGATCTATGGCGGCGTCGGGCGTTCGCCGCAGTACAAGAAACATTCCTTCCGCCTCGTTTTCAAATCGGGCTACGGTGCATCGAAACTGGACTTCCCTCTCTTCGGCGACGGCGGTGCCACCTCGTTCGACACCCTCATCCTCCGCTCCCAGTTCAATGATGCCTGGACCTGGACTGGATCGGCGGCCCAGTTCATCCGCGACGCGTTCGCGCCCGACCTGCAAATTGCCATGGGCGACGCCTCGCACCACTCGCAGTTCGTCAACCTGTACGTCGATGGCCTGTACTGGGGCGTGTACCAGGCCACCGAGCGGCCCGATGCCAATTTCTCGGCCAGCTACATGGGCGGCACCGGCGACGACTGGGAAAGCAACAACGCCGGATTCTCCAATGGCGTGACCAACGAATTGCCAGCCTGGAACGACCTGATGGCCAAGACCAGCTACGGTCTGACCGCGACCGCCTATCAGGCCGGTACGCCGGGGTTCAATACCACGCTCTATGCCGCTGGCGCGTCGGCGACGGCGGGATTCACGTCGACGGTCTACCGGACGAACGTTACGCTGACCACCATCGCCAATGCCGAGACAGCCATTGCGACTCCCAGCCAACAGATCTCCGTGACCTCGGGCACGACCACCACGCTGAACTTCCTGAACACCGGCACGGACGGACACTTCACGACCAGCAACGAAAACTTCCCAGGCATGACCACGACGGAGGTTGACAACTTCGTCGTGGAGACGACCAGCTCCATCACGATTCCCACAGCCGGCAGCTGGACATTCGGTGTCAGCAGCAATGATGGTTTTAAACTGACACTGACCAACGGCATCGACACTTACACGTTCAACAATGATGGCACGAAGACCGGGCCGACCGACAAGTTGACGACATTCAATATCACCACCGCCGGCTCCTATCGTATGCGCCTGGTGTACTTCCAGAACACTGGCGGCGCGGAGCTGGAGGCATTCGCCGCCTCCGGCAGCTTCACGACTTATGCGAGCACGAGCACATGGCGATTGCTGGGCAACTCCGCCAACGGCGGGTTGGCTTCTTATGTCCTTGCCCCGCTGGCAACGCTGGCCAACGCCGAGAGCATCATCTCCACGTCATCGCTCCAGGCCTGGACCAAGACGCAGGTCGTCAACACGCTGAACTATCTGAACATCGGCGGCGACGGGCACTACACGAGCGGCAATCTGAGTTTTCCCAGTGTTGCGTCGGGCACGCCCATGCAGAGTTTTGTGATCAAAGCCGACAGCACGATCAGCATTCCGTCAACGGGCGTGTGGACGTTTGGCGTCAGCAGCGACGACGGTTTCCACCTGCAACTGTTTGACGGCGCCACCACCGTGCTGGACATGTCATCCGACGGCCTGCGTACCGCCGGTGACACCCTGGCCTCAGTCAATATCACCAAGGCCGGTTCCTACACGCTGCGCCTGGTCTATTTCCAGAGCACGACAGACGCGTCGGAGCTGGAGCTTTATGCCGCCAAGGGCACGTTCGCTACCTACAGTGCCAGCACGGCCTGGCAGCTTGTGGGCAGCAATGTCACCGCGACGACCAACCCGGGCGTGCTGTCGCTCGCCAAAGTCACGGCGGTCACGAATCTCACGGATGCCGAGAGTGTCATCAATCCGACCCAGCAGCTATTGGCCGCCCTGAGTGCCGCGACCACGGTCAGCAGCGTCACCATGAACACGACCACCAAGCTGGTGACCGTGACGCTGGCGAATCACGGCCTGGTCAACGGCCAGACCGTGGTGATGAGCGGTGCCGACCAGGCGGCGTACAACGGGACGTTCGTGATCTCCAATGTCACGAGTACCACTTTCAGCTATACCGCCTCGGCGACCACCGTAACACCCGCCACCGGGACGATCACCGAGCAGGTCTACGGACTCTGCCGGACGGGGAGCACGGTCACCGTGAACCTGCCCAACCACGGCTTCGTCAACGGCGATTACGTGACAATTTCGGGCACCGGGCAGGGGGACTACAACGCCACGTTCCTGATCTCCAACGTCACCACGAATACGTTCATGATCAACGTGCTCAACACCCCCACGTCGCCGGGTACGGGCACCACCATCCTGGTCCGCAAGGCCGTGCAGGCGTGGAGCAGCTCGCAAACGGCGACAATGATTGACTACTTCAGCACCGGCACCTCCGGACATTTCGGGACCAACACCGTGTTCCCGGGCACGATCGCCGGGAACGTGGTGGAGAACCTCGTGCTGGAAGCCAAGACCACGGTCGATATTGCAACTGCGGGTGCCTGGACCTTTGGGGTCAGCAGCGACGAGGGATTCAGCCTCACGCTGACAGACGGCACCAATACCTACACCGGGCAATACAACGGACTGCGCACGCCCGCTGACTCGTTTGTGACTTTCAATCTGCCGCATACCGGTGCCTACCGATTGCGGCTCGTGTACTTCCAGAACACGGCGGGCGCCGAGGTGGAGTTGTTCGCGGCTCCGGGCACCTGGACCCTTTATACGCAAACGTCCCTCTGGCGGCGTATCGGCGACAACACGGCCGGCGGACTGGGCACGAGTCTCTCCGACATGATGGCGGTTACCACCTATCTGTCGAACGTGCCGGTCACGACGCTGGCTGAGGCTCAGAGCGTGGTGGCGACCGCGACCAAGCAGATTTCGACGACAACCGACTACCGCAACACGATCAACCTGGTCAATACCGGGGCAGACGGGCATTTCTCCGGCAGCCTGGCCTTCCCGGGCATGGCCGCGGACACGCCCGTCGAAACCGACAATTTCGTGGTCCAGGTGCAGGCGACCATCACCATCCCCGCCGTCGGGTTGTATACGTTCGGCGTTAGCTGCGACGACGGGTTCAGCCTCACGCTGCTGGACGGGCTGACGGCGCTCACACCCAGCCTCACGCACACCGGCACCGGCGCCAGCAGCGACTATCTCCAGACATACAGCTTTGCACACGCGGGAACCTACACGCTGAGCCTGCTCTACTACCAGAACACGGGCGATGCGGGAGTGGAACTCTACGCGGCCTCGGGAACCTACACAGTCTTCAATCCCAGCAGTTTTCGTCTCATCGGCGACACGGCCAACGGCGGCATGGCAATCGGCTCGGGGACCACGCCGACCGCGATGTATTTCATGCTTCAGGGTCAGAACCCCGATGGCACGCGCAATCCGAGCTATCCAGTGCTGCTGGATATGAACAACTACATCGACTACATGCTGATGAACATCTACGTCGGCAACACGGACTGGCCTGGGCACAATTTCTACGCGTCCTGCCCCATCGGCCCGGACAGCACGGGTTACAAGTTCTACGACTGGGACGCCGAGTGGTCGGTCGGTCTCCAGTCGTCGGTCACGCAGAACGTCACCGGCGTTAACACCGTCGCCGCCAAGCCCTATTACTACCTGGTTGCGTCGGCCGATTTCCGCATGCGGTTCGCCGACCGCGTGCAGCAGTTCATGTTTAATAATGGCGTCCTCACGCTGGCCGCAACCACCGCGCTCTACAAGTCTCTCGCCGACCAGGTCCAGTGGGCCGTCGCACTGGAATCGGCCCGCTGGGGCGACGTGCCCACGTCACCCACGCCAATCCCGCACACCGCGGCCGAGTGGCGCACTGAACGAGACTACATTCTCAACACCTATCTGCCGCAACGAACCGCCAACGTCATTGGATACCTGCAGGGCGCCGGGCTCTATCCCGCGGTTGCCGCGCCGACGTTCGCAGTGAACGGGATCACGGAATACGGCGGCAAGTTCCGCCCGGGCGATACGCTGACCGCCACCTCGTCCACCGGCGGCGTCTACTATTGCCCGGACGGATCGGATCCGCGGCTCCCGGGCGGCGCGTTGAGATCCAGCGCGGTCCGTATCACCGCCGGCATGACGCTCACAGAGAATACGCAACTCAGGGCACGCGTGCTCGCCGGCGGCGTATGGAGCGCGCTGGCCGACGTCACCTTCTACGTGGATCTCGCCCCCTCGATCCGCATCACGGAACTGATGTACAATCCGTCGCCCGCCACTCCGGCCGAGGTGGCCGCCGGTTACACGAGCCAGGATTTCGAGTACATCGAGATCAAGAACGTCGGCACCAGCGCGGTGCCCTTGGCCGGCATGCGCTTCAGCAACGGCGTGAATTTCACCTTCCCCGACATAACCATCGCCGCCGGCCAGTACATGATTGTCGCCTCGAACAGCACCGCGCTGGCCTTGCGCTATCCCGGACTGTCATCCGCGATCGTCGGCCAGTACACCGGCCACCTCAACAGCGCCGGCGAACGGCTGGAACTCGACGCCCCGGTGGGGGGTGTGATCCAGTCCTTTACCTACAACAACACCTGGTACAGCCAGACTGACGGCGGGGGCTTCTCGCTCACGATTCGCGATCCGCTGCAGGATGGCGCCATGTGGGACTCGCCGGATGGCTGGCGGGCCAGCGCCGCCCCGGGCGGCAGTCCCGGCGCCGGCGACACTTTGGCGATGCCGGGTTCGGTCGTGGTCAATGAGGTGCTGGTCCACAACGGCGCCGTGACCGACATGGTCGAACTGCGCAACACCACCACCCAACCCATCGACCTCAGCGGCTGGTATCTGAGTGACAGCAACTCCACACTCACCAAGTATCAATTCCCAGCGGGAACCATCATTGCCGAGGGCGGCTATCTCGTCCTCACCAATGCCCGCGATTTCGGCAACCCGGCCAATTCCGCCTGTCACACACCCTTCACCTTGAGCGGCCACGGCGGCCACATCTACCTTTCCTCGAACTACTACGGCGTGCCCGGCGGCTACCGCGACAAGGACGACTACGGCGCCTCGCCCGCGGGAACGGCCATCGGCTTGTACACGACCGTGTCCGGTTCCACCGACTTTACGCTCCTGCAAACGCCGACCTTCGGCGCCGCGCCCACCTATCCCGGCGCTGCCAATAGCACGCCGTACGTCGCGCCGGTCGTGCTGAATGAGATCATGTACCATCCCACTGATCCGACGCCGGCGGAACTGGCGGCGGGCTATGCCGACAACAGTGAATTCGAGTACATCGAACTGTACAATCGTTCCGACACTGCGCAATCCCTCTCCAACTTCCTCCTCGACAGCGGCGTCGGCTTCACCTTCGGCTGGTATCCCGATAGCAACGGCACCGAGGTGGCCACGCTCGAGCAGGGGGCAACCGCCACGTGGGCCAGCAGCGCCGTGCAGAACGCCACGTACACCGTCTATGTCCACCTGACGCTCGTCGACGGTGACGGCCACCGCCGCTCGCTCGACGATGCGGCCCAGTACACGATCACGACCGCCAGCGGACCCGTGACCGTGACCATCGACCAGAACCAGCCTGGGCTCACCGGCAACGATGCCTGGGTCAGCCTGGGCACCTATGCCTTCGCCAGTGCCGGCGCGGTCCAACTGACGCGTGGGACCATCACTCCGGGCAACTGGACCATCGCAGACTCCGTGAAGTTCACCAAGTCGGGCTCGTCTGATGTCATCGTATCCAAGCCGACCGTCGATTCATTCGCCACCCGCAGCGGCCTGACCACGCTGGCGCCGGGCGCGTACGTGGTGATCGCCAGCAATACTGCGGCGTTCGACGCCCGCTACCACGTCGCCGCCAATCAGATTCCGCTCGCCGGGGCGTATACCGGCCATCTCAACAACGGTGGTGAGACGGTGGGTTTGAACGAGGCTGCGACTGCCGACCCGGGCCTGGTTCCTTATTACGAGATCGATCGCGTCAGCTACGACAGTAAGGGCAACTGGGCCGCCACGCCCGACGGTGGCGGGACGACGCTCAACCGCGTCCACCCGGCCGCGTATGGCAATGAAGTGACGAACTGGCAGGCGAGCGCCATTGGAGGCACGCCGGGACAAGCCAACGCACCGCATGATAAAACCGCGCCCTCGGTTCCGACCCAACTCGTCGCCCAGCCGGCCATCAGTCCCAGCACCCGCATCACGCTGGCCTGGAACCCATCGGCCGACCTCGACAGTTTCGTTGACCATTACGTGATTTACCGCAATGGCGCGGTGCTTGGTACGTCCACGAATCCCGGTTTTGTCGACAGCAGCGCGCAGGCCGCGGCTCCGTACAGCTATCAGGTGTCGGCGGTCAATCGCGACGGTTATGAGAGCGTGCTCTCGGCCATCACCGTCGCGACACTGCCGGGCATCTCGTCCTACAGCACGCCCGACGGCCATGTGGAAGTGGTGTTCACCCAGGCCCTGAACACGGGACCCGCAATCGTGTTGGGCAATTTCTCCATCAACGGGGTTGCCCCAGCCAGCGCCACCCTGGCGAACAACAATACCAAGCTGATTCTGACACCCCCGTCCGCGTTCGTGCCCGGAACGGCCTACACCGTGACGATGAACCATCAGACCACGCAGTTGGGCAACCCGATGCCCGACGCACTCCAGATCAGCTTTACCTACGCGCCGCAGGTATCCGGGTATATCCTCCGCGAGTATTGGGCGGGCATCAGCGGTGGTAATGTCACCGATCTCACCGGCAACGCGAACTACCCCAACAATCCCACGGGCAAAACCTATCAATCGTCGCTCGAGGCCCCTTACAACTGGGCACAGACGTACGGCACGCGTATGCGCGGATACGTCTACCCGCCCGTCACCGGCACCTATTACTTCTCGATGGCCGCCGACGACACCGCCGAACTGTGGCTCTCCACCGACGACACGCCGGCCAACAGCGTCAAGATCTCCTCCGTGACCGCGGCCACCGGGTATCGTACCTGGACCGGGACATCGGCCGGCATCACGCTCACCGTCGGTCAACGCTACTACATCGAAGTTCTTCAAAAGCAGAACACCGGCACCGACAACCTCTCGGTCCGTTGGCAGCTTCCCGGCGGGAGTTGGGAGAACAATGATCAGAACGCGCCGATCCCCGGCATTCGTCTCTCGCCTTACAACGGCCTGCCCGACATCACGCCGCCGGCCGTGCCTCAGAATCTCGCGGGCCGGCTGATCAACAGCAATACCCAGATCCAGTTATCGTGGTCGGCTTCGACAGACCCCGAGTCGAGCGTTACCCAGTACGTCATCTATCGGGACGGAGCTAAATACGGTACCTCGGCCACGACCAGTTTCATCGACACCAGCGTTACCTCCACGCGACGCAAGTACCAGATATCGGCCGTCAATCCCGCCGGCTTTGAGAGCGCCTTGTCGACTCCGCTCAGCCTGCTCGCGCCCGGCATTGTGTCGATCACGGATTGGGGCATCAATTCCATGCAGGTGGTGTTCACCGAGCCCGTCGACCCTGCAACAGCGCAGCAGGCCGCCAGTTACTCGATCAGCAACGGTGTTACTGTCCAGGCCGCGCATCTGGAAGCCGATGGCCTGACCGTGACCCTGACCACTTCGGCGATTCCGTCAAACACGACGTGCAGCCTTACCGCCGCGGGCGTGCGCACACGCGCCGGCGTGATGCTCTCTTCGACGCCGGTCACCTTCAAGCTGGGTGGAGCCATCTACCGGGAGTATTGGACGAACATCGGCAGCGGCGCCAACATCACCGACCTCACCAGCAACGTCAATTATCCGAACAACCCGACTGGCAACGAGTACCGCACGCAGTACTTCGAGTCCCCGAGCAACTGGGCGTCCAACTCCGGTGAGCGGCTTCGCGGCTATATCCTGCCTGACGTCACCGGCGTCTACTATTTCTGGATTGCCAGCGACGATGCCGGCCAATTGTCGCTCTCGACGGATGCCGATCTGGCCCACAAGGTCGTCATCGCCTCCGTCGCCAGCTATACCGGTTCCCGCCAGTGGGGCCTCTACACCTCGCAGAAATCGGTGGGCATCTCGCTTGTGGCCGGACAGCCCTACTACATAGATGCCCTGATGAAACAGGGCGGCGGCACCTGCTACCTCGCGGTGGCCTGGCAGCGGCCGGGCGACACTTTCAACACCTCCACGGGCCTGCCCATCCCCGCCAGCTATCTCCTGCCCTACGTTGTACCCACGAACGTAGTGTCTCCAACATTGACCGTCAGTAACAATCTGCTGCTTACCTCGGACTCAACGCCCGCCCTGAGCGGGACCGTGTCCGACCTGACCGCAACGGTTAACGTGGGCGTCAACGGCGTCTTTTACGCGGCCACCAACAACGGCGACTACACCTGGGACCTGCCTGAATCCGCGTTCACCTCGGCGCTACCCGACGGAAGCTGGCAGGTGATGACCACGGCGGTGAATTCCACGGGCAACGCTGGATTCAGCGCCGCCGGCAACGACCTGATTATCGACAGGATTGCCCCGACGGTGCAATTCACCGGCATCGCCCCCGATCCGCGCAACACCGCCCTGTCGCAATTGCAGATCATCTTCAGCGAACCGGTCATTGGTTTCGGTCTTGCCGACCTGCGCCTCACCCGCGACGGCTCCTCCGATCTCATCACCGATGCTCAAACACTGACCACGACCGACAGTATCACCTGGACGCTGAGCGGCCTGTCTGGTTCGACGGCCGATCCCGGCACCTATTCCCTGGCCCTGGCCGCGGCGTGCTCGAATATCAAAGATGCGGCCGGAAATGCCCTCGCCTCCTCGTCCTCACGTTCCTGGACAGTTCTCTCGCCGCTGATTGTCCTTGATGGAAGCGGCACCAGCGCTGGACAGTTCACCGTGCGCCTCAATACCCAGGGGCAGGCCGAGTTCACCCGCAACGGTGTCACCACCACCCGGCCGCTCAGTCTCTTCAACAGCGTCCAGATCATCGGCGGCCCGGGCGATGATCAGATCCGCATCGACCTGTCCAACGGAAATCCCCTGGCCCTGGCGGGCCTGTCCATCTCCGGCGGAGGCCAGGTGCTCGGCGACTCACTCGTCGTCGTCGGCAGCAGCGGCAATGACGTTGTCACCGTCAACGGCAGCCAGATCCTCATGGGCAGCACGACGTTCAGCTACACGGGCATCGAGGCCCTCACGCTCGATCTTGGTGCCGGGGATGACGCGGCCAACATTGCGGGGCCTCTGGCAGCGCAACTCAGTTTCCTTGGCGGGATCGGTGCCAACACCGTTAACGTAACGGCTGGAAGCCAGACCCTCAGTAGTGATCTTGGCTTCGGCGGTGCGACCTCACTCACCGTTGCAGGCGGGGCGACGGCGATCTTCGGCGCCAGCCAGCACCTTGCCTCACTGACCGTCGGCGACAATGCCACGGCGTCGGTCACACGTGGCACCGGCGTGGTGGTGCAGACCTCCAGCCTTGCCATCGGCGGCAGCGGCTTGGCTCTGGGCACGCTTGATCTCGCCGACGGCAGCGTCATTCTCGCCTATTCCGGCCAGGCTCCCTACACCATGCTGCGGGATCTCATGTCCAACGGCGTGATCACCGGCCGGGGCATCATCACCACCATCGGCAGCACTCAGGCTCCGGGCGCTGTCGGTCTGGTGGACAACAGCATGATCCACCAGACCCTCTGGAGCGGCGCCACGATCTCCGACGGCCAGACGTTCCAGCAGATGATCCTCAAAGGCACATGTGCCGGCGACACCAATCTCGATGGCCAGGTGACGGCAGCCGACTACCTCAACATCATCGCCAACATGGG